>JAFUQZ010000034.1 GCA_017472085.1 Akkermansia sp. | reverse complement strand
TCCATCGGGATATCCTTGATAAGGTACAGGAGGTCGCGAATAGCCTTGGTGCGAGCACCGGAAGATTCACCCAGCTTGGAAAGTCCGGTTTCCAAGGTAGCAAACACCTTGTCAAAGACCTTCTTGTGGGTGGGATTGATAAGGCGGCTGAATGCAGAAAGCGCGTCCGTCACATTTGAGGCGTTGAAATCGTTACCCTTGGCAATCCATGTGGAAAACAGATTCTCGTATGAGATGAAGTAGCCAATATTCTGGCGGATATAATCAACAGTGTCGGAGTCATCCTCGGTAACGGCAGGCAGGTCTTCCTCCGTCCAGCCGTTTTCCCGGAGGTACTTTGCTTCCTTGTCAGAAAGGAACTTGTAGAAGATGAAGCCGAGAATGTAGTCCTTATACTCGTTGGCCTCGATTTTGGAGCGCATCTTGTTTGCTGACTCCCAGATTTTGGATGCAAGTTGTTGCTTATTCATGTGAGTAGATGGAAGAGCGGTTAAAAAGAACAGTTGGTCATATATTCAGCACAGAAAAGCACCCCATTAACGGAGTGCATCGAAACCGGAAAATCGTGAACTGCCATAGTGCATAAAAGTCTCCGTTGATGCTACCACAAACATAGTCAGGGGGCAATAGAAAACTACCAAATAGCCCCCCCAATTTCCAAAATTCCATGTGTGATACAGCTGACACCTAAAGCCATCCGGCGAACGACATTCGGCCATCATCTTGCCGATTTTCACCCGTTCAAGTCCTGAAAAAGGGGTCGAAACGCCTCAAGTTCGTCCGGATTTTGCAAATCAACCGATAAGTTGAAACAAAAATGCGGCCATGGGGCATGTGGCGGGCGGGCGCGGACGGGGGATCTCAACGCGGCAAGCGAATGATACGCACGGGTGCTTCGGTGGCGGTTACTTCGATGGTATCCGAATCTGTTTTCAGGTAATATCTGCCGGAACGAGGCAGCAGCAGGGTCGCACAGCGGCGCACATCATCACGCAGCGTGGGCAGCAGCGCACGAGAGACAACCGTCCCCCGCGCATCCACCAGTTCCACGGTACGAGGTGTTTCCTGTCGCTCGCGCACATCCACCATCAAGCGCTGGCAGTCCGGCGGGAGTCCGGCCTGCTCATACCACTCTCGCGACCATTGCTGATAGCGAGCCGTTACGTCCTCCACGGTCAGCGACCTGCCGGTTGGCACCTGAAAAGGGATGACGGCGCCGGCATCCGGTCCACCGACGGCGTACACGCGCTGCATCGGGTTACGGGCATCCAGCATGCCGATATTCTCCATCACCCACGGGGTGTTAAACGCCTTTTCATTGAATTCAATCATTCGCCATCCCCCGTCAATCCAGGCCTCTGCCCAGGTGTGATTACCGGGAAGGTGATTCCAGGTAAACACCCACACCGCACGCGCGGGGATTCCAACGGAACGCAAGGCACAGACCAGCAGCACGCTCTGCCCGGTGCAGGACACTTTTTTCTCCCGCAGGGCTTCCAAGGCATTCATGTTGGCCTTGCGACGCTCCATGCTGTAATACACCCCCGTTGCGGCCGTCATCTGCGAAGCGATGGTCAATGCGGCCTCCCGGGCCGTTGCACAATCGCGCACCAGGGGGCGGAAAATATTCGCCACGGGCTTTCGCCAATCACAGACCTCCTCGCAAAACACCCAGTCGGGCTGCAGGGCAGCTCGCACCACCGCCGGCGGCAGGGGCTCCCGCTCCCACGGCAGCGTTTCTGCCGCCGCCACCGATGCCGCCGCCAGTACAAGCGCCGTCGGTCGGATAAAAGAAGAGAACAACATATCAGGCCTTCAATTCCGCGCAAAGTAACTCATACATGACGGTCGCCGCCTCTTCCGCCTCCACCTCCGGCGCAAAATGGCGAGCCAAATCGATTCGGCGTCCCTGCGGAGTGTAGTAGACCACCTGCACATGCAGGCTTCCGTCTGCTTCCACCCGGGCGTTCCCTCCCACGGGCACGGAGCAATCCGCTTTCAGCAGAGAAAGGAAGGCACGCTCACAGGAAATGCAGCGATAGGTGGGCTGATGGTTGATGGCTGCTATCAGAGCCGTGATATCCGGCGCATCGGCTCGTGTTTCCACCGCAATGGCTCCCTGCCCCAATGCCGGGGTAAAGGCATCCGGCGGCAAGGGACAGACCGTCAGCTCCACCCCATCAACGGTGATGGAATCGCCATAGCCCAGGCGGTTCAACCCGGCGCGGGCCAGAAGCGTGGCGTCCACCTCCGGGTTTTCGGCCAGCTTGCGGAGGCGCGTTGCCACATTTCCGCGCACCGGTACCGTGCGGGCTTTACCCTGCCAATACGTCTGAACCAGCTGCATGCGGCGCACACTGCCGGTGGCAATCACGGGAGCCTCCCGATGGCTACCGGCTTTCATCACCAGCACATCCTCCACCGCCTCGCGAGGCAGAACGGCAGCCAGAGCGAAGCGCTCATCCAGCACACCGGGCATATCCTTGAGACTGTGGACGGCACAATCAATCTCACCACGGGCCAGAGCTTCCTCGATGGTGGCAATAAAGACCCCCTTATCCCCGGTTCCGGTAACGGCATTCACCCGATGCAGCGGGATATCCGTCCGCTGGTCTCCGGCGGTGGAAATGATGGTATACTCACACTCCAGCCCGGGGTATTGCTTCCGCAACGCCTCCATCACCAAACGCGTCTGAGCCAGAGCCAGCTCACTCCCGCGAGTACCGATTCGCAGCAACTTCATGTGCTGCATTCTACATGAGCAGCTCCTTTCACTCAAGCATTATGCGTGCCACCGCAGAAACATACGTGTCCCAAAGATTGTGGACACGTGAATTTACGATTGACGAATGACGATTTACGAATTAAAAGTAAGCGGCTTACGCCGATAGCGAAATAAACGAACTCTTCCGGCAATGAATGAGCGGCATGATACCCCCGCCGGGGGAGATTCGACAAAACGCCTCAATTTTTAGTGTATAATGGGTATTTTGCCAAATCTTTGGGACGCACGTGCCGCAGAAAACTCTCATCCATGAGGCTTGAAAAATAACATCTGTCTGCTACAATGAGGGGCAGCAATATGGAACTTTCGTTCAGAACAATGATGTATGTGGGCTGCGGATGCTTTATCGGCGGCGTGCTGCGCTACATAACAGCGGTATTCATCACCACCAGATGGGGTATCACAGAGGTGGATATGCCCTGGCACACGCTGTTCATCAACTACGGCGGCTGCCTGTTCATGGGCATCTTCTGTGCGCTGGGTGTCCACGGGCTTGTGGAATCCCCTCACCTGCGCGCCGCGCTCATGACGGGGCTCTGCGGCGGCTACTCCACCCTGGCCTCCTTTGCGTTGGAAAACACTTTCCTCTTCCGCGCCGGACACCACCTCACCGCCATCGGTTACATTACCGCCACCCTCATCGGCAGCATCATCTGTTTCATTCTCGGCTATCTGGCAGCAGGATTCATCACCCGTGGCTGAGATGGGCCGCAAACATGCCGTCCCACTCATCCAGATTGTAGTAGAAGCTCCCATCGGCCGCCAGGCTGAAGCCCAATTCATGCCGCACTACCCGCCAGGGGGCAATCACCCAGCAGGAGTTCATGATATTCAGATGATAACAAACGGTATCCGCCGCCACATCCGGCAACTGCTTCTGCCGGTGCTGCTGAGGCAGCACGGCCTCCGGCAAGTGCAGAAAATCCATGATGAGTTCCCCATCGGGGTTCAGCAATTTCTGCTGTAGGGCGGGAGACAGGATACCGGCCTCTGTCAATCGGGCAATCGCCGCCACCGGAGCCGGGACAGGCTGAAGCTTCGGCGGATTCAGGGAAGGCAGTTCGCCGAAAGCCACCATCATCCATTTTCGCTGAGCGGGGAGTCTGCGAACCGCTCTTTCCTGCTCTGCGGAGAGAGGAGAATAGAAAGCCGCAAACCCCAGTCGCTCCAGATAGCGACACTCTATGGCAAAAAGGAGTTTTCTCTGCCCGGGGGGCAGCACATCTGCTGCCGCCGCACGCCGCAACGATGCTCGAAAACCGCGGGCATATCCCGGTTGCGGCCAGACCTCGCCTGCCAGCACCTCCAGCGCCAGCTCCACAGCCTCCGGCTCGCCGGACTCAACCGCAGCTCTGAATTCCACCCTGCTCCTGCCGTTACAGTAGAAAAAAGCAGTCCTCTCCTGCTCCGGCAGCCGGAGTGCATCCCTTGCACGCTGTTCCATGCGCGAGCGATACGGTTGAAGTGATTTGGGCTTCTTCATAGGACTGTCCGCATTATTTTTCCACCAGATACAGATACTCCTGCACCTGCAGAGACCGGGCACGCAGATTGCGACAGCCGCGGAAAGTGGCATAGTCCGTCACCATCTCCTGCACTCTGCCGAGGGGGGCGAGCAGTTCCCGCATTTCCGGCGGCGTGATGAAGCCTTCCGAGTTGTATGACACCAGAATAAAGCGCGCCGGCAGCTCTGCCAGCAGCCGATGCAGGCTCTCGGCTGCATCCCGGCGCCGATTATAGGCCGAGCGATTCCAGTCCGCAGGGATGCCGGAAACGGAGGAGCACGCCGCAGGCATCTCATTCCGCAGCAGCAGGTTCAGCATAAAATAGTTGGAACCGTAGGGGTGCTGGTTATAGGGTGGGTCAACATAGGCTAAATCCAGTTCCGGCAGGATTGCAGGCAGTTCCGCAGCATCCCCCTGCAACACATGGTGCTCACAATCAAAACGCGAGAATACCGGGTACTGCAACTCAATATCGGCACAGATGCGTTGCAGAGCATTGCGCCCGCGTCCACCAAACTGCCCCACACCCTCGGCATTCTTGTAAAATCCCTTGAACACGCCGGAGGTGTTGGTATGAACGGAAGCGGCATACAACAGCGGCGCCAGAAAAAAGGGCTGCACCGCCTCCGGCTGTTCTCCTATGAGCCGCCGCGCAGAATCCAGATACACGGCGTTGCGGCGGGTATAGAACACGCGCTCGCCGCGGCAGATATGCGCATCATCCTGCGGAGCATAATGCGAGGACAGCAAACCGGGGGTCATTTCCTGCGGCAGACGATGCATCAACTCTGCAAAGCGCTCCGGCAAGCGAGCTTCACGAACGCTTCCGCTGTTCGCCAGATAGCAGGTATTGAGCACTCGGGCGTAGTCCTCCAAATCGTTCGTGTACAAACACTCGGAAAACTGCTTCAGGTAGCGGGAAACGACTCCGGAGCCGGAAAAGGCATCCAGGCAACGCAGCCGACGCTTCCCCAGACGCTGCTGCACACGGCGCACGCCCTGACCGATGAACCCCAGCAGGTGGCGTTTATTCCCCAGATAAGTAATAATCTGCTCCTGCAGATAACGCTCATCCTCCTGCTGTTCGCTCTCTTCCATTCGCGAAAAATTCTAGCAGAACGCCTATGGAGCGTCAAGTACAAAGCCGGCGGATAAGCTGTTCACATGTGTCCCAAATCTTTGGGACACGTGGATTTACGATTGACGAATTGCGATTTACGAATTAAAAACAAGCGGCTTACGACGATACCGGAACAAATGAACACTTCCGGCAATGAATGGGCTGCATGATACCCCCTCCGAGGGATATTTGTCAAAACGTTTCAATTTTTAGTGTATAATGGGTGTTTTGCCAAAACTTGGGGACACATGTGCGAGCTGTTTTTCAACCGTATATAATCACAGAAGCATCTCACTCTTAACCCTTTTATCTGATATGAATCGATATTCCCTACTCATCATCATGAGCTGCCTGTCCGCCATTCCGGCAGCTGCACAAACCACGACTCCCATGAGCAACCATATTCTGCAACCCATCATCGATGGTGCCCGCGACTATTCCAATGACCGGGCCCGGGAAAAACGCCGCGACCGCCGGGAAAACCGGGACGACAGGCGCGAGCGTGAACGACGCCGAGACAGAGACAGGCACGATGACCGCCGTCATCATCGGCACTGATTTTTATCGGAATTACCCCCACCCATTCCGATGAAAAAAAACGCGGAAGCCTGTATTCCGGGCTTCCGCGTTACTATGAAAGGAACAGAACGGCGATTATTTCTCCGGCTTCAGCACCGCAATCTTGCCGGAGCGGATGACCATCTGCACATCGTAGTCTTCCATCAGGTTGAGGAAGCGATTGATGCGGAACTCACCGCCGGAAATCTCCAGCGTGATGGTGGAGCGGGTGGCATCCAGCACCTTGGCACCAAAGATGTTTGCCGTCTCCAGAATGGAGCTCTTGCTCTCACCCTCGGCAAAGCCTACGCGCATCAGCACGATTTCGCGGTAAATGGTGGGCTCATCGCGGAAGTCGATTACCTCTACCACATTCACGAGCTTGCTGAGCTGCTTGATGACCTGGTCGAGCTTCTCACCGGCTTCCTTCACGTCGATGTTCATGCGGGAGAAACGGGAATCCTCGCAGGGGGCAACGTTCAGGGAGTGGATGTTGTAACCACGGCCGGAGAAAAGACCGGCCACACGGGAGAGCACACCGAACTTGTTTTCAACCAGGACGGAAATCGTGTGTATCTGTTTTGTTGAAGGCATAGCGTGTGTGTGTTTGAGGTGTTACTCACCATACCTGATTCTGCTCTCCGCGTCAAGCCGTAATCAGCACATCTGACAGAAATATGCGCAAGGTGTGCGCGTGAACAGCCCGGAGACCGGGAAAATCCATACGAAACAACACGTATTGGATCAAAACAAACCGAACCGGACGTTTCTGCACCCGTGCATGCGAGACCCGAAGATTTTGCCCGGCAAATGGGATTTTGACGGGGAGTACAAAGTCAGATGTATGATGGACAAGGTGCAGAATTCCACCCGCTGTGCTCGCATGCAGACGCTTGCAACCAACTCGTTGACCTACTGGGAGCCGGAGGCTCGCCGAACTTCTCCATCTTACATTATCCATCGTCCTCGTCCTTAAAATACGCATTTACCGGACACAGAAAGGCTGCCTGAAGGATGACGGCGATTATCCAAGCTCTTAAAAAATCGGAGACACGTGCGGAGTCCGTGCTTTTCTGTCGTTTTTTCTTTACAGCGTGTGGCATTTGCGCCACAATGTATGTGGCTTTTCTTTCACCGTGGAAAACTTGCCGGATGCGGTGTTTTTCGGTTATACTGCAGGTGTCGCAAGGCTATGGGAACTCACCCGTGACCAAAAGCCGGGCGATACAACAAAACAAAAAAACGTATGAACAAGACTATACTGACCACGCTTGCGCTCACGCTGGGCGCAGCCTCTCTCTGCCAGGCAGCCAATGCGGCAACGGAGTCCTCCGTTCCCCAGCAGAAGCAGCCCTTTGACCTCTGCAAGTCCATTTCCGAGCGTCTGGATGTGTTCAATGCAGAGCGTGACGGGGCAGAGAATCCCTGGATTCAGGATTTCCGCGTGAAGTTCCGCGCCCAGTACCAGTACGGGTATGTGGCTCCGGCGGGCGGAGCCGACCGCGAAAAAGGCGGACGCGAGCATGGTCGCAACACCAACAGCGGATGGCGCCGCTTCCGTATCGCTGCCCAGGCCAGGGTGCTCAACCGCTTCACCCTCGTGACCAACTGGAATATCGGCGGGCTGGAAGGACGCGATGAGTTCAAGAACGGCAAGTGGAATCAGACCCACACCTCGTCCTCGCTGGATGAGCTGTATATCTCCGGCAAAATCGCCAAGCCGGTGAGCTTCACCCTCGGTAAACACAAACCGGCTTTCATGGGTGAATACCGCACCTCCAGTGCGAAGATTGTCACCATAGAGCGTTCCCTGCTCGTCAACCAGCTCAAGTCAGAGAAAAACTACGGTCTCTCGTTCAAGAACGCAGACAAGAAAGCCGCCTTGGGCTGGGAAGCCGGTCTGTGGATAAACGGAGCCCGCGACAACCAATGGCTGGAACCCTCCTTTGACAGCGATACCGGCTATATGTTCGGCGGCGGCATCAACTACGCCACCGGCGATAACAGCCGCCTCTACCTGGACTACATGCACTCCTTTGTCGATTGGAGTGACCTCCGACAGACCGACCTTTCCTACGAAGGCTGCGGTGCTCGCGATATCGTGGCGCTCACCTGGGAAGCCAGACGCGACAGGCTGAGCTTCACCGCCGAAGCCATTGCTGCGTTCAACCTGAATTCTGAGCAGGCAGAGAACGCCTACGGAATCGTGCTGATGCCCACCTACCGCATTTCTCCGCATTTCGAGGGCGTGTTCCGCTACCAGCTGGCCGCCGGCAGCAACGCCATTGCGGGGGACGGTCACTTCTACACCAAAAACAGCACCTACAGCGGTGCTGCGGACCTCGTGCAGGGGCTCTACTTCGGCATGAACTACTACGTCTGCCCGAAAAACCCGGATGGCATGAAGCTCATGCTCGGTGCTGAATACCTGAACTCCCACGGCACCGATGCCGCAGGTAACAAGGGATTCACCGGCTGGGGGCTCACCGGCGCCATGCGCGTGAACTTCTGATACCGCACATTTGATACCATATCGGGGCGGTACAGATGCCGCCCCACACCCGAAAAAACAACTAACCCGGTTAAGATACCTTAACCATATACTCGAACTATGCTTAAAAATATCGTCATATCGTTGTTGGGCGTTGCTTCGCTCGCCCAGGCCGCCACCACCATCACCGGCGCCGGGGCCTCTTTCCCTGCCCCGGTATACCAGAAGTGGACCTATGCCTACTCTCAGGCCAATCCGGATATCAGCGTCACCTACCAAAGTGTGGGTTCCGGTGCCGGGCTCAACCAGATTAAGGCCGGAACCATCGACTTTGCCGGTTCGGACAATCCCCTCACCCGGGAACAACAGGATGTGGCCGGGCTGACCATGGTGCCCATGCTCACCGGCGGTGTGGTTGTCATCGTGAACCTCCCCGGGGTCAAGAACGGGGCTCTCAAGCTCAGCCGCAAGGTACTGGCAGACATCTATCTGGGCAAAATTACCCGGTGGAACGACAAGGCCATTGCCACCCTTAATCCCGGGGTCAGACTGCCGAAGCTCAAGATAACCGTTGTGCGCCGCGCAGACTCCAGCGGAACCTCGTTCATCTTCACCAACTACCTCTCCAAGATTTCACCGGAGTGGAAAGAAAAGGTGGGGCAAGGCGCCGCGGTGAAATGGCCTGTCGGCATCGGCGGCAACAAAAACCCGGGAGTCTGCAACAGCGTGGCAAAAATCAAGGGTGCCATCGGCTACACCGAATACACCTATGCCGTAGAAGCCAGACTCAACTGCGCCACGCTGGAAAATGCGGATGGCAAGTACGTGCGCCCGTGTTCGGAAAGCTTCTCCGCCTCAGCCTCGGCAGCCGACTGGAAAAATGCTCCCGGTTTCTACATGGAGCTCACCAACATCCCCGGCGCGAAATCCTGGCCCATCACCGGCGTGACCTACATCATGCTGCGGCGTGACACCCCGGCCGATAAGAAAGCGGCCATGAGCAAATACTTTAAGTGGTGCTTCACGGAAGGCGCCGCGGAAGCCACCCGTCTGAACTACGTGCCCCTGCCCGCCGATGTCGTCTGCCTGGTGAGCGAAAAGCTCTGAGGAGCCAATAACTCCTCACCCAACTCCCCGACCATATACATCATCATAACACCCCATTCCCCGCCGGATGACCGATTCATTCAGCGGGGGATTTTTGATTGCCTACCACCACATGTGTCCCAAAGTTTCCTGGCTCATAAGGCGAAAGCCCGATGAGAAGCGGAGTTATGGAAAAGAGCCGAAAACTTTATGCTCAGGAGGTGTCAATAGCAACATTTTCGTCTTCGAGCTGAACCAAGCACAGTGG
>JAFUQZ010000033.1 GCA_017472085.1 Akkermansia sp. | reverse complement strand
ACTCAAAAATATCAAAGATTCAGCTAAAAATGAGGGGTATTGTTGACCTGCAGCATTTGTATCTCAGACTTCGCCTTGCCTCCAGTCCCTCTTTTCTTGCTCAGCTTGCCCCATGCTAGTCATAAAATCTGACGCAGCGCCTTATTTTTCTTATCGTCTCGTTCTATAAATGTTTCATTTATTAGAAGTTTCGACATTACATCCAGTAACAGCAAAGGATTTTCACAACTGTATATATCGATTTTTTCCAAATCATCATAATCTCCTTTTATCAAATCTTTAGAAACAATATCTATATTTCCGCGATAATAATTAGATTTAACAGGTCTTGAACGGCTCAACAACCAAGAGTCAAATTCAGTCTTGCGATTTTCTTTTTTAAGTTCTTTAAACATACAGTTCCGTTATCATTTAACAAATATCAATCTATCATTTTTTACTATGATGTCAATTAAAATTTAAAACAAGAGCAACAAAGTGCAACGGTTTAGGAGAAAAGATGTACAGTCCTCCAAGGAAGATGTTTTTGAAACAGCACCAGCATACGTATTACGGGTAAAAAATCAATCTTTCATTTTCTTTGCTCTGATTTTGGCTATTTTACTACCGTTAAAAAATTCTTTGGGACACATGTGGACATCCACAAAATTTATCAATCAAACAATGAATCTCAGAAAACTTTCTCCCGCAGCGAGGGGGCTGATTACACGCTACGGGAGGGGATACTCAGAGTGGATTTTATTTTTTACGCCATTACCCCCTTCTCTGCGTAACGCACTACACGGGCAGGGTATTTAATGTAATCCCCCGGGCAGGAGATGAGGGTTAGGGTGACGTCGCTGTGCGAGAGCTCGAAAGCGTCTGCGATGAGCTTGCAGTAGGCGGTCATCTGGTCTTCGTAGTGGTCGTGTAGCCAGGCGTAGAAATCGGTGTAGCCTTCTTTCGGCACCGGGCGGTTGGTTTTGAAGTCGATGATGTGGGCAGCGGTCACCTTGCCGGATTCGTCGTACGTAAGGACAAGGCGGTCGATAGTGCCGGAGAGCCATTCGTTATCCTCGGTAATGGCTTCGATGGGCTGCTCATTGTAAACCACCTGCCCCGGCTGACGGGTGAAGAGCGCTGCCACCTCCGGCTGCTGCAGGGCGGCGGCTACAACTTGGCGAGCGCGTTCGGCATCTTTGTCTGAGAGGGGGGATGTGGCGATGGTGTTGTACCATGCATCCGCAGCATCCGACTTCCACTCGATAGTCTCCCAGCATTCATGCACCATGGTGCCGAAGTCCGCACCTTTTGTGCCGGCGTAAGACATGGTTGTGGATTTTGCTTTGGGTGCGGCTTCCGGTTCTTTTGTCTGTTTGTCCTCAGCCTTTGCCAGTTTGGAGGGATTGGAACGCTTGCGGCGGGGGATGGCAGCACCCAGCGGGGGAATATAAGACGTCAGCTCAGAGTCGGTGTATTTCGGTTTCAGCTCCTCATACCAAGAGGGGTTGCCTCTGGTGATGTAGGTATGATTCTCCGTGAGAGTGTCATAGGATACTTCTTCCTGCGGGCCCATCCAAACGCATGCCTGGCGAAGCAGACCGCCTGTAGAGTGGGCGCACCCCTTCCAGTCTTCCTTTATTTCTCCGGATTTGAGCGGTTTGCATTCCACTAATCTAGCTCCGTGACAGATGATGTAGTTGGCACGCTTGGCACGGGTAATGGCAACGTAGAGGAGGTTATAGGCCTCCTTACGCTGCTGCTGCTGCCACTGAGCGGTCATGGAGGTAAACAGGGTACCGAAGCGAGCCCATTCTTTCTTTCCGCCCGGGGGGAGGATGAGAGACTGGCAGTCATCTGCCACAAAGCAGGTGAGATGCTTTGTAGCATCTGAGGCTTCTCTGGAGGTGTAAGGCAGAATAACGGCATCGAACTCGAGGCCTTTGCTCTTGTGCATGGTCATGATCTGCACCGCTCCGGAGGCACCGGCTGCCTGCATGCTCAGATTCTTCATGTGCTGCACCCACTCTGACAAGGTGGCACCCTTGGCATCGAAGACAACGGCCTCGTTCAGCCAGCGCAAGATGATGGACTGATTGGCCTGCGCATCTTCTTCCGGCAGCTTGGCTTTCAGGGTGTGCATCATGCCGAGGAACCCGATGCTCTGCAATTCCTGCATTAGCTTTGCGTGCGACACAGACGGTTCTTTGCCGATGAAGTCTGCCAAGAAGGAGGCGCGGACCACATTGAACGCGGCGAGGTCGCCGGGGTGCAACAGCCATTTGAAGAAATAGAGCAGGATTTCACCCATGGGGCATGCCGCAGCTGCCAGGCTATCCTTGACCAGCAGAGTGGGCAGAGCCGGCATCTTACTGACCAGGTGCTTCTGTATTTCGTCTGCGTTGTCGTTAGAACGCACCAAAATGGCAATGCTCATGCCATTCCTGGGCTTGGAGTCCGCATCTGTCAGGGTGCGGAGAACCTCCACCACCTTGTCGTAGATGAGATCTTTCTGGCTTGCGTCGTCTTCATCTTCTCCGGGCGGTGCAATGAAGCTCATTTCTGCATATCCGGAGAAATCCCTGGCGGATTTGTGCTTAGAGAAGTCCTCTGAGAAGGTGACGGGAAGCTTTTCGATGCCGTCCTTGGCATTTTCCGGCTGCTTTTCCACCTCGCCCAAGGCGGTAAAAAGCTCATTGGTGAAATCCATGATAACCGACGAGGAGCGGAAACTGCAACTCAGGGGCGATGGCTGCAGCGGGCTTTTCCAAGGCTCCTCGCTCGCCAGCCTGTCAAACACCTCCGTTTTGCCCGTGCGGAAACCGTAGATACTCTGCTTGGTATCGCCCACGATAAACAGGCTTTCACCGGCAACGCAATGTTTCTCGCTTTTCAGATGGTTCTGCAAGCAGGCGGGCATTCCGGCGGTCCATTGTTCACCGGAGAAGTCGATGGCGTTGCTGCCGGCATCCTCCACAATGGGTTTGAGCAGGGGGGTGAGTGTGCGGAACTGAGCTTCCGAGGTATCCTGGAACTCATCGAGCATCCAGTGCGAGATTCTGCCGCCCATGCGGTAGGCAATGTGGTGGCGCAGCAGTTGATCGTTGCCCGGCTCCTTCAGCATGAGTTCCTTGGCCATGCGGGAAATATCATCGAACGTGAGCCGGCCGTCTGCCTTAATGCGGGCATCGTAAATGGCGGCATAGCCGTCCAGCAGCTTGTGCAGGCTTTCGCTGCGCACGGCGGCGGCGCGCAATTTGCAGGGAATAGCATGCTTTGCCAGCGTCTCGGCCAGCAGGGCTATGCGAATCAGAATGGCCGTATTGGCATCGCTCACCTGCCCAAGGGCGCGCACGGCAGCTTCCAGGGTACTGATAGCTTGCTGCTGAGAGGCGCTGAGTTTTCGCGTGTTTTCCTTGCGGAGTTCTGTGATGATATTGCTGACGGCTTTGTTGTGAGCTTTATGGAGTATGTGATTTGAGCCTTTGTCCTCCCAGAGACGGATGGCCTGATTCAATTCATCGTTCAGTTCGGCATTTTGGTAAAATGCCTCCAGCAGCGTCGTAAGCGCGGGCGCAAGCAGCGGGAGATTGGCATAGTGGTTCACCATCTTTGCCGCATCTCTCTTGATGTAGGTTTCGCCATTGACCAGGTCGCGGAGCTGACTGCATACTTTCGGCTCCAGCACGGTTCCACCGTAGGTCTCGAGCAGCCGGCCCAGCTCTGCGACGTTGTTGGTGTAGATTTCCTGCTCCTCTGCCGTGGCGATACGTAGCTCACCGACATTCGGGAATGAGTCAATGCTGCCCCACCGAGTCTGCGGCGGCAGCTCACGGTACAGGCGGAGGAAATCCTTCAGGTCTGATTCAATTTGCGATTGCGTGCGGTTGCCCACGCCGCCGGTGATACGGCTGAACATTTCCAGGAAATCCGCGCGGGTCTGCTCGCAGGCTCCCTGGGCATCCAGATACCGGCGAATGGCGACGGCGCGCACGTTGTCTTCCTCTGTGGGGTCGAGCGGAGAAACTTGGTTCATGCCGAGTTCCAAACTGTTGGTCGTTACCAGAGAGGAGAAGAAACTATCAATGGTGGAGAGCTGCAGCTTGCTGAGCACGGCTACCATCTTCCGGAGCAACACCTTGAATGTGGCGGCATCGGGCTCCGGAAACTTGTAATAATGTTGTAAGGAGGGACTTTCTTTGTACAGCTGCTCAGGGTATTGCTTCATATTGGCCGCTTCTTGAACAAGGGCGGCAGTAACAGGCAGCAGAGGGACAGGGTTGGAGGCCTCAACAGCCTTCCAAGCTCCGAAGTCAGCAGTCTCTATCTTCAGACCGCTGAGAGCCTCCCATACACGAACGGTGAGTTCATTGCGCCCTGTTTTCTCATCGCGTTTGTCATCAGCCCCCTCGGCAAGGGCTTGCAAAATACGGTTACGGAACTCACCGGCAGCCTTGCGGGTGAAGGTGAGGGCAATGATTTCCTCCGGACTGACGCCTAGTACCAACAGGGCGATGTATCGTGACGCGAGCTGGTAGGTCTTGCCGGTGCCGGCAGAGGCTCCGATGCGGTTGCTGGTGACGTGGTATTCCTTTGAAAGGGAGGAAAGGTGTGATTGCGTGTGATGCATGGTAATGGGGCGGGTAGAGAGTTATCGGGTCAGAGCGGGAAGGGCGAAGAGACTGCGGGGGTCGCTCTGCAGGCTGAGCGCACCAAAGCGTGGCGTGTTGCTGCCGCGGGTGACCAGCGCGGAGTACGGCTTGTTTTTCAGCTCCAGAGATTCAGCAGAGAACAGACACAGGCCATTTCGAATCATGCCGATGGCTGATTTCACGGTTTTCATAGCAGATTCCAGCAGCTCTGCAACTTCGGGAACGTCGGGCACTTTGCTGGATATGGGTTGTACGCGCCCCTCCCTGATCAGGTAGAAGGGAACGAGTTTTTCCGTCTTACTCTGCAGGTTGTAGTATGCCAGTTCCGGCACAACGGCAGACATATCCTCAGATTCAGGAATACCGAGCTCTGCCCGGTTTTTGGCTGAAGGATGGCGCAAACCAAAAGCATAAAGCGGCAACTGCACATCACTCCAGCGGTACAACCTGTCGCCAAAGTACACCGTACCGAATTCGTACCCCTGCACATTCATAAAGCGGCAGTAAAGAGAATTCTCATCCTTGTCCAGCTCATCAAAGTGAATTTTGTGTGGCTTCTTTTCACTGCCGGAGGTCTTGTAGTCGATGATACGCCATCGACCGTCCTCGTTGCGGTCGATTCGGTCGGCATTCATGGAGAATTGGGCGAACTGACCTTCTGCATACTCAATTTCCGGCTCAAGGGTGTATTCTCTGACCACGCAACACCAGCCATCCTTCAGGTCCTGCAGGTGCTGCGTAACAAAGGCCAGCAGAGATCGCTCGATAGCCTGCAACTGCACCTCCATGGCGAGAGGCTGGCGGTTGCGCGTGGTGGTGCTGTTGTAGACGCGCTGCCACTCTACCATAGCGATTTCTCTGCCCTTCTGCAGCATGTGTTCAATGCCGACGGTGGCATCAGTTTCTGCCGCAGGACAGACCTGCAGCAAGTCTTTCTTACTGGGGAATTTTTCAACAAGCTTATCGAGCACAGCATGCATGACGGTGCCGTATTCGTTACTTTCCAGTTCTCCCTTGTTTTCCTTGTACGAGTTGCTCAGGTCGATATTGAACAGGTTCTTAATCCAGAAAGTCAGCGGGCATTGCAGGAAGGAGGAAAGGGAGGAAGGTGAGAAGGTCTTTTGTTTCATTTCCCCAGTATCCTCATCTTTGTACCACACCGTGAAAGGATTTTTCTTGTCCGGAGCAATTTGGGCTATGGATTCCAGCATTCCCGGGGAAATGACGTCTGGGCAATTTACGGCTCTGCGCAGTGGGCATTCGGCGGCTTTGGGAAGCACCTTGGGAGTCTTGCTCTCTGCGAACAGGGTACGGGCACGCCGGGGAAGCTCATCCCCGCAGCGCATAAGCAGGGAAGATGGTGCCAGCACGGAGCCATCCTCCTTTTGACGAGCAAGGATGAAATCCACGCGGCAGCCTTCTTTTCGGCGGCTTTCAATCAACGAAGTAAGCAGGTAACTGTCGCGGGCAATGCGGAACTTCTCGTGGCGGATTCCCAGCTCCCGGCAGAGAGACTCAGGCAGGAAGTCGTCCTCCGGCACGGGTTCGGGAATGCAGCCGTCATGTATGGCAGCCAGAATAACATGCTTTTCCCGGGTATAGGCCAGTTCTTTCCATCCCAGAATATCGCCGACGCTTGAATTGCGTTCTACAAGAGCCGGTCCGCTCACTTTGTCCTCCACCCTGCGGCGCAGAAGCTCCATAGTGAAAAGCCGAGAGGGAAGCTTGTTTCCCTGTTCTGCGCATTCTTCCATCTGCTTGGCAATAGCCTTAGCCATTACTTTGTCAGAGCCTTCGGTGTACGTTTTCGCCAAATCCCTTGCCAGCTTTTTGAGTGTTTCAGCCTGCCGGTCACCGGTCAGTGCAGAGATAAGCTCAGATACCTTCTCGGCGTACTCATGATATTCATCGCAATGAGACTTTTGCAGTTTACCTATGGATTTATATCCCATGTCCACCGTTGGAATCTGTTTGAGCATTTGCAGCAGTGCGTATTCGCTACCGGGAAGCAGTAGCATACGGATGTTTTCCACATGTTCCTGCATACCAATGAGAGCATCGGCATTTTCTGCGCAGATCTGCTGCAAGGCGGTATTGTGAAGCAGAGCCACAAAAGCATCAAGGCCTTGCATCCCATTGTCGGTAATGCTATTTGTTTCCTCATTCCAGAGTGGCAGATATTCCCGAGCTTCACAGGCATCTGCCAGCAGAGAAGGCAGACGCCCAAGGTCTGACGACAGGGGGCTGCGTCCTTCCGGAAGATTCAGCTTCCAGCCGGCGGCATCAAAGGCGTTCAGAAGAGCAGGAGAGAAATCGGTATCACCCACAGCCAGTACAGCCTCCCGGGTTGAGAGCCCGGCGGCCAGACGGAGAGCTTCCTCAGCCATGGCTTCAGCATCGTTCACCAGATGAATAGTTGAAGCATTGTTATCTACGTTTTC
Source organism: Akkermansia sp. (assembly GCA_017472085.1). Classification (GTDB taxonomy): domain Bacteria; phylum Verrucomicrobiota; class Verrucomicrobiia; order Verrucomicrobiales; family Akkermansiaceae; genus Akkermansia. The sequence goes on along the minus strand of JAFUQZ010000033.1, from coordinate 15,084 downwards.
CGGATCATTGTCGGTGTAAACAAAGGAATCAGGGATATGGATTTCCCGTGTGGTCCAGTCAGCCTCAACCGGACGGCCGAAGGCATCGAAGTTCTCCTTTTCTTCTGTCTCATGTGCATGAATCCACACCTGCACCTCACCTCCGTTGTGGCCATGCAGGTTGCTGAGATAATGCTGCAGCTGAGTGGAAAACTCCGGCACACAGGCCAGAATGATCAATCTACACTGCCCGGGCCATTCCGTGTTTTGCAGTTGAGCCTTCCGCGCCTCAGAAGGAAGTATTTTTGAAGGGTAAAGCTGTTTTGCAAGAGCCGCTACCTCCCCGAACACGCGTTTGAGAGTCTGCCATCTGCTCTGTTCGCGCTGCAGCACGATGCGCTGCGCAGTCAGTGTACGGCGGCGTGTTTCGTATTCCTCTTCCTCCGGCAGGGCTGCCAGCGTGCCGGTAATGTCTGATTCCATTCGGGCCAGATGGCCGGTCACGGAATCATAGGTGATTTCTTCCTGTTCAAGCCGGTTACACAAGGCGATGAGTTTGTGAGCCACGCCAACCGCCCATTTCTCAATATGCCCCTCCGGACGATATGGAATAAGCGGTGCATACTGCTTCAGTGTGTCATTGTTAATGCCGGAAAGAAGACGGAGCCAGACGGTCAGTATTTCTGTTTCGGAGAGAATATTTTCGCCCGAAGCCGGAATGAGCTGCCCTGCCAACTTGATTCTGGGCATCAAAACAGGTTTGCCGGCTCGCTCGGCCATGTATTCGCGCAGGCGGCGTCCGCTTTCTCTGGTGGGCACCACCACGGTGGCGCGGCGAAAGGTGTCGGGGTCGGCGGCATGGAGCTCTTCCAGCTTTTCTGCTACCAGTTCAATGGCCGGGCGGTTCCAGCCGAGAAAATGAAGGGTGGGGGTGTTCATAGGTTCGGGGTATATACTATCAAATTAAGAAACAAACTCAAGTCAAAATAGCGTTTTGATATTTAATCACACTAATTCTCTTACATATTGCGCACCGGAAGAGGTGGGGATGATAATGAGGCGGTAGCGGGCGCGGGTGCAGGCCACATAGAATTCTGATGTGGTAAAGCCGGAGTTCTCGGCATCGCGCGGGGCACTGATATCAGTCAGGATGACGGCAAGGCTTTCCAGCCCTTTGAAGCCTTTGATGGTTTCGCCCAGGATGCGGGCAGCATTTGCGGAAGCGCAGCGTTTCAGGCGTTTGTCCGCATGCTCGCGGGTTTCGCCGGAGGCGGGAAAATCGATAAGTTCAGCCAGGGAGTCGTCCTTGAGCGAGGTATTGTTGCGCCAGGGGGTGAGCACCACGATGTCGTTGTTGCGGAAGTTCTCCTGTTTCAGCAGATCGATAGCCCGGAGAACGGCGGCTGCTCGCTCCGCCGGCGAATCGGATGCGGGCATCACCTGGACCGCCGGCCCGCAGATGGGCAGGAAAGTTTCTTCCGGGCGCACCTCCGAAAGAGCGGCGGCTGCAAAGTTTGCAATCGGGCCGGTGTTGCGCAGGTTATGCCGCAGGCGCAGGTGTACGGGAAGTTCCGGCAGACGGCCGGCCTGCGCATACAGCCGCTGCCCGGAATCGGAGAAGAGATAGAGCTTGCCGCCCGGGTGCAGCATCGCCCGCACCACCGGCCACCATTCCTCGGAAAAATCCTGAGCCTCATCCACCAGAATGGCGTCCACGCCATAGCGGGCATTGCTGCGAATGCGGACGCAGAGCGTCTCCAGCGCCGCCGGTTCAAAACATCCGGCATCGTCGGCGGAAGGCAGCCCCTCCCATGTGCAGATTCGGTTGGCTACGGTGTGAAAATTATCCAGCACCAGGGGGCTGTACGTGTCGTAGCGGCTGACTCCGGCGGATTTCATCCCGGCGTTGACGCGCAGATGCTCTGCCAGGTTGAAGTTGTAACACAGCACCAGAGTCCGATGACCGGAGCCGGATTCTTTTGCCCGCCGCGCCAGTCGCGCAGCCTCAGCACAGAGCATCGTGCTCTTGCCGGAGCCGGCACACCCCTCCACATGAAAACCGCCGGGAGATTCCTCCAGCATAGGCAGCAGGGCGGCCAGCGGTGCGGCGGCCACCTCCACGATGCGGTTGACCGTGGCGGCATCCTGCTGCAACACCAGATTTTGCAGGAGATAGCGGCGCACCTCCTCCATCTCTTCTGCAGAGTTGTTATTGCCAAAGCAGAAGAGACTCTCGATATGCCATTGCAAGTCATCTCTCAACGCCTCGTCGCCGCAGAGATACAGCCAATCATATATCTCGTTGCGTTGCAGGTGCGAATAACGCTCGCGATTTTGCAAATCATCGATGGCACGGCGCTCTGCTCTTATTTCGCGGAGGTTTTCATAATTTTCCGGTTTACCCAGAAGTACCGCCAGTGAACGGAACTCCATGTTCGTATCATCATACTTCCCCCAGGAAAAAACCTTCTTCAGCTCTTCCCGCAACTTTCCCGCCGCCAGATAAGCCTGGTTGAGCGGGCTGTCATGCTTCACGGGGCAATAGCGCCCCGCCTTGCTGTCCCAGCGCTCCCAACGGCCGTCTCTCACACGGGCGCGGCTCCAGTTCTTCACCTCCATCACCAGAATGCCGCAGCCGGGAATCAGGACGATGAAATCCGCCTCGTAGGAAACGTGATTCGGATGTTCAGACTCCTTATCCTCTCTCAGCAGATGCCGCCAGCAGTTGTGAATCACCGTCCACTCCTCCGGCATGTGCCGCAGGGCTTCATAGACCATCTGTTCACCGATAGCCCCCGTATCTCCGGGTTTCACGGGTGGAAACTCTGCCGGTATCATCCTTGCCATAACATCTCCATTCTACACGGAATCTCTCCTGAAACAAGAGAATTCCTCTCCCTACCCCCTCATTTCTCCGCTTGCCGCTTCCTGATTTCCTTTTACTACCCCACCCCGGAAACCACTTATTTGCATTTTTTTGATGTCTTTTTTAGATTTATTCTCGACTTCACCTACAATTATGGTAGTATCTCTGATAAGTGGAAGTTACACTTCCGTCTGATTATTCGCATAAAAAAACAACAGCTTCAGCCGACCAATGAAAAAAACATTCTTCCTGCTTACAGTTGCCACAATGGCTCTGAGTGGAGCGACGTATGCGACCGACGACAATACAACAACCATCCGCGTTAGTGGCGAATCACAATCCACCGTGGTAGGGGCCGCCATCGCCAAAGGAGCAACCCTCATCGACACAGAGAACGGCAAAGTTATTGTGTATGATGAAAACGAAGGCGCAGTTCCTTTCCTTGAAGCTCCGTTCGAGCTCAAAAATGGAATTCGCGTCAAAAACTACACGCTTGAAGGAACCTTGCCGACTGTAGGCGAAAATTTGGTACTGGATATCACCAATCCAGTCTCCGGAGGTGTTGCCAACTGGGGGTATTATTTGAAAGAAGGAGCTACCGCTTGGTACAACGGGGAGGACGTGGAAATTGACTATATCGTCTTCAACATAGACAATGCCGATTTTGAAGAATGGTACTCAGACTATCCCATTACGATCACCGGCAAATTCGCAGGAGGAGTTGAAGCCACGGGCTACATCGTCACCAACTCCTGTGACCAGACAGACCCTGATACCGCCAACGGTGGCATTGTATTCTTCAACGCCAGAGTTGCATCGGCAGTACAAGCCGCGCTCGTCCCTGAGCCCACCACGGCTACGCTGAGTCTGCTGGCTCTGGCCGGTCTTGCCGCCCGCCGGCGCAGAAAGTAAGAACGTTTTGCCGTTTTCATTGGGGGGAGAGGCTTTCCGGATCTCTCCTTTCTTTTTTATTTACCGGGGAGAGATACAGCCGTGGCACAAATTGCGCTTGCGCGGGCGGGAGGAGTAGGTTAGAATGCGCGGAGTACCATGGATTACGCCCCGCTGATAGAGAAACGCCGCGTGCGGTTACAGGAGCTGGAAACGCTGATAGCTGACCCGGAGTTATTTTCGGATGGGCGACGAGCGGGTGAGCTGATGCGAGAGCACCGCCGCATCCTGGAGCTGCTGCGCGATTGGGAAACGCTGCTGACCACGCAGCGGCAGCTGGAGGAAAACCGGGAGCTGGCCTCCGGCGATGACCCGGAGCTGGCGGAGATGGCGCAGATGGAGCTGGAGGGTCTGGAAGCCGCCCTGCCCGGGTTGACGGAGAAGATACAGTACAGTCTCCTGCCGCGCGATGCAACGGAAGACCGCGATGCGATTGTGGAAATCCGCGCCGGGACGGGCGGGGATGAGGCGGCCCTCTTTGCGGGGGATTTGCTGGGGATGTACCAGCGCTATGCCGACGGCCGGGGCTGGACGTTTGAGCTGCTGGATGCCAGCCCGTGCGATGTGGGCGGTTTCCGCGAGGTAACGGCCCGAGTGAGCGGCGAGGAGGTATTCCGCTTCCTCAAATACGAGAGCGGCGTCCACCGCGTGCAGCGTGTGCCCGCCACAGAGACGCAGGGGCGCATCCACACCTCCACCGCCACCGTGGCCGTGCTGCCGGAAGCGGAGGAAGTGGATATTGAGATTCGCCAGGAGGATTTACGCATCGAGACCTGCCGGGCAGGCGGTGCGGGCGGACAGCATGTGAACCGCACGGAATCCGCCGTGCAGATTTTCCACCTGCCCACGGGCATCATGGTGCGCTGCGAAAACGAGCGCTCGCAGCTCAAAAACAAGGAAACCGGCATGCGCATCCTGCGCGCCCGCCTCTTTGAAATGAAACAGCGCGAGGCCCGGCAGAGCTATTCCGACCAGCGCCGCGCCCTCATCGGCTCCGGCGGCAGAGAAGAAAAAATCCGCACCTACAATTTCCCGCAGAACCGCCTGACCGACCACCGCATCGGCTACACTGCCTACAATCTGGATATTGTGGTGGCCTCCGGGGCGCTGGACGACCTCATTGCCCACATGCAGCATGAGGAGATGCAAACCCGCATGGATGAGTTAAAATAAGCATTTCGGCATGAAAACCATACAGGACATCCTGACCTCTGGCACGGCGTATCTGGAAGCCCGCGGTATCGAGGGCGCGCGGCACTCCATGCAGAGCCTGATGGTGCATGTGCTGGGCTGCAACCGCACCTGGCTGTACCTGCACTATGAAGACCCGCTGAGTGAGGAAAAACTGGTGCCGCTGCGCGAGCTGCTGAAACGGCGCGGCAAAGGCGAGCCCCTGCAGCACCTGCTGGGCAGCACAGAGTTCTACCGCCGGGAGTTCCGCACGGATTCCCGCGCCCTCATCCCCCGCCCGGAAACGGAAGAACTGGTGGAGTTCGCCCTGCAAATGGCACCGCGCCGGCAGGGCATGCGTGTGCTGGATATGGGCTGCGGCTCCGGCATCATCGGCATCACCTTGGCGCTGGAGCTGGCCGGGCATCAGCCGGAAGTCGTCATGGCAGATATCTCCGAATCCGCCCTCTCGCTCGCCCTGGAAAACGCCACCGCCCTGGAGGCCCGGGTAAAAACCTACCGCAGCGACCTCTTCGCCGCCTGGGATTCTCCGGCAGAGGGGGCTGTGCAACCACCGGATACATTCAACCTCGTGCTGGCGAACCTGCCCTATGTGCCGGAGGGGGAAGCCGTCTCTGCCGAGGTGCAGCATGACCCCGCCACGGCACTCTACGGCGGGAAGGACGGCCTTGATATCGTGCGCCGCTTTGTGAAAGAGGCCCTGCCCCATCTGGCTGACCGGGCACTGGTCATGCTGGAAGTGGGTCATGACCAGGGAGAAGCAACCCGCGCCCTCATGGAGGAGCTGGGCTATACACAGACCCGGGTGCTCACCGACATGAGCGGCAAGCCGCGTTTCCCCATGGGGTTTGCTCCCATACGCCCGGAACCAGCAACCGAACAAAACCATGCCGGATGATGATTTCCTGATACTGCCCGGAGTCAGGGGAACCGTGGGTAAGCTGGCAGCACTGGCCAGAACAGGATTGATGCTCTGCGCTATCCTGAGCATTGCGGAAGTGGTGTTTCTGTCCGGCGGATATCTGCTCATGGGGGTACTCAGCGGTGTTCTCAGCAGCGTTATCCTGAATCTGGAACTGTTCGTGCTGAGTCTGCTGGTGCTCTGGTGTCACGATGTACTGCTGCTGGAGCGGGGCTATGGCTTCACGCGTTTTCTGGGCTATCTGGCCGCCTTTTTCTCCGTTATCTGTCCGGTATGCACGCTGTACACAACTTTCACAGAGAAGCAACTTCTGTTGAACCAGGCCCTGCTTCCATTCATTGTGTGCCTGCTGTTCCTGCTGATTTTTTTCGTCAATCTGCCCAACATGGAGGCCGCCACCCGCATCCTCAAAATCCGACTGGGCATTTTTCCCATCCTGACAATGTGCATTTTCGTCTTCGACCAACCGGGAGCTCTCCTTTTTGCCGGCATCGGTAAACTGCTGCTCCTGATGATTATGGCACATCCGCTCCGCCAACTGGCAGACATCGCCCCTCGCGTCATCAGCATGCCTCCCACAGAGGAACCCGTGGACGATGAGCAGCGCAGATCCGACGGGTGATGGTTATCATCTCTCCCCCGTTTGCCTACATCCCCGGCCAGCGGCCAAGACGCCTGATACGATCGGGGCTGACACTACTGCGCTCTGCTTATGGCCGGCTTCAGCGGACAAGTATTTTTGCCCCCGGCACTCTGAGCCGGCGGGATTCCGCAGCGTAGCCGAACGAGCCCTCGTCTGCCTTGTTCTCATCTGCCCGCACATGCCCCACAGTCGAGCCGCTGCGCAGGTAGGCCACCACGCCGCGACCGATGGATTCCGCATAGCGCCGGGCTCCGGCCGGGTCTGCCAGATAGGCGGCATGGTGACGGTTGTTCAGGAATGCGGCCTCGATGACGGCGGCCGGAATGCCTGAATCATCACAGGCATTCAGCCAGCCTGCAGCACGATCGGCATCCACATAGCGCACCTGTACCCTGCACTCCCGGCCGCCGTTTGCCATGCCGTGATTGATGATTTCCCGGTTCAGGGTCGTAGCGATGGCCGATGCAAGCGGACGCCCATTGTAACGATTACTCAGGATGACGGAGGGCATGGGAGAAGTGGTCCATCCGCCGGAGCTGTTGTGGTGCAGAAACACCATGGCAGAGGCCCGGCGGTAGATGGCATAATCCGCACTCACCATCCCGCTTGCCACCCGGTCGGGGTGGTAGTGGGAGGGATAGCGCGCGGCCCTGACATCCGGATGCCGCAGATGCACCACTCCGGCGCGGCGGGCATAGGAAAGCAGCGGCTCCGTGGCGGGGGCATTCCCACGGTTACAGACCACGCATGTGTACCCGGCGCGTTCAATCACGCGCTTCACATAGTACACGTATTCATACCAGAACGCGCACTCGCGGATAACCTTGCCGTTGACGGCTCCGGGAGTGGAAGCTCCTTCTCCGCCGATGAAGTGGCCGATATCCAGCACCACCACACCGTTCCGGCTGCCGGTCGGAATGCTGCTGCATGCGGACAGCCCCAGCACCGCCAGCGCCAGAGCAAGAATTACCTGCACAAACTGATTTCTCATAAAGCTTACTCGCCGCCATCCTCATCCGGGCGCGGAATGCGCGGCACAAAGCGCATCAGCTCCGCATGGAAAGTCAACGGCACATCACCCGTGGGACCGTTACGGTTCTTGGCCAGCGCGAGGTTGGCATCCGAGCCGATTTCCTGGCGTTCCTCATCATCCTCTGCGTAGTAGGCAGAGCGGTACAGCAGGCCAATCATATCGGCATCCTGTTCAATGGCACCGGATTCACGGAGGTCACTCATCATCGGCACACCCTTGTTCTTGCCGGGGCGGTTCTCCGGGCCGCGGTTCAGCTGAGCCAGCACGATGATGGGCAGTCGCAGCTCCTTGGCCAACGCCTTGAGCCCGCCGGAGATTTCGGCAATTTCACGTTCGCGGCTGTTCTGCGCCTGTTTGGTGTGAGAGCGCATGAGCTGGAGGTAGTCAATCCCGATGCAGCAGAGGTCGGGGTGGTCGCGCATCACCCGTCGCGCCTTGGCGCGCAGCTCCGAGATGGAAATACCGGCCGTATCATCAATCACGAGCTTGCTGGCGCGCATTTCCGTGATGGCATACTTGAGTCGCTTCATTTCCTCCTTGGAGAAAGAGCCGCCCTTGGAAAGCAGCTGCTGCTTACTCACTCCGCTGCGGGCATAGAGCAGTCGCTCCACCAGCTGCACGCTGGGCATTTCACAGGAGAACGCCAGCACCGGCTTCTTCACATCCAGTGCCAGATGCTCCAGAATATTGAGCATGAATGAAGTCTTACCCATGGACGGACGCGCGGCAATGACAAAGAGCTCGCCGCTCTTCAGACCGTTAATCATCTTGTCCAGTCTGGGATAGCCGGTGGAAAGGCCGAGGATTTCACCGTTGCTGTTCATCATGCGCTCCAGGTTGGTCATGGCAGCGTTGATATCCCGATTCAGGCTCCATTCCTCGTTCTTATCCGCGCTCTGGCGAATCTGCAGCACCTCCTGCTCCGTCTGGTCCAGCAGCGTCTCTATCTCTGCCTCGCTGGTATAGGCCGCCTCCGAGGCACGGTTGGAGGCCAGGATGATGGCACGCCGCACAAACTTCTCGCGCAGGGTGTCAAAATGCATGCGGAAGAGCGCCGTGGTCGTGGCAAAGGAGAAAATATCCATGAGCCCGGCCTGCCCGCCAACCGCCTCCAGCTGATGGTGGTCTGTAAGCTCCTGCGCTACCGAGGTCACATCAATGGGCAGTCCCTTGTCATACCGGGCGCGGAAAATATCCCACAGAATGCGGTGCGCCGGAATGTAGAAATACTCACCGGTCATTCCTTCGGAAATGCATTGCGACACGATATTGGTCGGGTCAATGGTCATCATGGAGAGCAGGCTCTTCTCCACTCCTGGAGCCTGCGGCATTATCACCTGCGCGACATCCGGCGTGACTGCCCCGGACTTCAGGTCGGCCTTTTCTTTCTTTGTCTTCTCCTTGCTCATGATAACCGTTCGCGGGCAGCCATCATACACCGCCCGCCTCCACTTGGCAAGGAAAATCAACGGCAAACAACTACGCCGCTAATTGAAAACATCCGCACGACAGCACAGCGAACGTTGAATTCGCAAGTCGCTCAATCGTAAATCCCGTTAAAGCCCACTTATCTCACCTCAGACTCCGGGGGAAGTTTTCCTCCCGTCAGCACCAGCAGCATCCTCTCCAGCCCCAGCACCACCTCGGCAAACTCGCGGTAGTCGAGCTTCTCTGCCGTGTCGCTGGTCTCGTGGTAATCGTCGCAGCGCATGTAGGCTGTATCCGTGATGGCAAAGGAAGGTATGCCCTCTTTCATGTACGACCAGTCATCTGACCAGGCGATCCCCCGCACCAGATAGGCAAAACAAATGGCTCGCACCGGAAACCGGCAGTTCTCCGCAAAGATATCCGCGCACTTGCGCGCATATTCCCGCCCGGTGTTGGTGCTCATGAAAGCCACGAAATCACAGCGGTCTGCCACCCCGAGGAGGGAGCCCGCCACGGCCGAACGGCGTTTCTTGTTCATTCGGGGAGAATATACACCCAGCGTCTCCGGGGTCATCATCCCTATGATTTTTTCTTTTCCCAGCTCTTTCACCAGTCTGCGGGCATGCTGCCGGGACCCCATTTCATCCTGTTGGAAAAAGGGGGCTTCCTCGTTCGCATACGCCACAAAAATAATGCCGTTGCGGGTCGGCTCATTCTTCAGCCGCCGGGCCAGAGCCAGCAGGGTGGCTATACCGGAGGCATTGTCATTCGCCCCGGGCGTGCCGGTCTTGGCCGGTATCACCGGGCCATGGCAGTTCCAACGCGGCATCCCCACGCGGGTGTCGTAGTGGGCACCCACCACGAGCCAGGGGGCGTCCGGGTCTGTGCCCGGTTTACGGACTTCCAGATTCACAGCTGTCTTGCCGGAGGCGGTCAGGTATTCTTCCCTGTCCGGAATCGGGTAGCGCTGCCAATCCACCTCGTAGCCCATGGATTCAAACTCATCCGCAATGTATTGTGCCGCGCGGTCGTATGCCTCCTGGTGGTAGTGATTGCGCTCCCCTATGTCTTCTGCCAGCTTGTATACATGGCGCCGCAGCTCCGTTTCCATCTCTGCTGTCCGGGGGATGCAGCCGGAGCCATCCGGCTGAAAAATTCGCGCACACCCGCTCAGCAACAGAATGGCAGCACAACTCAACAGGGCAGTTATCTTTCTCATATCGGCATTCTAAGCGATATCACCCCTTTGTTTCAAGTGACTTCTGCGGCATGATTCGCTGCTGCTACGGAGCAAAGCTGATTTTTCTTACCTACAGGAGTAGCATGGCTCGCAAAAGTATGTCCTTCCGCAAGAAAGCAGCCCGGATTCTCTCCGCGTTCCTGTTGCATCTTACGCTTCTGCCGACAGACCGGTATTGTGATTGAAAGTCGCCACCGCATAGGCCGCAAAAGCCTTATCTGCCCCCCCCAACCGCCTCATTCCGACATTGTAATCCCTTGTTTTCTCCGGAAAAAGATAACAATGTTCGCTTTTTTCGCGTACTTTACATATTTGTTCTACATTTTTACTTGACAAATCAGAACACATTTCATACAATGCACTCGTTCCAACCGTGGAACACCCCATTTTTCCATGTTATTCTGATTTACTCGATACCTACTCTTCCCTTCATTATGAAAACGCATTTTCTTACCAGCGAGTTGCCGGAAACAACTCTTGGGCTCTACATCCGCGACCTGCGGATGCAGAAGCGCATTGCCTTGCGCACCTTTGCAAAAAAGCTTGCTGAACTTTCTCAACAACGCGGCAATTCAGAGCTCTCAAAAACCAACAAATTCAGCCCCGGTTTTCTCTCAGACATTGAAAACGGCCGCCGCTACCCATCCGAACAAGTTCTGGAACTGATAGCCGAAGTATTAGATATAACCGTGGAAGATTTACACAACAACGACCACAGAATGCCCACAGAAGACCTGCAGAGACTGCATGCCATTAACCCGCTTTTTGGCTTTGCTTTCCGCAGGGCTGTAAACTTCATCAAGTCAGAGAAGCTTACACCCCAGGAAGTTCTGCAGCGTCTCAGTAATGATCCGCAGAATAATAACAAGAATGAACAGGATACCCGAAACGAATGATTTAATTGCAAGGTTGACCAACGCTTCACCTCCCCTCCTGCAACGCAGACACTTCTCTGAGCAGGAGCTGGAGGGCATGCCCACTGCCCAACTGAAACATTTCCAACTCTACCCAGACAAACCGGAGCCGGTTGATATAGATTTACTTGCCGATGAAATTTCACAGAAAGTAGACTTCTGCGAGCTGGCAGATGATATCCTCGGTGCTACGGAGTTCCGTTACGGAGAAAAAACCAATATTCTGTTGAATGAGAAAATATTCCGGGACGAAACTCCTGAAACTCAGGGAAGAAACAGATTCGTCATTGCGCATGAATGCGGTCATATCATCATGCAGGATGCTTTATTCCAGACTGCTTGCAAAGCTTGTCTGCAAAGACGCAATCAGGCAAAAACACACCTGTTAAGCTATACATTTTTCAAGAATTACAGCAACTATGTGTGGTATGAATGGCAGGCGAATACTGCTGGAGCGCTCCTTCTTATGCCCCCGGAATACGTGCATGTCATCATTCAAAACACCCTGCAACAGGAACGCTATGATGAGGAATCAAGATCATCCATGCACTGCGGTCTGGTGTTGTACAGCATGTATTCTCAAATTCGTGACACATTTAACGTCAGTTATACTGCCGCATGCATCACTTGCGAGCGGTATTTGAAGAAGTTTGGGCAAAAATATGCCAATTTGCTCACTGCTATCGGTATAAACAGAAACCACTAAGCTACTTATCCTCCTGTTATACACGGGAGGAAAATATTAAACGTTCGCTTTCGCGGCGTACTTTAGCCGCTTTTATAATCCTTATGAGAAATAAACATAACTTTCACATCACGGCTGACCACGGAAGTGCAGCCTCTCGGATGAACAACTCCGCAACAGCAGAAGAGATTCTTGTCACGGGGGCATCCAATAATCCACTCACCCCGAGTGAGGAAGAGGTGCAGAAGCCTGCTTCCGCACTTAGCGTACAGCCCCAATCTTCCAATGGCTGTACTCCCGAGGTTGCTTCCGGCAGCCCCGTGTCAACTCTCAGCAATTCGTCTGAGAACAAGCCCGAAGGTGTTAACCTTCCTGCTGCAGCTGAGGGGGAGCCCTCTGCTGAAGCTGAATCCGGTAGCTCTGCTGCCACAAACTCAACCCACACTAAAGCGATGAACGCTAACCAGACCAACTCAGTTTCCTCTGGCCGCGCCGAGGAAGATGCCCAGGGTAACTCCTGCGTGCAGACCGTGCAGCCCTCCGTTGATGCCAACACCAACGCATGCGCTGCTTCCCCTGGTGAAACCGAACAGGTATCCAGCCCCCAGGCGGAGCCGATGTCCGCAGTTTTCTCGGATTCTCCCAATGATGCAGTAGAGACTTCCGTCTCTGACAACACCATTACACACACCCAACCCATCACCACAAATACTATGTCTACGAACAACGACATCCCGACCGTCCCGGCTGACGACGAGAGTGCAGCCACTCTGATGAACAATGCCACCGCAGCAGATGTGGAGTCCGCTACGGGTTCATCTACCACCAATAACACCGCAGCAGCAATCGCTTCTGCCAACCTTAACTCCGGCACCGATTGTGCCACAACCTCTGATACGACTATGAATAAGTCCTATACCACCAAATGCAGTGTGGCTCGCCACAATAAGCCGTCCTTTAATGTCATTGCTCCGATGAGCGATGAACCTCAGATGATTACTCTGGGCTACAGTAAAGAGCATCCGTCCAGCTCCGGCGATGTGCATCCGTCCATCAACCGCCAATGCTACCACGATGGTAACACCATTGTAAGTGCGTCCGGTTCGGTTGATGATAGCGTAAGCATTAGTGCTCCTGGGCTTGATTACACCAGTTCCAGCGGTGCCACTCATTCATTCGGCGCAACGGGAACATCTGTTCCTGCCGGTTATTATGATGTGAGTGTAACTCACTCCAATATTCAGTCGCATCCGGCAGGTAATGTTTCCGTGCTGACCGGTTCTGTCGGCCCGGTTACATTCCGTACCATCATTCCGGATGAAAATGATGAAGTTGAATGTGACCCTTGCTCTTGTACTTGTCAGGCTCCGAGTAACACCGATGGTGGTTCTCAACCCGGGAATGCACGAGCCGTTGAAAATATCACCATTGTTCCGTTTACCTCTTCTTCCGGTGGTAGCGGGGTGGTGCGTACTGCAAATGCTCGTCACATGCGATTTGCCTTTGCGTTCGGTTCTTTCCGTGGTATGGGAAATGTGCCTGGTGGGCAGACTGAAATCGTGGCATTTAATTACGATGCATCTCTGCTGACCCCGGCGGCTCTGACCTATAAGCATCCTTTGGCCTCTGTTCTTGTTCCTGAGGGTGACTCGGTGGACGCCAATGAAGGATTCCGCATTTTTGATGGTGCGGCTTATGCCAACTACATTGTATCCGGTGATGGCTCCAAGGCTTTTGCTGTAGGTGCAACGAGCAAGAAATCGGAAGTTGTACGCTTTGTTGCCGCTATCAGCAAGGATGATTCCGTGGTCTGCAATCTGTCTGATGCATCCTATGTGCGAGTAAGTTCAGCTGATGACTCTGCCGTTTTCTACGACCTTGAAAGCAACGAATTCGCTGCACTCATCACCTCCGATGGCGCCACGATTCTGGCTGATGAGAAACTCTCCATCATCCGCGATGCTGAGACTGGTATCATTCGCCAGATTTGGAACTACTGGGATGGTCTGGTTGATGTTGTTCCTGCAACTGAGGGAAATGGCTATACCATTTCGCTCTATCTGCCGAGCCAGCTTACAGCTCCAGTGGAGGATGGGCAGTTGTTTATGTTTACCGGCGACCCGTTCAAGACCTTTACCATCTCTGGTGATGCAGAAACCCAGTCGATGACCATTCGCGAACGAGACTGGAGCCTGCCGGAAAACACACCGGATTATGTAACCACATGGACTCACTCCGAGGCTGGTTGGAACAAGGTCATTGGTGAAGAAGATGACGTTATCTCCGAAACTCGCGTTAAATCTCCCATCGAGGATTCTGATGATTACCAGATTGTAACGACCGTTTCAAAGGGAGGCGTGGTTGCCTCTTGTGTGTGTGAGGTGTTTACTTCCTCAGTCAATGGTGAATTGTGCATTTCTCGAACGGAGGCGTATGGTTCGGATATTGCCCAGACCACTACTTTCGAATATGACGAAGCTGGACGTGAAGTGAAGCGTGTTGCTCATCATGGCGGTGTGTATGAGACTGTTTACGATAAGTATGGTCGCGTAACTGTTGAATCCACCCCTTGGGCTGGTGGTCAGAAGCAGCTTACTTCGACAATTTACCGGGAGGCTAATTCATACAACTCTGATCCTGCTAAAGTTGTGCAGAGTGTTGTTTCGGCTTCTGGCGGCGTTACTGACCTGCGTACGGATACCTACACCTATACGGAGACGGATGGTGTACGCCGTGTGGAAATCAATAGCACAGCAGCAGGTTCCTCTTTCGCTCAGAACGAAGTGGAGGAAACTTGGCTGTCTACCGCTGAAAACGTCTACGCTCGTGGCCGTGTCAAGATGCGTCAGGCAGTCAATGGTGTGCAGACTCACTATGAATATGCTGCAACAGCTGAACACAATGCACTTTATACCGTAACTTCCGAAACCCGAGTAAACGGTGTGGCTGTTGCGGGACAGAGTCGCAGGACGGTTGAGTTTATCTCGGCAGCAGGTAACACGCTTCGCAGGGAAGAGTATGCTTTGCTTGCCGATGGCGAAACCTGGGCTCTCCTTTCCGGTGTCACCAATACCTACGATGTAAAAAATCGCCTAGTATAGCGTCCATCAAGTATTTGGACTCTCTTCAGAGGACGGGAGATTAAAGTCTTTCATTTTGTACGTCCATCGAAAGACAACAGGCTCTTTGTTGATTTCGTCAAAGTATTTGTATATACGTCTCTTCAATTCTT
>JAFUQZ010000032.1 GCA_017472085.1 Akkermansia sp. | reverse complement strand
TATTTTTCATACAAGCGAAAGAATTGAAGTTTGGTCTGATGTCTTGCTTCAATCGACAGATGTTTGAGGTTTTGTTTTAATTGTATCGGCTCCATGTGCGGTTATTATAGCACAATAATGTTTATCCGCCAAGTCAATAATATTCCGGCAGAGGTAGTCGTTTCCGTGTTGCACGAGCAGGATGCCGTCCCTTGCATCATGCGGAATAGAAATGACTCCGTTGGCAGAGGAAAGTTTTCGGACTGAACCGTCATCCGTATGAATGCTTGCCTCTGCTGACGGAATGAAATTCCCCGTGCTGCGAGAGAGAAGATGGAGCAGATGGGTGTTATCTTCAAATACTTCTGATATATCCGTATGATGAACCGTTCGATATAGGGTGAATTGAGCTTTTTCCGGCGCCAGTCGGCAGATATCCTCCGTGGCGTGCAGCTTGATTTCCAGCAGGTAATATCCGTAAGGCGGCAGCCCCTCGCAAAGATGTTCACGCTGCAAATCTGTTTCCACCGGGAGTGAATCTCCCTGAATACCCGTGAGGGTGAAGTGTCGGGGAATACCGGCCACGGAAACGGCCTTAACGTTCTGAGCTGCACGCCGGATTTGTTCATTCCGCTTCGTTTCATCGCGCCCTGCATAATGGGAGACGAGATCATCCGGCGGCTCCTCCAATCGGATGGCTTCTTCCGGCGGGATGCGGTAAGCCGTCACTTCTACATGACGAATGCCCATGCTTTTCAGCACCCACGTCCCGTGCGGATATTCCTTGCCGTCACCCACCCGTAAAACAGCCTGTGGGCAGGCCGGTTGGAGCTGCAGGGTATGCCGCTGCGGTTCGGTGCGTTTCAGTCCGGCACCGGCGGATATATTTCCGGGGACGTCCAATTGAACTGTTCTGCCCAGTCCTCCTCTGACTCGAATGAGCAGGGAGTCCGGGGTGCTGTTCCTGAATGAGTAGCCATCGATCAGCTCTTCCTTATCAGTCCCGAGGGGAGAGGAGAACCGTGGCTGCCTCACTCCGGAATCGTAGCCCGCCTGCGGTTGCTCGGGTATCAGCTGAAAGGTGACGGTCCCGTTCTCTCCCTGCCATTGTCGGAGCTGTTCATCCTCTGTGGGGAGTGCCTCTTTGCCGTCAATGCTGATGCGCAGTTCTCTGAGCAGACGGTCGGCGCTTTCACGGGAAAGCGGAGCGTTGAATATCAGGCTTATGTCAATATCTGCACTTGCGGAGTCCGGCTCTGCATCAAGATGATATTGCATTTCCGTGCGTGATTGCAGCATGCGTTTCCCCGTGATGTTTTTTGTCAGAAGTTCCCCGGAAGTAAAACCGCTTGGTTCTTCTGCTACGGCCTCCAGTCGCCATGTGCCCGGTGTCGGCAACTCCTCTTCTGCCTGTACCAGTACAGTCTGCGGCAGAGGCGTATCCGGCGTCAGCGTTTCGGGGTGCTGCTGATAACGCTCCGGTATGTTTCGGAGAATCTTATTCATGAAATACGGCAGATACGCCGTATTTTCCCGGCCTTCATCCGTCTGTATGTGCCGCAGTAGGGCCGGCATTACCCGACAGGGTACTTTTGCACCTTGATGGCTGACCAGAGCGTAGCGCACGGGAGACTGGGGGGAGAACGCCAGAGCTCCCGCATGGTGAGAGTCCTCAACCGTCACCAGAAAAGAAAGCCGCTCTGTTCCCATCACTTCCACGGCTTTCAGCTCGGCGGGTCGGCAGCGCAGCGAGTAAACGGTTTGTTCCAAACGCTGACCATTCAGAAAGAGTGCTTTGTCTGACGGAAACTCCAGTCTGTACTCTGTTTGGTAAAGGCAGCCTTTCGGGAAATCAATCCGCAGCATATCCTGCTGTTCCCAGTAAATCGTGGGCACATGGGCATCATCTCCGCTGATAAGCAGCCCTTCGGCCTTGCTGCCTGTCTTATCCTCTGTAATCATGGCCTCCGGCAAGGGCAGGAACACGCTGAGGGGATGCCTGTCCATCAGCATTTTTATCTGCTTATCGCGCTCTGTCCCGGCCACAACAAGACCGCAACACCACCCGATGATACATGCCAGTATGAAATAGACCGTCCTCATGACTCTCTACCCTATATAATCCACATCAACGCCGAATCCGCAATAAAAAACGGTAAAAATCCGTGAAAGGTGACGATATGTCTGAAAAATCTGCTTCACGCAGACAGAAAAGGGTGATAGAATGATGCGCGGATGCGGCGTATTTATGAACGAAACCGCTCGAATCATGATGGAGGAACAACAGCAGGCCAAGACTGATGTGGCGCAGTTCATTCACGCGAAAAACACGAATCCGCTTGCGGAGGGGGATGCCGTTGCCTTGCGTCCGGACGGTTCCATTTACATGGGAAACTATGCTGCTGCACCCATTGAGCTGGTGCGAGTGGCCATTATCGGATTGAGTGAGCGCGGGATTCCCCAGACGCTGCAGTTTGCTGCCATCCCGCATTGTTCCGTGATAGGTCTGTGCGATTTGCAGCCGGAGGCGGCTCATGAGGCTGCTGCCGAGCTGGAGAAACGCTGCGGCCTCCGTCCCGCTGTGTACGAAGACTATCTGCAGATGCTCGATGAGCTGAAGCCCGATGCCGTGTTCATTAACACCTCCTGGGAAACGCACGCGCCCATGGCGGTGGCCTGCATGGAGCACGGGGCTCATGCATTCGTGGAAGTACCTCTGGCGACCACGATTGAGGGGCTCTGGCAGATTGTGGATGCGTCTGAACGCACGCATCGCCACTGCATGATGCTTGAGAACGTGAACTACGGTCGCGTGGAACTCATGTTCCTGAACATGGTTCGACAGGGGTTGGTGGGTGAGCCCGTTCATGCAGAAGCCGCCTATATCCATGACTTGAGGAGCCGTATGCTCAGTGATGCCGCATCGGGGAATACCTGGCGCACCAGTCATTTTGCCGCCCGCAACGGCAACCTCTATCCCACTCACGGCCTCGGCCCTGTGGCTCAATACATGAGCCTGGCCCGCACGGATGATACATTTGACAGTATCGTGTCCATGAGCAGCCTTTCTCTGGGACGCGCAGCCTTTGTACAACGTGAATTGCCGGAGGACCACCCCTGGCAGAATCTCGATTTCCGGTGCGGCGATGTCAATACCAGCATCATCCGCACCCGCGCCGGCCGCACCATTCTGGTGCAGTGGGATGAAACAACCCCTCGCCCCTATAATCGCAAGAATATGATTGCCGGGACGCAGGGCGTGCTGGCCGGATTCCCCACCCGGGTGGCCGGTGAACACCTCAGCCCGCCCCCGGCACCGGCAGATGCTTCCTGCGGCGGATGCAGCGGTGAGGACTGCTGCCAATGGTATATGGGGGCTGCGGCAGAAGCAGACCTGTTTGCCCGATATGAGCATCCTCTCTATGCCCGACTGGGAGATGCTCTTGCGCGCAACGGAGGTATGGATTTCATCATGCTCAGCCGCGTGATTGAGTGCCTGCACCGTGGTGAACCGCTCGACCAGAATGTGTACGAAGGGGCTTTCTGGTCTGCGGTCGGCCCGCTTTCGGAAATGTCGGTCTCTCAGGGCGGCGCTCCTCAGCATTTCCCTGATTTTACACGCGGTGACTGGAAAAATACCCCTCCTTTGGGAATTGTAAACTGATTCCATAGCAAAAAAATCAACTTTTCCTGAATATTATGCATGGATGCATTGACAATTCCGGGGCTAACGGGTAAAATGACGATGCTCCACGATAAGCTTTTCTTCGGATATGAAAAAATTAGTGTTCGTCTTTTGTTTGCTGCTTGCGCTGGGAATTGCCGCGCACTATAACAAGGAGAGTCTGATGGTCTGGCTGTCCCCGGAAAACGAGACAGCACCCGAGCCGGCCGCACCCGAAGCTACAGAATCTGAGGCGCAGCCCGTGTCTACGCCTGCGGAGGAGCCTCTGCCTGCCGAACCGGTAGTGGCGGAGGTGTCTGAGGAGGTGAAAGTCCTGCAGGCTGCCGCAGAAGGCGGTGATGCCGTTGCTCAGTGCAATCTGGGCTGGTGTCTGGAATCCGGAGAGGGAATTGCTTCCGATGCCGCTGCTGCGGCGGAAATGTATCGCAAATCTGCGGAGCAGGGGAACGCTGCTGCGTGTTTCAACCTGGCCCGTTGCTACGTGAATGGCTTTGGCGTGGAGCCGGATGTGGCTCAATTCATCAGTTGGTGCCGCAAGGGGGCAGAATCAGGCAATGCCGATGCCATGTATACGCTGGGCATGTGCTACAAACAGGGGCTGGGAGTGGAGGCGTCCGCTCAGGAAGCCGAGGCATGGCTTCGTAAGGCGGCTGACCTCAGCCATGAAAAGGCTGCTGCCGAACTGAATTGATTGTTTTTCGTAAATACTGCAACAGAGAACGGGCTCATGCACAACCGGATGCATGAGCCCGTTCAGTCGAATGGTGTAAGAAGTGAAGGGGGAATCAATATCCCTGCCGGAACTTCAGTTCGGCAACAGGGATAGAGTCGCCGGGTTTGAGCGAATCCCAGTTGAAGATGATACGCGTGCGGAAGCGGGAGCCATCGGGCTTGCCGAACAGCAGGTCGATGGCCTGTTCCCCGTTGCGGACATTCTTTAAGCGCTGCAGTTCGCTGAGAGGCATGCGAACACGGCATGTCTGCATGCCCTTGCCATCACTCTCGCGGGCCATCAGGAAAGCGATGGCATCATAGTCGCGGTTGACCGTATATTCCGGGTCCTGAATATAGGCATTCACACAGAAGTCCTCTTCGCAGCGCAGCGTCAGATTCAGATTTTCACCATCGTACACGATGCTGAGTCGCTCAACCGTGGGTTCAACAGCGTTGTCCGGGTAGAACTGCGGCGCTTTCCCTGCAACGGCAAAGGTCTCTGAACTGTCCAGAATGCTGCATGAAGAGGGGGTCAGGTAGGTGGGCTTGAGCCCGAATGTGTAATTGCCGCTGCCCATCAACGGAGTTCCCCATTCTGCATTCATGCCGGTGGAACCATCGTTGTGCGGAAGATTGAGCCCATGCCCCAGCTCATGCGCGAAGCCGCCGTACCATTTGGTGAGCAAGCGCCCTTTCGGCGTATCCTGCCCCAGATGCCTGATGTCGAAATCCGGATAATCCAGCGCAAAGCAATTGCGCCCCAGACCATAGAACGGAACGCCTCCCGGATTGGAGTCACCATATTGCTCATCATAATGCGTGGGCATGATAACAAAGGTGTGATGGCTGAACTTCTTGTCAGGATGAGCATCGAAGTAGGTGTTAATTTCCTCCAGACAGGCATTGTGACCGGAACCATAGCTGTATTCTTTGTGCCCCTTCTTGCCGCGGATAAGGATGATATCCACCTCGCCGTTGGGCAGCATATTCAGCCCGAAGGCGCGTTTGCCATAGCCATGGCGGTCCATTTCCTTGGCGTAGAATTGTTGCAGGTAGAGCAACAGCTCGCTGATACGACGCTGATAATCCGCAATGGGTTCATTATCATTACCCGTGAAATAGACCACATTGAGCTTGCGGGCCGGCGCCTCCGGCTCCACGCTGTCAGCCAGCCGGGCTTTGGCAGCTTCGGAAAAATGCTCCGGGCAGGTAGCATAGGCTACCGGGGCCAGGGCAAGCACACTTATCGCTGAAAACAGAAAAGGCGTTCTCATGCGGCGATTCTACCAGCTTTTTCCCCCACCCGCAAGCCGAAAGTGCGCCCCTTACCCGCTTGGGAATTTCCCTGCGTCCGAAGACGCCGCCGCGTTGCTTGTCTGGCCATGAACGCGACTTCTGCAATTATGTTGTCGGGAAAGAAAACAGCTGAACTCCACAAGGGAATTCAGCTGTGTGATGTATGAAAAAAAGAATGAACAGGGGTTAACCCTTGGTTTGAGCTGCCTGCATCTGGCGCTCCAGCGCGGCATACATGCGGCGGCAGTGCTTGTAACCACGGCGACCTGCGAGCTGCTGCATGCTGCGGGTGGGGGAGCCCCATTCGATGACCTCAATTTCAACGATACGGGTGGCCCACTTGCGCATGAGCGCCTTGGTCGGGTGGTAGATATCAATGGTAGCAGTTCCCACCAGGGCGCTGCCGTAGTCATCTACAATATAGGTGTAGGGCTCGCCCTTAATCCTGAACTTGGTGCCCAGGGGGTAGACGGACCAGTCGGCTGCAGCACTACGAACATCCTCGGTGTACTTGAGGTAGGTTCCGGCAGCACTCTTCGGGCCGTAGGCTATGTGGTCGCTTTCCGAATGGGTGTAAGCCGTCGTGCGAACCACGCGGTTCTTTTGCTTGGGATGGTAGAACGGCAGGCCGTGCTTATCGCGCCCGAGATTGGGTAAATCCTTGTCGGGAGCAGCACCGGGACTGGGAGCAGCAGGGGGAATGAACCCACTACTGGTGGCATGGGGATTGGCCTTGGCAGCATGTGCAGGCACAGCGGTGGCCGTCAGCAGAAACCCTACTGCGGCGGTCAGAGCGGTGGTGAGATGTTTGAACATGTTGTCAGTTGTAGGATGTGAAAATGTCAGTTCCGCACCAATACAGCATCCGCTGAGACAGGTGCGTTGGGGAAGTGTATCACAGGTGGAAATTTATGACAAGCAAATTCCTGCCTGTTTTATAAAAAAATGCGAAATATCTGCATTCCTGTGAAAGAAAATCATCAACGCCTGCGTACAGGGTTTTTCCTGTCCTTGTCGTTCTGGTTTTCATCCGTATCCGCATTCTTAACCGGCGGTTCGATGAAGGTGGCCGTCGGGTTGATGGAGGGAACGACGTTGATGCCGGAAAGTTTTTTGCCGGTAGCCCGGGCGTGTTCCAGAATCATGTGCAGGCGATCCACCTGGGCGCGGATGTCATACACCTGCATGATGACGCTGATACCACCTTCCAGAGTGAGGACAATTTTCCAGGACTTCGAACGGAAAATTTCACGGACGGAGGGAATCTGGGCCAGCTCATAGGTGTTGAGTGCCGAGACCAGCTCGGTAATAGGGCGGTAGAGCTCTTCGTCAATGCGTGTTCCGGGTTTGAACTCCTTCACATCAGATGCATTGAGATACCATACCGGAAGCTCCATGACTTTTGTATGGTATTCCGGCACAACCGGAAAGAGATAGCCCTTCGGATCCATGAAGAGCTTCCGGCGTTGCCCTCTGTCGGCAGCATTCTCCATTTCCACGTAGACGATGGGAATGCGTTCCTCGATTTCGATGCTGAGGGTGTCGGGCAGCTCGGCGCGGATATGAGCCGATTCGATGCAGGGGTTGCTCGTGAGCGCTGTCTCCATTCCGGTGGCATTCAGCGTGGCCATATTGATGGCCCCTTCGATGCCGAGCATCTTCATGGCATGCTCTTTGGTAATGAACCCCCGGGCCGATGCAAAATCCACATGCTCAATGCTGAGACTGTAGGCTTTGTCAATGGTGTAGGTGACAGCTTTGAAAAAGCCGTAGCAGATGGGAATAATCAGCAGCAGAAGCAGGAATGCCTTGCGGAGTCGCTTGGCTCCGCGCCGCACGGCCAGCCGACTGAACAACGCATCCCTGAGGGAGAGAGCTTTCTCCAGGATTTTGACGTTGCCCTGTCGGCGGTACCTGTTTCCTTTTTTCATGCCGGCCGTGTTCGCTGTCTCATCAGCCTCGCGGCTGATTCAGAGAGACCTCCGCAATGCGTGTGCAGAGCTCTCCGTAGGAAATGCCCATGGCCGCGGCGGCCTTGGGGAAGAGGGATGCGCCGGTCATGCCGGGGATGGTGTTGATTTCCAGTACATAGGGACGCCCGTCATCCGTCAGCAGGACATCCACGCGTCCGTAGACCTCCACATTCAGAGCGTTGTAGGCGGCGAGGGCTGCGGCCTGTACGTCTTTCGTCTCCTGTTCCGAGATGTCGGCAGGGCAGATGTAGTCAGAACCGACCCCTCCATACATGGAGGGATACTTGTTGTTCATATCATAGAACCCGGAGCGGGGACAGATATGAATAACGGGCAGAACCGTACCATTGAAAATGGCCACAGTCAATTCCTTGCCGGCGATGTATTCTTCCACCAGCAATTCCTTGCCGTATTTGCCGGCTTCAGCCACCGCCGCGGGGAGCCCGGCCGCATCCTTCACAATCTGGACACCCACGGAAGAACCTTCGCACGGGGGTTTGATGACGCAGGGAACCGGAATGGTCGGCATCTGACCTGCCGTAATGGTTTCGCTGCGGGGAGTGGGAACACCTGCCGCCACGAAAGCTTCTTTGGTGAGTACCTTGTCAAAGCAGTTCCGGCTGGTGACAGAGCCGGCCCCGGTATAGGGGATGCCCAGTTCCTCCAGGTAGGCTTGAAGTCCGCCGTCTTCTCCATAAGTACCATGGATGATGTTGTAGCAGAGCTCTGTGCCCTCAGGAATCGCCGGGCGCTCAGCATCAACGATAACCGGGGTGACGTTGGTGAATCCTTCGTTACGGAGAGCTTCCAGAACTCCGTTGCCGGAGGCAATGGAGACGTCTCTCTCTGAACCGGGCCCGCCCATCAGCAGGGCAATGCGCGTGTCTTTGGTAAGTTGCTTCATATAATCGTTTGTAAAGGGTGAGAGAATCAGAATTCCGTATCGCGGTCACCAATGACCTGAACCTCTGTTCGGAGGGTAACGCCGCGCTCGCTCAGCGCCTTGGCGCGAATGGCATCAATCAGTTCTGTCACGTCCGTTGCCAGGGCGTTGCCGGTATTCACGATGAAGTTGGCATGAACGGCAGAGACCTGTGCACCGCCGATGGAGAATCCCTTGAGCCCCAGTTCATCAATGAGCTTGCCTGCCGGAATCTCTGACGGATTCTTGAATGTGCAGCCGGCGCTGGGTTCGACGGGCTGAGTAGTCTTGCGGCGGTTGCGGAAGTCAACCATCGTCGCTTCGATGTCATTCTTATCTGCCGGTGTTCCTGCAAATGTGGCCTGCATGACCATGTTGTGACGGAACTCCGGGATGCAGCGGTAGCTGGGATTCGCCATGCTGTCGCGGTCAAACTCAACCTGTTCGCCGTCTTCATCCAGTGCAACGGCAGACTGGAACACCTGCCACATATCGCCGCCCAGACAGCCGGCATTCATGCGCAGGCTGCCGCCCACGCATCCGGGGATGCCGTCCATCCACTCAAAACCGGAGAGACCGTTAGCCGCAGCAAAGGCTGCCAGTTTCTTGAGCCGCACTCCTGCACCGGCCACAATGTTGTTGCCCTGCAGTTCAAGTTTATCGAATTCTCCGCCGGTGGGGTGAATGACGGCGCCGCGAATGCCGCCGTTACGGACGATGAGGTTGGAGCCGCGCCCGATGATGTGGACGGGCAGATTGCGATCCTTGAAGAAGTTGACCACGGCCTGCATGTCAGCAAAGCTGTCGGGCTCAATCCAATACTGGGCCTCACCGCCCACGCCCATGGTGGTGTGTCTGCTCATGGGTTCATAGAGGCGGCAGGGGATGTTCTTTCCGCATTCCTGCTGCATTTCTGCCAGCACGCGCAGGTCCTGGGCAATCTTTGTGCCGGCTTCGTGGACATTGCCCGCCCCCAGGGTCAGGAAAAGGTCCCCGGGGCGCAGCTGGTTGCCGACAACATGGTGAGCCAGAGCCAGATTCGGCAGGAATACGGCATCGGCGGGGCCGTGTTCCTTGACGGCGTCCACAATCGTCTGGCCGGAAATCCCGGGGATTGGTTGTTCGCTGGCCGGATAGACATCTGCCACAAACAGCTTATCCACATTCTGCAGAACCCGTCCGAAGTCGTCGCGCAGCAGCTGGGTGCGAGTGTAACGGTGCGGCTGGAACAGCACTACCAGACGGCCGGGTTTCAGGCTTTGAGCTGTCTGTACCGTGGCGCCGATTTCCGTCGGGTGGTGACCATAGTCATCCACAATGCGGTAGTCCCGGGAAAGATACTTGGTCTCAAAGCGGCGACGCGCACCGGCAAAGCTGACCAGACCACGGGCAATGCTGGCGAAGTCGCAGCCCATTTCCAGCGCAGCGGCGGTGGCTGCCAGAGAGTTGAGGACGTTGTGGCGACCGGGAATGCCCAGCTCCACACGGCCCAGCGGAGTGCCGTGATGATTGATGGTGTAGAGGGTGCGTCCACGCTTGACGGTTACTTCCGTGGCGGTGTAATCGGCATCTTCCCAGCCGTAGGAAATGGTGTTGCTGTATTGGGAGCAGACATCGCGCGCGCCGTCATCGCTCTTGCAATAGAAGATAGTGCCGCGAGTCTGGCGGCAGAGCCGGTGGAACACTTCTTTGATGTGATCCAAATCACGGTAGAAGTCGAGATGCTCGGCCTCGATGTTGAGGATAATGCTGTGCTCCGGCAGGTAATTCACCAGAGTGCCGTCACTTTCGTCACCCTCGGCAATCAGGAATTCGCTGTCCGTGTTCCAATGGGCGTTTGCTCCCAACACCGGGATTTCCGCACCGACGTAGTGGCAGGGGCGCATGCGTCCTTCGCGCAGCAGGTGTGCCGTCAGCGAGGAGGTGGTGGTTTTGCCGTGCGTGCCGGCGACTACAACACCTTTTTTGTTGTTGAGTATGGCTGCCAGACATTCGGCGCGGCGCAGGCACAGACAACCATTCTGCCGGGCGGCATGCAGCGCTACATTTTCCTCGCGGATAGCAGAGGAGTAGATGACAACCTCGGCATCACTGACCGCCGCTGCACTATGAGGACAGGAAAAAACCAGCCCGGCTTGTTGCAGGCGTTCGGTTTCCGTGCTGGTCACGCGGTCACAACCGCTGACTCGGTGGCCCATTTCCAGAAGCATGCGGGCAAGCCCGCTCATGCCGGAACCTGCTACACCGATAAGATGGATGCGGACGGGATGCTCCCGGTCCAGAAGTCGTTTGCGTAACTGATCAATCATAAGTGCGCGCTTGTGGTTGTGCGCGTTATTATATACGAAAATCAGTTACAGGCAAGGCAAATGTGATAAAGTGTCGTTTCGCCGCACGAATTGATGCCCGAATCAGCAAATGCTTGAAAATTATTCAAATGATTTATGGAGAGTTCGTTAAATTGATTGTTTGTATTTCTTTCATTTTCCCGGCAAGAAAGCCGGCCGCGACGACGGCCAGCCCTCCGATGAGAAAGACCGCCTGAGGTCCGCCGGTCAATTCCCAGATGATGCCGCCCACGATACCGTAGCCGATAGAGGCGATATGGTTAATGGCAATGCCGGTATAGATGCAGGGAGTGATTTCATGTTTACGCTCACCGCAGATGCGGGCGATGTAGGTGGTGCGGGCCATACCCATGGCAAAGAGCAGATTGTCCAGCACAAAACAGGTGCCCACCACGCCCACGGCCCAACTCAGCGGCAGCATCCCCGGTGCAAAGGCGTATGCCAGACACAGAACGGACAGCGCCACGCTGTCGAAAATGGTGACTCGGCGTTCTCCGTAGCGTTTGATGCTCCAGCCGATGAGCGGCTGGGTAAATAAGCCGATGATGCCGGCAATCAGCAGGATAAACCCGATACCCGATGGCTGTTGCCCCAGTGTGCTGACCATCAGCCAGTAGCCAAACGTCAGATAAAGCTGCTTGCGAATGCCGTGCAGAATTTCAAGCCCATAGTATACACCGTATTCCCGGCGGAGGATGAAACTCTCCCGCCAGGAGCGCCGGGCCGGGAATTGAGTGCCTCTGACACAGAGCAGCAGTATCATGGCAATCAGCATCATCCCTCCCATAACCGCATAATCAACAGAAAAATCCTTGTTGAAAAATTTCCATTTGATGCCGATATAGAGGGCTCCCGTCAGGGTGGCGGCTGTCCCCAGCGCACGCATCTGTCCCAGACGGAGACTGCGGTTTTCCGGGCGGGCCGTATGCATGACAATGGAGTCAATCGTGCCGATGAGAATGTGCGCCCCCAGACTGGCGGTGATAATCCAGAGACTCAGCGTCAGCATGCCGCAGTCGGCTTCCAGCTGCATGAATCCGAATGCCCCCACCGCCGCCAGCAGACAGGCCAGAACCGTAAGCTTTATTTCATCCAGAAAGAAGAGCGTGCAGATGACAACGAAGCAGAGAATCCCCGGCAGCTCGCGGGGTAGCTCCAGGAAGCCTCGCTGTCCGGCATCCAGGCCGTGAACGTTGCTCAGGTAGTTGCTGAAGAGTAAATCCCAGATGCCGTGGCCCAGTTGCGCCAGAAAGATGGCAGCCAGCAAAAGAATCATGACCTTGCGGATTCCGGGGGATTTATCAGCGCTCATGCGCACCTAACATAGCACACTTCCGGTTGCTTGACAATGCCGTATTTTTACTGCCGCATGTCAAATGATTTTAAATTCAACATAGAGAATATGTATCATTTGTTGATGCTTGACATCCTGATTTGCAGATGATAGCATGAGCCATATCCCGTCTGTTGCGCCATGTAACGGTGTTCTCCCTGAACTTTTACTCCTTATGATATTCCCCTCTGCCCGTTCGTTTCTGTTGTTCTTTCTCGCGGCGTCGCTGCCGGCTTTGGCTATGTTGAACTTTGGACCTCCTCCGGTGAGGGAAAGCTCAGCGGCTCAAGAGTCGAACCTGCGGATGAGCAGGATAAAGCTTGCATCTCTGCAGCGTGCGGCTTCTGCCTGCTGTGGGATGAGAGTCATGCTGGTGCATTCCTCACAGTCTCGTATGCGGAGACCGGTGGAGCTGGCCCGTTTCAATGCGCCGAAACGGCACAGATGAAGGCTCTGATTTCTCGCATGAGTGCTGTGAAAGAGACGCCTGCGGCATTCGCCAATGCCGGTCTGGTGGTGAAGCTGGAGCTGTTGGGGCAGGAGGAGACCGTATTGGATAGCGTGGATTATCTGGATGTTGCTTCCGAAAGTCTGGTGAATGCTCAGGGGTATGCAGAGGGGGCACGGCTGCTGCTGCGCGGGGGCGACGCTACGTCATGGCATCTGCTCATGCGGGCAGATCAAGCCCGCGCTATTGCCGCCAACCCCGCGCCGTCCCGCCAGCGTAATCGCCCCATTCGCTTTGCAAGCATCCCGGCATCTCCTGCGCCGGAAGAGGATTCCTCACCATCCCCGGATGATGAAAAGGAGAAATACTACCACAAGAACTGTCAGCACGAACACAAGCGCCACCGGCACCGAAAAAAGAACCACTATTGTGACCATCCGTAGAAAAGTGATGACTGTCGCAGGGTCAACCTTTCATTTGAACCTCGGATTGCCCGCTCCAATCGGTGGGCGTTTCTTCCCATTCCGGCAGGTTGTGGCCGATGAGCCAGGGCTGATACTCCGGGGGGATGGGGGATTGTAGCGCGATGCGGCGTCCATCTGCCGGATGATTGAATGCCAGACGCCAGGCATGCAGCATCAGTCTCCCCGGTCTGGCTTTCTGGCGCTGGGGGTGGGCATAGATGGGGTCGCCCACCAGCGGGTGTCCCAGGTGCAGCATGTGGACGCGTATCTGGTGGGTGCGCCCGGTATGCAGGGTGCACATTACCAGTGTGGAATCCGTGGCGGCGTCATAATGAAGCACCTGCCAGTCGGTAATGGCCGGTTTGCCGGACCCGGGGTTGACGACCGCCATCTTGAGGCGGTTCACCGGGTGACGCCCGATATTGGTGAAAACGGTGCCGCCGTTTTCCTTTGGCCTTCCCTGTACGACGGCCAGGTAGATTTTTCCCGTGTCGCGGTTGGCAAACTGCGTGGTGAGTGACAGGTGCGCCGCATCATTCTTGGCCACCACGATGCAACCGCTAGTGTCCTTATCCAGTCGATGAACGATACCGGGGCGCTCCACCCCGCCGATGCCGGATAAATCGCCGCAGTGGAAGAGGACGGCATTCACCAGAGTGCCGTCCGGGTTTCCGGCAGCCGGGTGGACTACCATGCCGCTTTCTTTGTCGATGACGATGACGTCCTTATCCTCGTACAGCACGGATATGGGGATATCTTGCGGCTGCGCCTCGGCGGGTTCCGGCTCGGGAATGGTCACCTCGATGCGCATGTCCCGTTCCACCGGGGTTTTGGCCTTGGTGGATTTGCCGTTGAGGGTGATGGAGCCTTCCTTGATGAGCACCTGAATGCGGGCGCGGGAAAGCTCCGGCAGCTGCGCTGCCAGAAATTGGTCCAGTCGTGTTCCGAAGGAATCCTCTACGATTATCAGCATGGTACGGGGGGGCAGGGGTTACATGCCCGTCGGGTTATCAATAAAGACGATGGGAAGTTCGAACCTCTCTGACAGCAACTCGCCCAGCGCTTTCACACCGAAAGTCTCCGTGGCATAGTGCCCGGCGAAGAAGAGGTTCATCCCCATGTCCTCTGCCGTGTAGGATACCCAGTGGTTCTCCTCGCCGGTGAGGAATGTCCTGTAGCCCAGTTTCTGCACGGCATACACCTCCGGACCGCCGCCGCCGGAGCAGATGAGTACCCGTCCGGCCAGTGCATCCGGTGTCGGCATCGGGCCTGTTATTTCACCCCCGGTCACTTCTGCATAGCGGGCTCGCAGCTCCGCCACCGTGCCGGGGAATACCCCGGAGAGACAGAATTCCAGCTCCGGCTGTAATTCCTGCAAGCCCAATGACTGAGCCAGCCGGGCGTTGTTGCCCAGCTCCGGATGCATGTCCAGCGGAAGGTGTGCTGAGTACACCGCCAGATTGGCGTTCAGGCAAGTCTCCACCTTGCGCTTCCACCAGCCGGTGAGCGGTCGCAGACCACACCAGAATAAACCATGATGCAGAATCAGCAAATCCGCTCCCGCGGCTACTGCTGCATCCAGCGTGCGCTGTGACCCATCCACCGCCAGCGCCACTTTGCGTACGGTGCCGTCATTTTCCACCTGCAAACCATTGAGTGCCACAGGTGCATCCTTCACCTCCGCCACATGCAGCGTGGTGTCCAGCAGCTTCACTATTTCATCAAGCGTTGTCATTTTTGTCCGGATTCGGAAATAGGTGTCTGGTAATGATTATCAATCCTCTGAGCGCGGCATGCTGCGCTGGCGAATTTCGCGGTGCAGACGGCGGTTGAATTCGCCCGCCATGTCATACCCGCTTTCGCGCAGGTATTGCCCCAGAGCCGCCACCTCCACCAGTCGCGTCATATCGCGTCCCGGGGCAACCGGCAGGTTGAGACGCTCTACCTCTACGCCGAGAATCGGTATCATCTTGCGCTCCAGCCCGAGCCGCTCCAGCTCAGACATTTGTCCGTCCGTCAGGTTGATGACCAGGTCAATCTTCTTTTCCCGTCGGTAGGCTTTCAAACCAAACAGGTTGGTGACATTGATGATACCAATGCCGCGAATCTCGATGAATCCGCTGCTCAGCGAGGGGGCAGAGGCAATGAGCTCCCCGCCGATGTTGCGGATACGCACCATGTCGTCCGCCACCAGAGAGGAGCCGCGCTCCACCAGACCGAGAGATATTTCGCTCTTGCCCACCCCGCCTTTGCCGGTGATGAGCACGCCCACGCCGCGCACGTCTACCATGCAGGCATGCATCGTGGTACTGTCGGCAAATTCATTTTCCAGAATAACGGTGGCGCGGTTCACGAAGTTCATCGTCAGCATATTGGTGCGGAATACGGACACCGTGTTGCTGTCGGCCATGGCCAGCACGTCTGCCGGCACATCCATCCCCCGCGCAAAAATCAGACACGGAATATTTTCCCGGAAAATCCGCAGCAGGCGCTCTCTGCGCTCTTCCCCCTGCAAGGAGTTGAGATAGGCCATTTCTGCTGCTCCGAATACCTGGATGCGCTCGTGCGCAAAATACCCGAAATATCCAGCCAGCGCCAACCCGGGACGATTAATTGCCGGTTGAAGGATGTTGCGCGACATCCCCAGTGGGCTATTCAGCAATTGCAACTCCAGCACTCCGCGGTAATTTTCATAAAACCGCGATACTGATACATGCTCCACTTTCCGTACGATGGGGTTTTTCATACTTCCTCTGCCCATTGTAACGAACATATCCCTCCGGGTCAAGGTTATTCACATTTCCTTTTCCGGGCTTGTAAGTAAGTTTTTTTCATTATTTTCCAGAATAGTGTTGAATGTTTCCGGGTTGGAACGTTTCTAAATGGTGAACGAAAGGAGTTCAATCGTCATGAACAAAACGCAGGTGATAACAATGTTGGTGGCAGTGGCCGGAATGGGGAGTGTTGCCGTGGGTCAGAATGTAGCCTCTTATCAGATTGGCAAGAGAGCGGTGAAGTCTGCGTCTGTGGCACGGCTGCAGCAGGCTCTGCAGAATGGGGTGAGCCCCAGTGCTCAGGATGCGGATGGCGAATCGCTGCTGATGGAGGCGGTGGAGACCGGCAATGTGGCGATGGTTCAGGCGCTGATTGCTGCCGGGGCGAATGTGAACGCTGCGGATGATGACGGTGAGACGGCGCTGATGATTGCCGCAGATGACGGTCGCGCCGATATCGTCAAAATCCTGTTGGCGGCCGGGGCGAATGCCAACGCCTTCGATGACGATGGCGAGACGGCTCTGATGATGGCAGCCGAAGAGGGGCGCGCCGATGTGGTGCAGGCGCTCATTGCCGGCGGGGCCAATGTGAATATGATGGATCATGAAGGGCGCACGGCCTTGCAGTATGCCCGCAAAGAGGGCCGTACGAATATAGTGTCCATTCTTCAGAATGCCGGAGCCCAATGACAGCCGTCGTTGATTTTTTCCATAATAGGTTAGGTTAATTAGTTCAGAATATGAGACCGGCATCCCCCGTACGGAGGATGCCGGTTGATTCTCGGAATGGTTCTGTTGCTGCTGCCTGCTCAGGATGAACCATCCGGTGCGACCTTATCGAGCCACTCGGCAGGGATGCGGATGGGCCTTCCCTGGGGCATCTGAACGAGTGCCAGTCGCTGGCGTACGGTGACACAGAGCTTGTCGTTGGCAACGCGGCGAATCTCGAACTTGAAGTAGAGGGATGATTTTTCCGCCCGTTCCAGGATTCCGTTGACCACGACATCGTCTGCCAGGAAAGCAGGGGAATGGTAGTCAACCTCGTGGCGGACGAGAACCGTGTGGCGGTTCTGTTCCAACGCGAGGGTGGCATAATCAATGCCCATTTCGGAAGCCATGAGCGTGCGCGCCTGCTCCACCCAGCGGAGGTAGGCCAGATTGTGTACTACGCCGCCGGCATCGGTGTCGTAGTACATCACCTTGTAAGGAAGGGTGTATTGCGGAATCATGGTGAAAAATCAGGGGGAGACATTTTCCCGTCTCCCCCTTTCGTGTGTGGTTAAAGCGTTTTGAGGTAATCCTCCACGGCAGAGGTGATATCCTTCATGTCGTCCAGGGTGAGCTCACCCATGTGGGCAATGCGGAATGTTTTGTCTTTGAGCCCGCCGTACCCGTTGCCCAGCTGCATATTGCGCTCGGCCAGGAAAGCATTGAGCGCCGGGATGGAGATGAGCTCGGAACGGCCTTTCGGGCAGGCATCGATGACGGTGAGGGTTTTAGAGAGGTACTTGCGGTTCGGGTAGACGCGGAAGTATTCATCGGCCCAGGCGCGGGTATAGGCGGCAGTCTGCTCGTGGCGGGCAAAGCGGTTCTCTATGCCCTCCACTTCAACGATGTGCTGAAGCTGCTTGTCCAGCGCATACATGAGGGAAAGGCAGGGAGTGGAGGTGTACTGGTAGTTCTTCTTATCGATGAAGTCCCAGATGGTGCGCAGGTCAAAGTACAGACCGCGGTTGGGTACTTCGGCGGTGCGGTCATAGGCTTTGCGGCTCATGGAGCAGATGGCGAGACCGGGGGGCAGGGCCAGCGCCTTCTGCGTGGAGGTAATCAGTACGTCGATACCCAGCTTGTCCGTCTCAATTTTGGAGCCGGCGGCAGAAGAGACCGCATCCACACACCAGACCACGTCCGGGTACTTCTTCATGACCTCGGCAATTTCCTCAACGGGGTTCTGAATGCCGGAGGAGGTCTCATTGTGCGTGACGGTTACCACATCGTACTTGCCGGTAGAAAGCGCGGTATCCACCATCTCGGCGGTGGTGGGTTCGCCCATCTCGCTGGAGAATTTGTCGGCCGGAACTCCGTTGGCAACGGCCATTTTGTACCATTTGTCGCCAAAAGCCCCCACGGAGAAAACGGCGGCGCGCTTGGCTGTGCAGGAGCGGATAGCGCCTTCCATGAGCCCGGACCCGGAGGAGGTGGAGAGCAGGATGCGGTTCTCGGTAAACAACACCTTCTGCATGTTGTCAGAGATGCGCTTCTGAATCTCGGACGCTTTTTTGGAGCGGTGCGCAATCATCGGCAGACTCATCTCCTGAAGAATATCTTCCGACACGATGGTCGGACCGGGAATAAACAGTTTGATAGCCATGGTAATGGAAAGAGTTATCTAAGTGCCTTTCATACTAGCACCAAAATCCGGAAGATGCGAGCATAAAGTGAGTCGGTGACAAAGAAGAAGATTGCATGTATAACAGAATCGCGCTAGAATGAGGGCGTATGAAACCTGCATGTCGTCTAGTCATCCTGCTGCTTGCCTCTCTTGCGGTGGTATCCGGCACGGCTGCCGGGGCAGAGGGGGAATCCGCCGCTAAGGGTGGCGTGGTGAACCGCGTGGCTGCCACGGTGAACGGCCGTCCGATTACCTCCAGCGAAGTACGCGCCCGTCTGGGTCCTTATTTCCGCGAGCTGATGATGCTCTACCCCCGTCAGGGCCCTCGTTTTAATTCGGAGTTAGTGAAGGCGAAGAAGACCGTTCTCAGTGAGCTGATTGATCGTGAACTGGTTCTCAGTGAATTTGAGACAAAGGGGTATATGCTCAAGGAGGATCAGATTGAGGGCGAAATCAATCGCCGCATTCTGACCATTTTCAATGGTAATCGTAAGGAGTTCCTGGATAACCTCCGCAAGAGCGGTATGACTTATAGTGAGTATCGAGAATCTGTCCGCAAGGAAATTACCGTTGCCTCCATGCGTGCCTCTCGCTATGATCGCGGCATCCCTCCCACTCCGGATGAAATCCGGGCAGAGTACAACGCAACGAAGCATGAGTACCGCAACATCATGAATGATTCTATCCGCTACGATAAAATCTTCATTCCTGCCGGCGATCCGGAGGACCCCATGCTGACGGCGGAGGACCAGTACAAAACGGCGGTCGCGCTGAAAGAAAAGCTTGACCGGGGTGAGATTTCCTTTGGCGATGCAGCGAGGAAGTATTCTCGTGACTCCAAGGCAGAAGAGGGGGGAGTCTGGCCGACGATGAAACGTAGTGAGCTCTCCGTAGACTTTGCTAATGTGGTGTTCAGTGCCAAACCCGGTAGAACCATCGGGCCGCTGCTTGACCCGCAGGGCTTCACCATCGTGAAAGTTCGCAGCCGCCACCTTGCACCGGCTCCTTCCCTGAGCAATCCGGAAGTGAAACGTCAGGTGGATGATGCCGTGCGCCGCAAGCAGAGCGAAAAGCGCTATCGAGAGTGGGTGGAGCGCCTTCGCGAGCGTGCCGTTATTCGACAGTATATCTGATTTACTTCATGCCGCCCTTCCGGGCGGCATTTTTTTGAGTAGACGCCGACCAACTCGTCATCACCCCTTATAGAATCTGTTGATGATGACGGCGAGAGCTCCGTCGCCGGTGACGTTGCAGGCGGTGCCGAAGTTGTCCATGGTGATGTAGAGGGCTATCATGAGTGCCTGTTCCGTATCACCGAAGCCGAGCATGGAGTGGAGGATGCCCAGAGAGGCCATGATGGCACCACCCGGCACGCCCGGAGCGGCCACCATGATGACACCCAGCATGAAGATGAATCCCACCATGACAGAGGGAGTCACCGGGATTCCCTGCATGAGCATGATGGCTATGGCACAGGCCACGATTTTGAGCGTGCTGCCGGAGAGGTGAATCGTGGCACAGAGGGGGATGACGAACCCTGCCACATCTTTGTGAACCTTATTGCTGAGCGTCTGTTGCAGGGTAATGGGAATGGTGGCGGCAGAGGATTGAGTACCCAGGGCGGTGAAGTAGGCGGGCATCATGCGCCACAGCAGCATCAGGGGGTTACGCCGTGCTATCAACCCGGCGATGCTGTATTGCAACAGCAGGATTCCGATGTGCAGCAGGAAGATGATACCGATGATTTTGAGGAAGACGCTCAGCAGGTTCGCTGCCTGTCCGCTCCAGGCCATGTTGAGCACGATGCCGAAGATATAGAGCGGAAGCAGAGGAATGATGGCCTTGCCAATAGTGCGGGCTATGATTTCGCGGAAATCCTCACAGACTTTTCTCATTGCCTCACCCCGGCAGTAGGCCATGCCCAGTCCCAACATGAAAGCAAAGATGAGCGCGGTCATTACCTCCATGAGCGGGGGCACGGAGATGGTGAACCACGCAGGAGCCTCAGCTGCTTTCCCGAGGGCCTGAAGCGAGGTTGACGGCGCAATCAGGCCGGGGAAAATGTTGGCGGCCGTCAGGTAGGAGGCAAAGCCGGAAACAAGCGTGGCCGCATAGGCCAGCAGAGCCGTGGCCAGCAGCATCCTGCCCGCCCTGCGCCCGATGTCGGCAATGGCGGGAGCCACCAGCCCGACGATGAGCAGAGGAATCAGAAAACCCAGATATTGCCCGAACAGTCCATTGAAAGTGTTAAACGTGCGCACCATCCAGACGGGGGCACAGGGGCCGGCGCCGGCTCCGATAATCAGGGCAATGATGATGCGACCGATAAGACCAAGCCGAATTTTCTTCCATTTCTTTCGTTTCATGCGATGTTTGCATTCTAACATATCAGGTTGCGGATGTACACCTGTTTCCTCAGAATCCCGGATTGCTGCCCGGTTGGTTTATTCATTTTTCGCGCTGTTTTCGCGCTGCGTGATAGGCTTATTAAGCCTGTTGTAAAGTCGTAAATCAAGTAAAATCAAATAACCCCGCCTATTAGGCAGGGTTATTGTAGTAGCCCCGGCGGGAATCGAACCCACATCTAAGGTACCGGAAACCTTCGTCCTATCCATTGAACGACAGGGCCATCTTCCGTAGGGTGGAGGCCAGAGGATGCCCCGCAACGCTGCGCATTCTGCCACAAACGAGGGGGAATTGTCAAGATAAGATTACGGTATGTCGCATAATTATCACCTTGCCCCACCGCTTTCTCGCGAATGGTGGGCACAAATGGCGTGGAGTATTTGTTCTGTTTCCCGGGATTTCAGGAGGTTATCCAACCCGAAGGGGATATTATCACGGAATGCTTTGCAGGGGGTGTTGAAAACCAGTTCAATCCGTCCATCCGGGTAGATTCTTTTCCCTGCGGGGTAGCAACCGGTGATGGGCCTTGGATGGTAACCCTCAACGTACAGAAAGCGGCTGCCAAGAGCAAAGCGTTTCGGGGTGGTATACCGGTGTCGGTTTTTCCACTGAAAGAATGCGACCGTCAGCATCAGCACCAGGAGTATTCCCCAATATATCCATACCTCCGGATGATTGTCAATGGGTGGGAACAGCAGGCCGATGCCGCCTATGGTGAGGAGATAGATTATGAAGATTCCCGTCAGTATACGGGGTTTGAGGGGGATATACGCTTTCGCCTCCTGGATTCCTTCGCCGAGCAGGGCTTCATCCTCCGGCAGAAGCGGATGAGGGCGGAGCTGAGCCTGCGGGACGGGCAGAGGCGCGGGAATGTCTGCCCGGAGCGCAGATAGTAATTCATCCGCCGCCTCTACTCTCTGTAATGCTTTTACCGGCAGATGACTCCGAAAGCTGCGGGGACCGCAGATGCTTAAATCGGCGCTGCCATCTTTGCGGCGATTCCCCGGAATGAGCCTGATGCGGTTCAGGGGTGCAATTTCCAGATACAGAATATTCCATTCCCGTTTGAAGAAGAGAAGTCGGCGATTGGTAATGACCTCCCATTGCCGAAAATGTCTGCGATAACAGCGCAGGACGAAATGAACCGTCCGATAAAGAAACAGTATCAACAGCACGGGAAGAAACGCTTCGTGGAGCATCGGTGCCAGCATCATCGGTAATAAAATCACACCTGTCATCAGCAGCCCTGTGACAAAGACCTCCACCCAGAATTCCGTTGCCATTTCGCAGATGCGTTCGCGAATCGCGGGCGGCGTTTCTCTCAGCCACAGAATGCGCTCACCGGGAAACAGCTCGTTTTCCGTGTGTTGTCGGGATTCCGGGAGGGTAGTTGGCATGCTGCAGTGGGGGGCTTAATGATTTCTTCTGCGTCGCGCAGCCAGACCGGCAAGAGCCAGCAGACTCAGCGTTGCACCGGCCGGTTCCGGCACGGCGAGGCTGATATCGCCGGTGGCAGAGTAGGTGATATCATTCCCTGAAGAGGTTCTCCGTTGCTGTAGAGCGTGAGGTACTGCGTCACATCGGTACCGGGGGCCAGAGCCAGCTCTTCTCCGTCCGTTGTGGTGACAATCAGTTTGCCCACATTGGAGAAGAATGGCATGTTGCCACCCAACGCTTCGGCGTTGAGCGTTATCGGCGTGTCGGCATTGAGTCGGAGCTGATGACCATTCATATTGACCGTGTTCTCCAGAATGATGGCCGTGGCCGCGGTCAAATCAAGGTCGGCATAGATGCTGCTTGCCGGGGTGATACTGTTGCGCAGGGCGTATGCGGAAGCCGTTGATGCTTCGTCGGCGCGGAACACTCCACTCACGGTAATGACTTGCTCAGAGGAAAGCTCCGCACCGGATTCCAGCGTCAAATCGCTCAGATGCAGAGCCACCTCACTATGCAGTGAGGCCATGCTGTGAACCGCGAGGTCTGCCCCGACTGTCAGCTCGGCTTGGTCTCCGGCCTTGAATTCATAGTCTGCGGCAGCAACTTCGATGCTGTTTGCGGCGACTGTACCCACAATCGTGACGCTGCGCTTGTCTGCGGCTGCATGGTCATCGAAGAGCACGCGCCGTCCTTCCGAGGCGTAGGTGTGGTAGTACCCGTGGTGCTCTTCGGCAATGTGGTCGCCGTTCACATTCACATCCCATCCGGTGGATTCGGTGGGCAGCACTTCCGTGTTGACCTGCTGCGCTTCCCATACCGATGCAGCACCATTCCAGACCTGCGCCTCGTTCGCGGCATCGCTGTATTCAGCGAGCATGTTTTGCAGCACTTCCGGAGTGTTGATGCAGGAGACGGAGGTGAGGTAGTTCACTCCGCTGCCGGTAGGGGCATAGGCTCTCGTGAGTGCCGTGTTGGTGTATAGCTCTAT
Organism: Akkermansia sp.; assembly: GCA_017472085.1. Classification (GTDB taxonomy): domain Bacteria; phylum Verrucomicrobiota; class Verrucomicrobiia; order Verrucomicrobiales; family Akkermansiaceae; genus Akkermansia. The sequence goes on along the minus strand of JAFUQZ010000032.1, from coordinate 27,851 downwards.
TCTGTCGTTCTGAACCTTGACGAACAGTTCTTTCAGCGCAGAATTATACGTGCTGATATCATCGTTGTTATCTGCGACCAGGATAGATTTGAGACTGCCGTCCGCATTGGTGGTAAACCCGTAGCATGTAATCACATGCCCTGTTCCGGATGAGGAGTTGGTGGTGCCGATGCAGGTAATCATGCCGTCCTGAACCTGTACCCCGTCTTTTACTCCGAAGCCCTCCAGAAGGAGAGCCTTGACAGCCTCTGTATCCGTATTACCGAACGGAGCCCCTGTGGTCGATTTGTGGACACTTGATGCGGCCTCCTGCGCTGCCGAATAGACCGTGGTGAATGAACAATCCTGTCCGAAAGGCGTTTCCGTGCCGAAATAGTTGGCATAATAGCCTCCCGTATTGGGGGCCATTCCTCCGGCACTCAGGTCAATGGTCGTCCCGTTTTCTTTATTCCACTTATCAGCACCGCGGAAGAACCACTCGGATGCCCACCCGAAGACACCTCCCGTGTTTCTGGGTTGCGTGGAGGAATTCGGGATGGAGAGAAACATATCGCGGGCTACCTGCAGGCGCCTGCCATCCGGTACGGCGTCCTGAGAATCATCTGTCGTGGAAGGCGCCTCCGTGCCGATTCTGCCGTAGGGCAGGGGCTTGGTCTGACTTGTTTCCGGGAATCCGGTATTAAAGGATGCATCATAATCGTAATACGTTCCGGCCTGCGGCTTTGCAAACACCCCGTAATAGCTCTGCCAGTACTGAATGACATTGGAGGCCGCATGTATCCAGCACATGAGAGAATCACCGGTATTGGTCGTCCATTCTGCTCCTTTGGCGCTGTCGTAGAGCCGGGTGGAGTCTGCCCGGCTTGTCTGAAGAAAACCGGTGCCGATACTGCTGACCACAATGCCATCAGCCACATAAGTGCCTGAGCCACTCACCGTATCACCCACGGCGGCAAGAGTCTGAGAGACGGAGACGGTCAGAGTAAGGAGTAAAAACGTGCTTTTCATGGTTTGGGAGTGAGTCTGGCGCGACTGTGGGTGTTCGTTATATCAGAAAGAGCCGAGAACACAAGCTCAAAATTGATAAAACTCCCTGTTCGTACGCGGTGGGGGAGTTTGTGGGTTAATGTTGCGCCGGAACGCTTTTTTTTCAGAAAAAGTTGCGGATTTGGCTCGCCGCAGGATTAGTATGGGTGTAGTATATCACCGTAACGATAGATATGAGCCGATTTTGTGTCAATTTTCTGTGGATGATGAGCCTGCTGTTGGTCGGACTGCTGCGGGCGGGAACGGTGAAGCCGAGTTATCATGACCAGACGGTGACGATTTATTTTCCCGAGCCGGTGGTTCATGCCTCAGTTGTACGGGATTCTTATGAAGAAGCTTCTTCGCCTGAACCTGATTTATTTCGCATAACGGGTGATTCGCACCATGTGCCGCAGACTCAATGGATAGACCAGGACAGGCTGGAAATCAGTTTCCCTCCGGGCAGCAGTTGCAGGACTCGCTACAAGCTGATTTTTCATGAGGGAACGTGTTATTTGAGCGGCAAAGAAATGAAGCCGCGCGAGTACGAATTCAGATGCCCTGACAATCAACTGCGAATTTTCCCCGTTGCCACGTCTCAGGGGGGGGCTCTGCTGGTGACGCCTCAGTGGCACCATACTCTCGAAGCTCAGCAGTTTTCGGAAAAGACGGCGGTGAATTATGTGTTCCGCCGTGTGAAAGAGAGTATCTGGACGGGGAAGCGTTATCTGGGGCGTAGTGTGCCGGCTACGGTGGAACCGGCCCGCGTTTGCGACGGAGTTCAGGAGGTGAGTCTGAGACGCCTGGCCGATGCCGGGCAACAGGTGTGGGGCAAATTAAAAACGGATTCGGTGCTGCCCGGGCATGTGCTGGTGCGGCCGACGGAAGAGCTGGACACGGATGAGACTTGGATGCTGTGTTACAGCGGTGCTGCGGACTCCGGGTTTATTGACGGAACTCAGAACCGTATGCCGGATGCACCACCGATGCTGAGCAGGAAAAACACCGATTTTCATCCTGTCAATGAGTTGCTCAGTGGCCTGACTGTTGCAGAAAACGCAACGGATGGCAGTGAGGTGGAGATGACCCTGTTCTTTTCGCAACCGCTTCCTGAAAAATCGCTCCCGGAGCTCTTTTCCCGCCTGGGTTTCAGTATAGACGGCGAGGGAACTCTTGAAAATACGAAAGCCGGAAGAAAATTGACGGTTAATGAGAAAATCTGGCTTCTCTTCCGCTATGGCGGAGCCTTGCCGTATCAGCCTCACGGGGTCTGTCTGCTGGAGGTCTCAGATAAAAAACTGGCCTATCAGGCTGCGGGTATGGCGAGTGGAATGCGCATCCTTGTCAGCGGGGTGTTGCCGTCTGTGGTGGATGTGCAAGTGCCGAAAGGGACAGTGTCTGCCAACGGGGCCGTCACTCGCGACGACCATGTGCATCGCCTGGCGCTGCAACCGGCATGGCCTCAGATACGGGCACAGACGGAAGAAGCGATAGTGCTGCCTCTGAAAGGAGCGCACAAACTCCGGCTTCCCGCCGGTAATATCAGCGAGGTGGATGCCACCGTTCACCGTGTGCATTCCCGGCATGTGGCAGAGGTCCTGTCGGCTCCTGCTTACGATTCCCGCGAGCGCGACAGACTTCAATATGAATATCGCATCCATCGGGAACGCAAGAGCAAAGGCCTGCCCACAGCATCGTCTTCCATAGAGACGCGAGAATGGGCTCTGGATAAGGAGGAATCGGCATTGGAGCTGCGGGAGGAGAAGAGAAAGCACCATATTGCGGATGCTCAGAGCTATCCGACCCGGCACTTTGATTTGAAGGGCAGCTCCATGTTCCGCAGTTCGGAACTCGTGTTGGATTTGGAGGCCTTGGCGGGTGAAACGTTGCAGCCCGGATTGTATCTGGTGACGCTGAAGGTAACGCCGAATGCTCACGTGCAGTATGCTCTCTCTCTGCAGGGGCAGCGGGCAGATGCGCTGAATTATGAACTGGACATCCCCGTATTGGTGACAGATTTGAATGTCATCTGCTCTGCTCAGGGGGTGCTGGTGACTCGTTTTTCGGACGGTTCCGTAGTTACCGGGGCTGAACTGAAAGCTCTGGAATGGAACAAGGCAAAACAGGTATACGAGGAGATTTCCCTGCCGGATTGCAGCGGGGTTGCCTTTATCAAGCTGGAAGCGGGTAAGAAAATCATTGCTCGCAGTGGGCAGGATATTGCCATGGGGCGTATACCCGAGCACCGTGTTCCCCGGGCTTGGAAGAAAGAAGCGGAGAGTACATCCTCCACCCGGATTTTCCTGTTGAAAGACCGTCCCATGTATCGCCCCGGTGACACGGTGCATATCCGCGGCCTGGTGCGGCGGCTCAGGCATGATTCTTTTGGCTTTTCCCCCGAAAAGAAAGCGAAGCTGGTTTTCTCCCGTCCGAATGGCGAGAAACTGCTGGAGAAGGAGTTGTCGCTGAGTGAGTTCGGCTCGTTTTCCATAGACCTCAGTCTGCCGGATGGTGAAGAAGATGTGGCGGGTGCTTATTCCGTGGAAGTGAGCGCCGGTGGCCGTGAAGACTCGATGGATATTCTCTGCCAGGTGTTTCGTCGCAACGCCTTCGTTGCCTCTCTGGCCGTTGATGTGGAGAAGGTTGCTCCGCAGAAGGTTAGTCTGAAGGTGCGGGCAGATGATTACAGTGGTGTGCCGCTCTGCCACGCGAAGGTGGAGCTGAAGCTGCGAAGCGGCTCGGAGATAGAAACTCATCACTTGATGACGGATGCCGGCGGCACGGCCGAGTTGGAGCTGCCGATGAAGCCGTCCTGGTTGAATTGCGGCGAACTTGAGGTGGAGGGGAGTGTTTGTAATGGCCGTGAGGAATACGTGACTCTGCCGTTGCAGCATAAGACTTTCTCATCGGCTGATTTCCGCATCAATTATCGGGATGGGTTGCTCTATCTGACGGATGCTCTATCCGGAGAGCCTCTGACTCGAGCACAGAATATCAGCGTTACCTTGAAGCTGGAGGGCATGCGTTCAACCAATCTCCGTACCTGTTTTGCGGTGTGGGAGGAAACGACAAAAACGGTCGGTGGGTGTGAACTGACCATTCCCGCCCATAGCCGGCAGGGCGTTCCGTTGCCCCCGAACATGCTGAAGATGCTCCGAGAGCATGGGGCGGAAGAGGAAAGTAACCGCTTCCGGATGAAACTGGAGATAAGAGGGCGGGATGCCGCCGGGCGGGAGGCCGTGTACAGCGGCATACCCTCTGCCGATACAGGTGAGGTCGAAACAGATCTGTTGCTGAGAGCCGAACCGATGGGCGACTGTATGCGGCTTCAGTTCCATTCTCCCCGCAAGGGACCCGTGCATGTATTCGTTGGATGCGGTGAGCGCCTGCGCCATGTACAGAAACATGCAGAGCAGGGGGAGCAGACTCTGGATGTTCGCTTGCAGCGTCATGAAGAAGGCGTGGTGAGCGTTTCGCTGGTCATCCCGGAAATCGGCAAAAACGCAACGCGTCGATTGGCTTTGGCAGATACCTCCTGCTTCGTCCCTGTGCTGCGACAGCATTTGGATGTGTCGCTTCAGGTGCCGCAGGAAGTCTCGCGCCCGGGGCAGAAAATCCTGTTGAGCGGTCGGGTGCAGGCCGGCGGTAAGCCGGTATCGGCGGAGGTAACGCTTTATGCCGTGGACGCCGGAATGCGGTCCCTTTCGTATTACGATTATGAAAAGCCGGACCCTGAGAGATTCTTTGCTTCTGACAAGGTATTGACCTTTGAGCCATCCTCCGTCATGGGTAATTTGCCGGGGCTGTCCTCCAAGGTGATGGATGCCGTCTGGTTGGGCGATATGCTTCGGGGTGACTCCGTCAGCCTGTCACCGATACTGAGGAAGAAATATACACCGGAGAAGAAATCGGTGAAATCACCGGTCAGCAGAGGATTTCTGACGGGAGGCCTTCGCAGTGGCAGTGGTGTTCTGACGCCCTCTGATATGGATGAATTGCTGGCTGCGGATGATGCCGGTAAGCGAGAGGTGTACGGCCCGGTATCTCCCTTCATGGACGGAGGGGATGAAACATTGTTCCGCAATGACTTTGAGCCGGTGGCGCTTTGGAAGGCGGCCCTGCGAACGGATGCGGAGGGACGTTTCTCTGCCGAAGCGGAACTGCCGGACACGCTGACCACCTACCGTGTCTTTGCCGTGGTCGCAGACCGTTCCGGTTCGCGCTTCGGTTCTGCGGAGGCTTCTTTCGTGGTGAATCTTCCGGTGATGATTACGCCGGGTATGCCCTTGTTCATGAGCACGGGCGACAGGTTGCAGCTGCCGCTTTCCATCACGAATGCCACCGATGAAGCCGGCATCTGGATGGTCTCCCTGGAAGGTAATGATACACCGCAGCAGGTCGTGCTGGCTGCCGGTGCAAGCGCAACGCTGTATTTTGAGGTGTCTCCTGAGCAGGAAGGTGAATGCCGCCTGCGCTGGAAGGCTGAGGGCGCTCCCGGAACGGATGCGGTGCAGGGGACTTGTCAGGTGCGATTCCCCGCTCCTTTGCTCAAGGAAGTTCATCGTCCCGAGCTGCTGCCGGGGCAGGAAGCGTTGAAAATTGCCTCTCTCATAGCCTCGGAGGCAGCGCAATCCACCCATTCGAGCATGGAGGTGAAACTCTCTGCCAGCCCTCTGCTGCATTTGCAGGGCTGTCTGGATTTCCTGCTGAGCTATCCCTATGGCTGCACGGAGCAGAAAGCTGCCGCCATGATGCCCCGTTTGCTTTATGATGAACTTTCCCCGTTCTGTCCGCAGTTGGCCCGCGCGTCTCGCGAGGAGGTGAAACAGGAGACGGAGCGGGAAATCAACGCCCTCTTTGCTCGCCAGTGCGAGGATGGCGGCCTGGGGTATTGGGAAGCCGGGAAGAATGGCTGTGGCTGGGCCAGTGCGTATGCTGCCATGGTGCTGACTGTTGCGGCGGATCGCGGTTATTCGCTGCTGCAGGATAAGATGAAACGTCTGCTGCGCTTTGTAGACAGGCTGGATGAGGATGCGCTTTTCGCTGATGCGGGGTTGATGGCGGCCCGCGCCCTGGGCGATAACAGGAGAATGGAACGCATTCTGAAGAAAAAATGTGATGAAGTGAAGGAACGGCAGAAAGAAGGTATCCGTCCGGGGGTGTACGGTGCTACGCTTCATTTCCTCCTGGCGTTGCGGAACAACGACCGCCGTCAGGAAGCTTTCCGTGAGTGGATGCGAACAATCGGTCGGGATACCCGGCATCACAGCACCGCTCATTCTTCGCTGATGCTGCTGGCGCTGCACGATTTCCTCCGCACGCAAGCCGTAGCTGCCCCGGAGGTGTCTGTTGTGACGGATTCCGGCAGATATCAGTTGAAGCGGGAACCGCTGAACTTGGCTCTGCCGCAAGTGAGCCGTCTGTCAGAGTTGCCCGTCACGCTGGCCGCGGAGGGCGGCCCGGTCTATGCACTGGTGCAGGTCAAGGCTCAGCCGGAACAGACGGAGTTTCCCGGCGTGACTGAAAAGGGCTTGCAGGTGACACGAGTCTATGAGGTGAAAGGCGAGGATGGGAAGTGGCACAAAGCTCCTGAGCAACTGAAAGTGGGCGATGTGGTGCGGGTCACGCTCACATGTGCCAAGGTGGCCGATGAGCTGGAATACCTTGTGCTGGAGGATTATCTGCCCGCCTGCATGGAGGCCGTCAACCCGGAAATCCCGAGTCAGGCCGCAGGGCTTGAGCCGGTGTCGTGGAGCAGGAGTTTTGACCACCGGGAGTATCTGGCAGACCGCGTGCGCGGATTCTGTACCCGCTGGGGCGGCCGAGATTTGCTCAACATGACCTATTTTGCCCGGGTAAAACGCGCCGGAACGTCAACTGTGCCCCCGGCTCAGGCGCAGCTCATGTATGAACCCCAGGTGTATGGACTTTCTCCGAATGCCCGTGTGATTACCATACCGTCCGAACGATGAAACTATCGGCAACAGATACGTTGTTCCGCGCTCTGCAGAAATGCGACCATGCCACAGCCCGCCGCGCGATTGCTGCAGGTGCGGATGTGAATGCGCGGGATGGCTATGGCTGCAGCCCCCTTCGTTATACGAATTCCGCTGAAATGTGCCGTCTGCTGCTGGAGGCGGGGGCTGTGCCGACTACTGATGATGTGGTTTGTGCTCATTATGGTGAAAAGCTGAGACTGTTTGTTGACTGGGGCGTGGATGTGCGCAAGCATCGCCGCATGGGGGAGACTGCTCTGTGGTGGGCGTTGGATGCGGATGCGGCACGTTTTCTGCTGGAGCAGGGGCTTTCCGTGCATGACCGGGATGATTCGGGCGCTACGGCCCTGTTCGGCAATATCTGGTCGGAAGTGGCAGAGGTTCTGCTGGCCGCCGGGGCGGATTTGTTCGTGCGCGATAATGCCGGGAATACGCTGCTGCATGGGACGGATGCCCGCCTGGGATGCTGGCCGCTTTTTCTCTCTGCCGGACTGGATGTGAATGCCCGCAATAAGTGGGGGCAGACGCCGTTGCACCGCGCTGAGTGCGCGGAGTCGGTGGAGCTGCTCATGCAGTACGGTGCTGACCCCACTTTGCGTAACAATGACGGGGAAACGCCCGCTGAGTACTGGCTGGAGGAAGAAAACGCCTCTTTCCTGGCAGATGAATTGCCGCAGATGCTGAAAAATGTACGCGCCTATGGTGAATGAATGAGCGTAAAAATCGTGTTATGATGACGGTTTTTTCTTTTCATGAAGTTCCCTCTATGCTAGAATACAGCCGTGATTGGGGTGAACTGTACCCACTCGCTATGGATGCGTATACTCGGGTGATGCCGTGTCTGCGCCGTAACACTTACTAACACAATACATATATGGCAATAGATCCCAAATTGCTTGAAGAGCTTGAGGAGCGTCGGCAGAAAGTTATCATTTCCGGCGGTCAGGACAAGATTGACAAGCGTCATGAGAAGGGCGACTGGACTGCTCGCGAGCGTATTGACTGTCTGTTTGACGGCGGTTCGTTCACGGAAATCGGTATGCACACCCGCCACCATTGCAGCAATTTCGGCATGCAGGATAAGTATATCCCGGGTGAGGGTATCGTTTCCGGTTTCGGTCTGGTCGGGGGACGCCCGGTGGCGGCTGTTTCTGCTGACTTTATGGCCCAGGGCGGCTCTCTGGGTTATATGCATGCCCAGAAGATTTGTGATGCTCAGCAGTATGCGCTCAAGGCCGGTATGCCCATCATTCAGATGAATGACTCCGGCGGTGCCCGTCTGCAGGAAGGTATCGAGGCGCTGACCGGTTTCGGCAACGTGTTCTATAACAACGTGGCGGCCTCCGGCGTGGTTCCCCAGATTTCGCTCATCCTCGGGCCCTGCGCCGGCGGCGCGGCATACTCCCCGGCTCTGACCGATTTCATCATCATCCGCCAGGGAGGCGCTGCTGGTATGTATATCACCGGCCCCAAGGTGATTGAGCAGGTGACCTATGAGAAGTGCACCATGGAAGAAATCGGCGGTGCTGCCGTGCATGCCACCGTTTCCGGCAATGCTCACTTCGTTGCCCGCACGGATGAGGAAGCCATCGCCATCGCCAAACGTCTGCTGACCTACCTGCCGTCCAACAATGCGCAGGAAGCTCCGCATGACCTTTCCACCCCGCTGGATATTGCCAATGATGAGGGAATGAACGATATCATCCCCGACAACAACAACACCCCGCTGGATGTGCAGAAAGTGATTGCCCGTCTGGTGGACGAGGGTTCGTTCATGGAGGTGCATGCCGGATTTGCCGGCAACGTGGTGGTGGGCTTTGCCCGTATCTGCGGCGTGGTGGTGGGTATCATTGCCAATCAGCCTGCCGTGAAGGCCGGTTGCCTGGATATCGATGCTTCCGACAAGGCTGCCCGTTTCATCCGCTGCTGTGATGCCTTCAACATTCCGTTGGTGAACCTGGTGGATGTGCCCGGCTTCCTGCCCGGCAAACAGCAGGAGCGCGGCGGTATCATCCGCCACGGTGCCAAGATGATTTATGCCTACTCTGCCGCCTCCGTTCCCAAGGTGACACTCATTCTCCGCAAGGCCTACGGCGGTGCCTACATCGCCATGTGCTCCAAGGCTCTGGGTGCAGATGCCGTCTTTGCCTGGCCCTGTGCAGAGATTGCCGTCATGGGTGCCGCCGGTGCCGTTCCGATTCTCTATGGCCGCAAGCTTGCCGCCATTGAGAACCCGGAAGCCCGCGAGGCCGAGCAGAAGAAACTTTACGACGAATACGTCAAGGCTTTCTACAATCCGTACGCCGCCGCTGCTTCCGACCAGGTGACGGAGATTATCAACCCGAAGGAATCCCGCGCCCGCATCGCGCTGACTCTCCGCACCCTGCTGGGCAAGCGCGAGGCTGCCCCGGTGCGCAAACATGGCAACATTCCGCTGTAATTTACCCATAAATGATCAATATGACAACCATCCAGACACTCGCTGCGCTCCAGATGAATGACGTGATCTACCAGGTCACGGGCATGTGCGTGGTGTTCTGCTGCCTCGGATTGCTGAGCGTCATTTTGACGATTTCCGGCAATGTGGCACAGCGTCTTGATGCTTCCCGCAAGGCCAAGGCCGCGGCTGCTCAGGCAGCCATGGCCCCGGCTCCGGCTTCTGTCCCCGCTCCGGCGGTGGAGGCTCCGGTGCTGCCCCCCTCTGAGGTGGCGGCTATTGCGGCCGGTATCTACGACGCCGCCCGCAGCAGCATTACACCGGAGGTTGTGGCCGCCATTGCCGCTGCCGTCAAGGTAACGCTTGGCAATGAAGTCCGCATCCTTGATATCAAACCCGTGGATACTGCCTACGGGCAGACCGGTCGCACGGCCTCCATCGTCAACAAGAACTTCCCCGTGAGAGGCTGATTTGCCTTTCCTCCCTCTACTATATTTCACTAAACAAATAAACACTAATATATCAATATGAAACAGCTCCGTATTACCGTTGCCGGTCAGACCTTTGACGTTACCGTAGAAACCGTGAATGGCTCCGCCCCCGTGGCCGCCGCTCCGGCTCCCGCTCCCGTAGCCGCCCCCGTGGTAGCAGCTCCCGCGGTGGCCGCCCCCGTGGCTGCTCCGGCTCCTGCCGCTGCTCCCGCTCCCGCCGGTGCCGGTACTCCTATCTCCAGCCCGCTTGCCGGCAAGGTGGTGTCCCTCGACGTGACTCCCGGCACGACAGTGAAGGAAGGCGACCAGGTGATGACCCTGGAGGCCATGAAGATGAACACCGTGATTTATGCCCCCGCCGGCGGTACGGTGTCTTCCTTCGCCGTGAAGCCCGGTGACACCGTGGCTGAGGGTCAGCCTCTGGCCTACCTCGGTTAATTTCCGTTGCATGCGGCCCCGCCGGTATAGCATCGGTGGGGGGGGAATACCAATATCATCTATTACAGATATGCAAGATCTTATCCAATCGTTTGCCGACTTCATCGGCGGCATGGGGCTTTTCGCCATGACCTGGCAGATGTATGTCATGTGGGGCGTGGCTCTGGTGATGTTGTATCTGGGTGTGGTGAAGCAGTTTGAACCGCTGCTCATGGTGCCGATTGCTTTCGGCGCCCTTATCGCCAATATCCCGGATAACGGCATGGTCATCACCCAGGCCAACCGTGAGATTGTTGCCATGGAGGACGGCAAGATGACCAAATCCAACATGACCGACGTGGGCTTCCTGCGCCTGACGCTGGCACGTGTGGAAGAGGCTCCCGTCACCTGTCCGGATGCAACGGCTGCTCCTGAGGAGCAGAAGAAGTACATCGCCGCCATGGAAGAGGAAATGGTCGTTACCTCCACCTCCCAGAAGGGCAAGGTGGACGTGAAGGGCCAGAAAATGGAACACGTGATGGTCATGAAGCCCGAGGGCGGTCTCTTTGACTGGATTGGCCTCGGTATCAAGTGCGAGATTTTCCCGGCGCTCATCTTCATGGGGGTGGGGGCTCTCACAGACTTCGGCCCGCTGCTGGCCTCCCCGAAGGCGCTCCTTCTCGGAGCTGCCGCTCAGTGTGGTGTGGCGTTCACGTTCCTCTGCGCCGTGGCGCTCGGATTCACCCGCGGTCAGGCCTCTGCCATCGGCATCATCGGTGGAGCAGACGGCCCCACCTCCATCTTCCTGGCCAGCAAGCTGGCTCCGGAGCTGCTGGGAGCCATTGCCGTGGCGGCTTACACCTACATGGCACTTGTGCCGCTGATTCAGCCGCCGTTCATGAAACTCTGCACCACGGAAGCCCAGCGCAAGATTAAGATGAAGAGTCTGCGCCAGGTTTCTCAGGGAGAGAAGCTGTTCTTCTGCTTCACCGTGACGGTGGTGACCATCCTGCTTTGCCCGGATGCCGCCCCGCTGCTGGGTATGCTGATGTTCGGCAACTTCCTGCGCGAGTGTAAGGTGACGGAGCGTCTGGTGAATTGCGCTCAGAACGAACTGATGAACATCACGACCATCCTGCTGGGTGTGTCCGTGGGGCTCACCATGCAGGGTGCACGCTTCCTGCAGACCGAGACGCTGCTCATCATCATGCTGGGTGTGGTGGCCTTTGCCGTGGCGACCATCTGCGGTCTGCTGTGCGCTCAGCTCATGAACCTCGTTCCCGGCTGGAGCAAGAACCCCATCAATCCGCTCATCGGTTCCGCCGGTGTGTCTGCCGTGCCGATGGCTGCCCGTGTCTCGCACAACGTGGGTCAGCAGTCCGATCGCACCAACTTCCTGCTCATGCACGCCATGGGCCCGAACGTGGCCGGAGTGATTGGTACAGCCGTTATCGCCGGTTACTACATCACCACGCTGAACTAAACGGCTGAAAACAATTCAACACTTCGTGAGCGCAATCTTTCCTCGTGAGAGATTGCGCTCATCGCTTTCTTGCAGAACGGAATTGTAATACAATCATCTTCCATTTGCCGGATTATTGCGGCTATTCGTTATTTTTCGCTCGCCTTGTCCCGCTGAATATGGTAGAGTTAACCGTAATCTGCCATGAGCGAATCTGATTTTATTTACGATAATGTTGATGAGTACCTGAAGCTGGGTAAAACCATCCTCAGCCCGACCATGTATCTGGGGGCTGGGCTTCAGCCGTACTGGATGCGGGCTGCTGCCTATGAACCAGTGGATGAGGCGGCCGGGGTGCTGACCCCGGAGAATACCGCCGCGCTGGTGGAGAGCTGCACCACCCCGGAACAGCGTGCTGAGCTGGAGACGAACGGCGCCATTGATTTCATTGCCGAGTCTCCCTCCGGCAAGTACCACGCCTATATCTACCTCCAGGAGGAAGGGCAGCTGCTTATTCTCATGAGCCTGCATGTGGATGTATTCCTCAAACAGGGCGTGGATTGCAAGTGCTCCGATATTCACCTGCCGGCGGCATGCCCGCCCTCCTGGCGTCGCAACGGCACGCTGCAGCCCATGTGGGAGGGAGCGCCCAACTTCACCCGCGAGGATGCCGGAATTCTGGTGGAAAGCTTCCTGGGTGAGCGTGAGTGGGAGCGCCTCAAGGAGCTGGGCGACGTAGACTTTGCCTATCAGAATGAGCATGGCCGCTACCGCGCCTCTGTGGTGAACCAGCGTCTGGGTTACGATATCTGCTACCGTATCATCAACAGCAAGATTCTGTCGATGAAGGATATCAACCTGCCGGAGGAATACGTCGTGCCGCTGACCCGTTTCACCAACGGTCTCATTCTGGTGACGGGTTCCGTGGGTTCCGGTAAGTCCACCACCCTCGCCTCCATTATTGATTTCATCAACGAGGACCGAAAAGACCACATCATCACCCTGGAAGACCCCATCGAAGCTATCTTCCCCTGCAAATCCTGCCAGGTGAACCAGCGTGAGGTACACAAGCACACCGAATCCTTTGCCCGTGCACTCCGCGCGGCCCTGCGTGAAGACCCGGATGTCATCATGGTGGGTGAAATGCGCAACCTTGAGACCATTTCTCTGGCGCTGACGGCTGCAGAGACGGGTCACCTGGTGCTGGGTACGCTGCATACCAACTCTGCGGCCAGCACCATTGACCGAATTCTGGATGCTTTCCCCGTGGAAGAACGCGAGCACATCCGCATCATGGTGTCGGAATCGCTGCGCGGCGTGCTTTCCCAGCAGCTGGTGCCGAAGAAAGACGGTACGGGGCGTGTGATGGCACTGGAGATGCTGGTGAATACCTCTGCCGTGGCCAACTGTATTCGCGAGGGTAAGACCTTCATGATTCCCGGTATCATTCAGACCGGCAAACAGCAGGGCATGCGTCTGATGGATGATTCCCTCCAGAACCTCTACACCTCCGGCATCATCAGCGCCCAGGAATGCCGCGCCCGCTCTACGGATAAGGTGATGATGGATCGATTCCTGGAGGCTCATCCCGAGCCGACCGAGGCCTCCGCCGCACCTCAGGCCTGATTAACACCTAAATCTTTACTTTTCTGACAATGAGCAATCGAATTGATACCTATTTCCAATACCTGGTGGACCAGGGTGGTTCTGACCTGCACCTTTCCGAGGGTGAGGCACCCAAGGTGCGCGTGCACGGCGAAATCACCCCCATTGAGGGTGAGGGCGCGCTGACGCATGAGGATATGATAGAGCTGATGGAGCCCATCTGTCCCAAGCGCCTTTGGGAGAGCTATGTGGAGGACGGCGACGCCGACTTCGCTTATGAGATGAATGAAAAGTCCCGTTTCCGCTGCAACTACATGAAGCAGCAGCGTGGATATTGCTGCGTGTTCCGTCTCATTCCCACCAAAATCCTGACCATGGAGCAGCTCAACGTGCCGGAGCAGATTAAACGCTTCGGCGAGATGCGAAACGGTCTCGTGCTGGTGACCGGGCCGACCGGCTCCGGCAAATCCACCACTCTGGCGGCTCTGATAGACTATATCAACAGCAACTTCTCCCGCCATATCATCACCGTGGAGGAACCCATCGAGTTCGTTCACCCCTCCAAGAAGAGCATTATCACCCAGCGCGAAGTACCCACCAACTGCGCTTCCTTCGCCGACGGCCTGCGTGCTTCGCTGCGCGAGGATACCGACATCGTGCTGGTGGGCGAAATGCGCGACCTGGAGACCATCTCCCTGGCGCTTACGGCTGCCGAGACCGGTCTGCTGGTGTTCGGAACGCTGCACACCAACAACGCCCGCAAGACCGTTGACCGTATCATCGACGTGTTCCCGGCAGAGCAGCAGGCACAGGCTCGCACCATGCTGGCCGGCTCCCTGCGCGGCGTGGTGGCCCAGCTGCTCATGAAGCGCTGCGACAAGCCCGGGCGCGTGGCGGTAAACGAAATCCTCTTCGCAACCCCCGCCGTGGGCGCCATCATCCGCGAAGGCGCCACCCAGAAGCTCGCCGATGTCATCGTGGGCGGTAAGGGGCTGGGCATGCAGTTCATGGATGATGCCATCTGGCAGAAACTCCAGCAGGGCATCGTCTCCCCGGAGGAAGCCTACATGAAAGCCATCGACAAAGCGCGCTTCAAGAACTTCCTGCCCAAGGAATCCGCCGGCCTCGCCAACGCCGGCGGCGCATAAATCATACCTGTATAATCAAAAAAACGCCTTCCGTTTTTATCAGCGGAAGGCGTTTTTTACCCCTGTCGAATCCCGCAACAGGGTGTGAAATGGAGGACGGAAGAACGCCTCTGTAACGCCTCCACTGTTTCCGGCATGTGCAGAAACCCTTTCTCATGCATCACATGCCCCGGTGCGCTGCTCATTGGACGAACGATAATATCGGATATCTCGTCCTCCTCTTCACCGGGGACAACGTGGTAGGAAATAACGCTCGCATCATCCGGCTTCAGGAAAATATTGCCGAGCAAATCCATGCTTTTTGCTCCATGGTCAGAACGTCGTTCCAGACATTGTGCTTTGATGGTTTTATCTCCGTTTTTCTTGCGCCCCACGATGACCAGATAGTCCGTCTTGTTACACAGGAATACATCTGTCAGGACGACACCGTTCTCATTATTGTAACCGTTGGATACTTTTCCCGTGTTATGAAGCTTTCCTCCCTGCGAAAGGAGTTTCCATGGGTTCAAAACGGCAACGCGTCCGTTATTGTAACAAAATAACATACGCGCTTTTGTCTTGTTGTAATAGTACTGCGGTATAGCGATGTTATACAGCACATTGCTGCAAGACTCCTCTTTCCTTACCCTTGCAACACCGCCGTCGTGATACAGGATAACGCGTCGAATCGTGCCTGTTCTGTCAAAACTATTGTTTTCTGTTTCAGTCATTTGCGAAAAATAGAGAATAGTTTTCTGATAATCAGAGTGAAAATGTGCCTCCAGCTCAGCTCGCAGACATTATCTTTCGTTGGTACATCAGAAGTTACATCTGCTTCATTTCGTGAAGTTTCTTCTTCGCGGGCAGAGATTTCTGCGAAATCCGCCTGCCGAATGATGGGCTCTGCGCTGAATCCATGCCCGCTTTGCAGGGGGCTCTCACAGGATACAGGCTCTTGTCTGTCGACGAGCATCAGCTCCGGCAAACAATCGTTTCCCGTCCAATAGTTAACATAGCGCACAAGCTCCTGAATGATGACTTGAGGCTCATCAACAGGGAAAAAATTGACAATAGTAGGATTCGAGGGAACATCCTCACCGCTACAACTCACAGGTTCAGTAACATCTGAACTACATGTCAGAGAGATGGTATGCTGGCATTCGGTGGACTCTTTTGAGGTTTTTTTTAACAGCTTTTCAGCTTGATGTGCAGATTCTTGTTCTGAGAGGAATTTGGCTAATTGGTATCGAGCGATCAGATTCACGATAGCTTCTAGATACGCTTTTTGTTCATGCAACGGCTTCGATGTTTCGCCAATACATGTCGCACTATTAGAAAGGATCTCCTCCGTTAATCCTTCTGCGCCCTTTCTTTCTGTTTCTTTTTTTACAGGTGCAGACGGAGTTTCCTTTACGTCTTTGGGCTTCCCTTTTGAGCCAAGGTCTTGCAAAGTCGCTGTTTCTTTGTCCGTTTTTTTCAGAGCCTGAGAATCAGTATTACCCTTGCCGAGATTTTCCAGTTCTCGCTGCGCTCCAGCGTGCCCTAGTCCTGCAATTTGTCGAAAGATGTCGGTGGCGAGCTTCATTAGTAACTTACCAAGTTTATATCCGGCCTGGTTGAATCCGGCATCCGCTGCTGCGCGGTAAGCTTGGATGGCTTTATCAAACTCACCATTCTTTTCATATTCCTTTCCGGAACGGAACAAGTCTCCGGGATTTACTTCTTGTTGTTTGACTAATGCCTTTTCTATTTTTTTTTGGGTATCGGCTATATTTTTGTTTTGTCCCTTGATGTTAGGTGTGTTAGAATCCGAGATAATCGCCATTTTTTTGCTGACGAACGGCAACTTTTTTTTGGGAAGCTCATTTCCTTTTTCTCCGGTAGTAATTATTCTTTGAGTGTTTTCTTTCTTCCCGAGCGATGTATTGTTATATTCAAGCTTCTCCTGCTTTCGGCGCTCAGAGGGAACAGAACAATTGTTCATTTGAGAATTTACTGTAAAGGCAGGTTTCGAGCTTTCTTCTGTTTTCGCATATATGTATTCTTTTTTCGGAGCAGGACATAGCTCCAGAATAGGCTTCGGATCATCATGCTCATTGTATAAAGTTCCCGCGTCTTCATCAAAATAAAACGCCCAACATTTTCCTTTATCTCTGAAATCAATTGGGTCTTTCCGTTTTATATCTAACTGCTTGGTCAAAGCTTGAATATTCGTTTCCCAAGTTTTCCGAGGGCCAATAATGATGCATAATCTGGGGGGCTTACCAGTAACTTCCTCAACCGGTATTCTTACATATCCTCTTTCATCAGGGTTTTCCAAATAAACCTCCAAGGGAGGGAATTCCTCTTTAGGTGTTCCCTTATTAATTTTATTCTTCCCGCTCTTACCCATGATTGTAAGGTATTCCAACCTCATGTATTCTAGCTTAAAGAATGCATGCTGTCCAGTAAATCCTGATAGCTGGCAACCTCATGGTATCTCACATTGGCGGTGGAAATGGAGTTAAATAGCTTTTTGGCACACGCAATCTTGGCTTTTTCTATGGTGGATAAGTCCATGGATGACATGGAGCCTTTGGTCTCAGCGATGAAGAATATATGCTTCACGCCTTCGCGTTTCAAGGCTACGGCCCAGTCAGGTGCATAGTTACCCACGGGAGTCGGTATCTGGAACGAACGAGGAAGCTTAGCGTATACGATTACCTCATTGGCTTCATCAAGGTCTCGGGCAAACTTGTGTTCACCCTTGCTGTCCCAGAATACATAGTCTGTCACATGCTTCTCTGCATCGTAGGCTCGGTCGAAGTCCATCTTACCCTTTACGGTGAAGATGTCGCTATCGTATTTGCCTTCTGTCACGTTGTAGTGGATATGCTCCACAATCATCGTAGACTTCTGTTCTTTGATGATGCGTACCACATTACGGATAAAGTCTTCGGGATTGTTCCTGAACAGGTAAAGCTTACTCTCGTTGATGCCTTTCAATATCTTCACCACCGTGCGTCGGGTAAGCTTAGCCCCCTTCGCAATATCGCCCACCAGGTCATACTTCACGGATGAGGTGCAGACTGTGGTCAACTCTTCATTACTCGCCCGGGTACCGCCGAATTCCTCAACCTTGTCCTCATCCTGAGTCCCCTCCACCATAATGTAACGGAGCTGCTTTACTTCCAGCCCGGTATTGATGTATGAAATGACTTTCTCTATCAGCTCGTTGCTGTCGTAGCTAACTGTATACACATACTGGTGATTGATTTCATTCCACAAAGCCTGGAACTCAGCCTTATCAAAGTTGGCATTCAACTTGTTGGCAGGCGTTGTCGTCTTCACTTCCACCACCATATCATCCAGAGCTTTCGGGTCAAAGATGGCGTTTATCAGGTTGTTGACACCTTCCGCAATGGGCAGCAGCTGCTTCGGCAGCGGTTCTACCGTTCCCTCTGCTACAGCTTCTCGATAGGCAGGTGTGATGTTGTTGTTATCATCTATGTAGCCATTATCCTCCAGATAGACAATAATGCGACTGGCCTCTTTTTCTGTAATGGTGTGTGTTTCCTCGCCCAGCTTAATTTGTTTTCCGGTGAAATAACCGACCGTTGCCTTGACCGCACGTTCGCGCAGCACCTCGCGAGTCTCACGCTGAAGGGCCTTCGTGAAGTCGCCATAGCTTTCGTTGGCAATGACTGTCAGTTTGTTTACCTCATGCACTTCTTCGCCCAGTAGCTCGGCATCCATGCGGATACCGTGTTTGTCCACGCAAATACGCAGGCCTCGCCCAACCTCCTGTCGCTTGGCGGTGGTGGAGTCACTATGGCGCAGGGTGCATATCTGGAACACGTTCGGGTTATCCCAGCCCTCGCGCAAGGCTGAATGGGAGAAAATGAAGCGAGTCGGCTCTTCAAAGCTCAGCAATCGTTCCTTGTTGCGCAGAATAAGGTCATAGGCAGATATATCATCCGACAATCCGGTTTTCTTGTCCACCTTGCCATCTACAGCTCGCTTCGTTTTCTTGTCGATGGAGAAATAACCACGATGCACATCCGCCGCGGAGTAGCGATGCACATAGTCATTGTACTCTGTATCAAACAGCGTCAATTCTGAACCTATCACGCTGGCGTATTCTTCTTCAAAAATTTTCTGGAATACACCTTTCACCTCCTCCCCGGCCTCATCGTAGCTCTTGTATTTTGCCACTTCATCAATGAAGAAGAGAGACAGGCACTTGATGCCTCGCTTGAACAGTTCTCTCTCTTTGGCAATATGTGCCATGATGGTCTCGCGAATTTGGACGCGTTGCATATCCTGCTCATTGGTGTCACCAATAACTTCTCCATAGCGAATCGTCGTGCCGTTGAGGAAAGTTACAGCTCCTCTCGGATGGATTTCTGAAATGATAAATCCCTCGTATTGTGCCAATCCTGACTCCTGCTGTAAACTATCGCCCACACTGAATGTCTTTGTCTTGCGAACTATCGTACCGGACGCGTTTTTGGTCTCAAACTCAATGCGAGCCATAGGTGGCTTCTTGGGCGAGAGCTCTATCTTATCCAGATACAGATAGCTGCTGGTACCACGCAGGTTCTTTACTTCAAAGCCTTTCACATGGATGCGCTTCACCAAGCGCTGCCGATAGGCATCCAGCGCGTCCAGCGCATAAATGGTATCATGCTTGGTCTTGTGCGTGGCCGAGTAATTGAGCACAAACAAAGGATTGAAACGGCTGATACCGGCTTGTGTGGCAGCACCCTCCATCTTCTGCGGCTCATCCATGATGATGATGGGGTTGTTGGCTGCAATCACATCAATGGGGCGGCGGCTCCCGAACTCATCGCGCTTGTCGTAAATGATGCGGCTCTCCTTGCTCCTGCCACCCTCTTTCATGGAGGCGGCGAAAGACTGCGTGTTGATAATCATCACATTCAGTCCGGCATCCGAGGAAAAGCTGTCGAGCTGTTGCAGGTTGCTACTGTCGTAAATGAACCAGCGGGCTTTTTTGCCGTAATGCTCCATGAAATGCTCCTCCAGCATCTTGAAGCTCTTGGCTACGCCCTCGCGGATAGCGATGCTGGGCACCACGATGATATATTTGCTCCACCCGTATTGCTTGTTCAGCTCAAACATGGTCTTGATGTAGACGTAGGTCTTGCCTGTACCTGTCTCCATCTCAATGTCGAGATTCACCGCTCCCATCCCTTTGCTCAGGGTTGTGGAGGGGGTAATGTCGTAGAGGTTCTGGACGGCATTGATGTTCTTGAGCAGCGTAGCCTTGTCTAATTCTATGCGGTGATTACCATACCCCATCTCTCCATCCAGAGCGAGCTCACTCTTCGCCAATGTTCCTAAGTCGCGGCGGTACTTGGATTCCTGGTGGGAGGGCTGCCCCGCAAACACGGCTACCGTGTTATCGACGGCATCGCTTTGGTATTGCTGTATCTTAAACTTGAATTTCATACTACCCAAGGCTTAGATGATTCTGCAATTGGTATCGGGAGAGTAGTGCTTGAAAATCTGCTCGAAATTGTCAATCACGTTGTCGCTCGCCGCAGAGGCATCGCGCATGACGAAATAAACAGGTTGCAGCCTGGCAATTTCTGTGATGGTGCTTTCGTTGACCTCGCTGTCAAAACACGCCACGAGATAATTACCATCCACAAAATGCACCGTCTTACCGGCTATCTGTTTGACTTCAATCTTTGCAGACAGTTCGATGCCTAAATCAAGCATCACTTGGAAGAGCAAATCTTCGTTGCTGCGATCAGGCTTCACGTTCTCATCAAAGAGGGTTTGCTGCCCGGATTCCTGCGGCGTGTAATAGACATCTGCCATGTTGGAGCTATCCAGCTTTAACACTCGGAATCCGATGTCCAGATTTTGCCCCTGCAATCCGGCTTCTTCTTTAACTTTCTTTCCTGCTCGCCGGATGCGTTCTTTGCCTATTTCGCAAATGTTATAGTAACCGTCCTTGAAGGCTTCACTCTTCTCATCTGTTTTCTCAGGCAGCTGTACCATAATAAATTTTCGATTGCCTCCGTCTTCTGCGTTCAGCCGCATAACTGCGTGAGCAGTTGTTCCAGAACCAGAGAAGAAGTCTATAATGATAGAGTCTTTATTGCGAATTGCTCCAATAAAGGTTCTCAACAAATCAACAGATTTAGGATAGTCAAAATATTTTTTGTCATCGAATAATTTTTGAACTTCCGAATATCCGTTAGAAATATTTGTAATAATGTCTTTGAGAAGAGTATTATCAAATTCACGTATTCGAGTATATATTTCATATCCACCTCTCGATGTGTTCAGAACAATTAAGTCATAACACTCATTAGCGATTTTTTGTTTAGACCATCTCCATGCATGATACTTGTGAATACCGTCACCATTTTCATGAGGAGGAAGCTCAACAAAACCGGATTTTACTTCTCCGATATCGCCAGTTATAATCTCTTCTGTTTCGGGATTATAGAAAATGGAAAATACAAGATTGGGACGAGTTTCTTCATTGAATTTTCGATTGTGGTTATAAAGAGTATCGCCTACTGCAAAAGCACCTCTACTATCTGTGCGAATATCTTTATTAAATCCCTTGTACGAATCTGGCATCTTTTCTTTCGCAAAAGAAATATCTACATTCAGACCATAAGAATCTGCTATATTTTTACAATACACCAGCACGCTTTCCCATGTTTTTGCAGCACCTCGGCCAGAAATTTGTCTGCCTGTAATATTAGAAACCCATGCGAATTGATTCATATAGTTGTGCGAACCAAAAACCTCATCGCAAATTTTTTTCAGGTTATGGACTTCATTGTCGTCAATGGAAATAAAGATAAACCCATCCTCGCTAAGTAAATCTCTCGCGACCTTTAATCGAGGATACATCATATTGAGCCAATCCGTATGGAATCTGCCGTTAGATTCTCCATTTTCCTTGGGATTAAATTGTAAATTCCCCTCCTCATCGTATGCTTTGCATGATTTAGCAAACTCTTCATAACTTTCAGCAAAGTCATCATTGTACACAAAATCGTGTCCCGTATTGTAAGGCGGGTCGATATAAATCATCTTTACCTTACCAAGGTATGTTTCGCGCAAAACTTTGAGAACATCCAGATTATCGCCCTCAATGTACAGATTCTGGGTGTTATCAAAATCCACACTTTCCTCGCGGCAAGGGCGCAGGGTCATGGTGGTGGGAGTATTAGCCAGCCGCGCGGCAGCGCGTTTATCCGGCCAGGTGAACTGATAGCGTTCCTCGCTCCCGGCAATGATATCGTTGCAGAGTTCTGCTTGGAGCTTTTCGAAGTCGATGGCAAGTTCCGGCTTGCCGTCCTTGTTTAAGCGCTCTGTGACACAATTTGGGAAGAGATGAGCGATTTTCTCGACATTGGAAACAACCACATCGAGGCTCTGCATGTTAAGCTTTTTCATGGTATCTGAGTTTTATGAGTTTCAATTTGTTGGAAGCGTTTACGCTTGCGGCGGGGCTCACTTTCTCTGCTCCCTCGCATGCAGTAGTTATCGGTTGTAAGTTATCAGGGTACACCTCCCCGAGGGATTTTACATCTTTCCGAATACCCCCACAGTAGACAAGACTTAACATGTTGACTGCCAATTCTCCATTGAAGGGAGGGCATAAAGTGAAACACACCGCTCGGATATTGACGGATTACATAACCCATTGTATTGTACCGAATAAAATTCCGTTTTGGGTAAAAACAGGCAGAAAAATCTTGACCCAGTATTCGGAATACTTACCCCATCTACCAATAAAGAGTTATGAAAACAACTGAGAAAATCATGGAGGAGTTGCCGTTGGGCAGCAGGGATGCGGCGCGCTTGGTATTAGAGATGAGCGAGGAGTTGGCTGCTTTGGAGTTGTTGAAAAGCACCGGCGTGGATGTTTTGGAAGCTGCTCAGGTGGCCTGTGCTGCGGTAAGAGCGGCCCGGCTTCGTCAAAAAGGAAACCTTTCTTTCTATGCCGAGGCTCGCGCCTCCGAAACTCCGGCGCTCGGGGTGATTCAATGTTGTATGCAAATGATTGAGTTAGGTGCAAAAGAGTTGGAGAAGCAGGAGCATACGGTTTCTTTCGAAACAGCGGTGTGGGCGAGTGTAGAGGCGCGCGCGGAGCGGCGGCCAACGACGCGGCGGGATTTGCGCCACTATGCGCGGCGTTTGCTGCGGGTGGCGGGGATGGCGGAGCGTCCGCTGCGGGCGATGAGTACCCGCGAGTGTCGAGAGTTGTTACAGGCGGCGTTCGGGGGGAGTGCGAGTTCGTTTCGCAAGGGGCGGGCGATGCTGCATAGTGTGTTCGCGCACGGGATGCGGCAGGAGTGGTGTGCGGAAAATCCGGTGGCGCGGGTGGAGGTGCCGAGGGTGCAGGAGCGAGAGATTGTGCCGCTGCGGCGGGAGGAGGTGGAGAGGTTGGAGGCCGCTGTGCAGTTGCCGGAGCACAGGGAGATGCGTTTATCGCTTCACCTTTTGCTGTACTGCGGGTTACGCCCACAGGAGGTGGCGAGATTGCAGACGCAGGATGTGCAGACGGAGCGCGGCTGTGTGGTGGTGCCGGGGCGGTGCAGCAAGACGGGAGGCGGCCGTGTGGTGCCGCTGCGGCGGCGGGAGTTGTTGCGAGGGATGCGGCTGCGGATTCCTCGCAACTGGGAAGCGCGATGGCTGAGATTGCGACGCGCGGCGGGTTTTGCACCCGGACAATGGGTGCCGGATGTGTGCCGGCATACATTTGCGAGTTATCATGCGGCGTATTTCCGGGATTTGGGAGCGCTGCAGTTGGAAATGGGGCACCGCAGCACAGACTTGCTGCGCACCCGCTATCTGAATCTGCCGCGGGTGGAGGAAGCCAGGCAGTTTTGGGCATGTGGCTGATGGGCTCGTCTTCGAAACTACTGGGAATCGAGATGGGCCACCGCAGTACAGACTTGCTGCGCACCCGCTATCTGAATCTGCCGCAAGTGGCGGAAGCCATGCGTTTTTGGGTGACAGGTAAATGCCTAGTATAACGTTCTTAAAATTTAACGGGATGTACGATTTACAAAGAACAACGTACGATGGAGAAGTTAGCGCGCTACGCGCGAAAGGGGGGGCGATTACGCTAAGCGTGTTTCTTCGGCGTTTGTCCGACGCGCAAAGCGAGCGAAACTTTAAAAATTCGTCCTTCGTAATTCGTAAATCGTAATTCCCAATCAGAGGATGAGCATGCAGTCGCCGTAGGAGAAGAAGCGGTAGCGCTGCTCGACGGCCTGCCGATAGGCCTCCATGATGAGCTCTTTGCCGGCAAAGGCACAGACAAGCATGATGAGGGTGCTCTGCGGCAGGTGGAAGTTGGTCAGCAGGGCATCTGTCACTTTGTATTCAAAGCCGGGATAGATGAAGATGTTGGTCTCTCCATAGCCCGGGGGCAGGGGACGCCCGTGGCGGGCGGCCAGGGTTTCCATGACGCGGACGCTGGTGGTGCCCACGGCGATAACTCGCTGCGCGGCTTCAATGGCGGCAGAGGTGGCCTCCGGCATGCAGAAACTCTCGGTGTGCATGTGGTGGTCTGCAATCAGCTCTGCCTTGACGGGGCGGAATGTGCCCACGCCGACATGCAGTGTCACGAAGGAATGCGGCACGGATGCCAGGATTTCCGGCGTGAAGTGGAGCCCTGCGGTGGGGGCGGCAATGGCGCCCTCATGGGCGGCATAGATGGTCTGGTAGCGCTCTTTGTCGGCCGGTTCACTCTCGCGGTTCATGTAGTGCGGGAGGGCGAGCCGACCGTATGTTTCCTCATCCACGGGTCTGTCCCATCGGATGAAGCGATAGCCCTCGTCATCTATGGCTTCCACGGTACCGGTGGCCTCGCCCACCTGAACCGTGCGCCCGATTTTCATCTTCTTGCCGGGACGCACCATGCATTTCCAGACGAGCTCGCCCATCATTCCGGCGCGGACAAGCTCGATACCGCCGTCATTGCTGAAGTAGCGGGCAGGTATCACTTTCGTATCGTTGAGCACGAAGTGGTCACCCGGTCGCACGTAATCGAGGATATCGCTGAACCGGCGGTGCTCGATGAGGCCGGAGTCGCGGTGAACCACCAGCATGCGGCTGGCGGCTCTGTCCGGCAGCGGGCGGTCGGCTATGAGCTCCTCCGGCAGGTGATAATCGAAATCGACGGTACGCACGGCTTTGTGTGGGCGGAGGCTATCAGCAGGGGAAGATTTCGATGCGTCGCAGCACTTCATCGCGGCCGAGCACCTGCATGATGACATCGATGCCGGGGCCGGCGTGCGTGCCGGTGAGGGCCATGCGGAGCGGGAACATCATGGCGCCTACCTTGACGCCGTGCTCTTTCGTCATGGGCTTGACGAGCTTCATGGCTTCCTCACCATTCCACTCCGGCAGCTCGCGGGCTGCGGCGGCAAAGAGGTTGAGCATCTCGCGGGCGTTGTCCTGGAGCTTCGCCATGGATTCAGCCTCATACTCCAGCACCTGCACCCACTTCACCCAGGCGGGAGCCTCGCTGAGCAGCTGCACCTTGGTCTGCACACTGGGCAGCGTCTCGCGCAGCTGCGGCGTGTCCTGCAGTCCGGCGGCGGAGCAGAAGGGGAGGGCCAGCTCGACAAACTTCTGCGGTTCCAGTCGCATGATGTGCTGCTGGTTCATCCATTTGCACTTGGTGATGTCGAACTTGGCGGCGGCGCGGTTCACATTCTCCAGCGAGAAGAGGTCGATAAGCTGCTGCTTGGTGAACACCTCGTCATCGCTCTTCGGACTCCAGCCCAGCAGCGCAATGAAGTTGATGACCGCATCCGGCAGGAAACCCTCCTCCGGGTAATTGCCCAGCTGGGCGCCCACATCGCGCTTGCTCATCTTGGAACCGTCCGGGTTCTGGATGAGGGGAATGTGGGCATACACCGGCGGCTCGATACCGAAGGCATCAAAGAGCTGCAGATGCTTGAAAGTGTTCATGATGTGGTCTTCACCGCGGATGACGTGCGTGATTTTCATCTCGATGTCATCCACCACGTTGACCAGGTGGAAGATGTAGGAGCCGTCCGTGCGCTTCACCACCATGTCCGGGGTGTTGTCCACGTTGTTGTAGTCCACGGAGATATCGCCGCAGACGAGGTCATGAAGCGTCATGACCCCCTCGCGCTTGAAGCGGAAGCGCCAGACCGTGCCCTCGCTGGTGCCGGGAATCTCATCGCCGTTCTTGTCACGCTTGTTGGGGGCAGGGCATTCATATACGCGCCCCATGTCCACCAGCTTCCGGAAGTAGCGGTCGTAGATGTCCTTGCGCTGACTCTGGTAGTAGGGGGCATAGTCGCCGCCCTTGCCTTCGCCTTCATCCCAGTCCAGCCCGAGCCATTCCATGCCGGTGAAGATGGCCTTCATGGCGTCTTCCACATGGCGTTCCTGGTCGGTGTCCTCGATTCGCAGGATGAATGTGCCGCCCATCTTACGGGCAAAGAGGTAATTAAAGAGGGCGGTGCGGGCTCCGCCGATGTGCAGATAGCCGGTCGGGGAGGGTGCAAAGCGTGTGCGGACATTCGTTGACATGCGCGCCTTATACACCTTTTGCCCGCTTTTTTCAAGTGCAAACAATGTCGGTATCCGACATGGCGACGCCATGAACCCCGAACTTTCTCTTTTCGTTCGCGCAAACAAAGAGAATAACTCTGCCTCAGGGTTGCCATTTGCCCGATGTTGTGCTAAAGCAGAATTCACACGCCGCACATCAAGCATTTGCGGCTCATTTCCAACCATATAAAACACCCTCATGAACAATCCATTCATAGTACCCCCGAGCTCCGCGCCGAAAGGCAAACGCGGCAGCATCATTCCCGGTCTGAGCCGTTGGCCCATCCTCAGACACTTCGTTTCCCCGGCGACGAAAGAAACTGTGACAGAAACCACAGCCGCCGCATCTCCTCCGGAAGATGATGTACCGCATATTTCCCCCTATTTTCTCAAGGGCATGGAACTTGGGGACCTGATGTTCGCCATCGCCGCCGTCTATGCCCACGCCAAACGCCATCGCCTGGCTTGCCGCATCCCCTGGGCGCACAGCAAAACCTCTAAATCGCTCCGCCGAGCTCTCCGCGATATCTGCATCCCCGGCACCGGCGATAATCTCAATGAACCAATAGCCTACCGTGAGCCCGCCTCCGCACCGTATACGCCCATCCCGGAGAGCATAAATGAAGGTTCCCTTAAAGGCTACTTCAAATCCCCCCTTTACTTTGCAGACAGGGAAAAAGAAATTCGCCGCCTCTTCGGCTCTCTCGTGGCCGATAAAAAAGAACCCGGCTCCTACGGCATTTTCATCAATGCCGGTGAGGGTTCTTTCCTCCTCAGCAAGTTCCGTCTGGCCTCCTGTTACTATCTGATGCGGGCTGCCGCCCATATCCCACAGGAAATTCGCGAACTCACCATTTTCAGCGCCACTCCCGCTCTAGCCGTTTCTCTTTTGGTTGATATCCCCGAGTTTTCTCGCTTTTCTTTCAGAGCAGAACACCTCAACGCTTTCAGCATGCTGCGCCGCATGTCGGAAATGCAGCATCTCATCACCTCCATTGATTCTCTTTCCTGGTGGGCCGCATGGCTCGGCAAACCGTCGCAGGTCATTGTCCCGAACTTCTGGTATATCGCTAACGGCAACTCCCTACCGGATATTGCCGGCTCTGCGTGGATGAAGATTTAAGCAGCCTCTTGCACCCACCAACACCGACCAATATGAATAAACATCCGCCCTGAACCCCGCCCTGCCGACCGAACCGATTGACATCGGAATCATTTTCAGTACAAATCCACCCCGGCGTGCCGTGAGCAGTAGTCCACTATACCGCCCCAGCCGCCAAACAATATTTCGCATGAAGAATGCCCTACCATAAAAATATCGAAAAAGTTTCCTCCGGCCAGGCCGAGGAAGATGCCCGGGATAACTCCTGCGTGCAGACCGTGCAGCCCTCAGTTGAACTCAACGCATGCGCTGCTTCCCCCGGTGAAACCGAACAGATTGCCAGCCTCAAGGCTGAACCTCCGTCCGCTGTTTCCACCGATTCCATTAACTTTGACGCCGCAGCCGAAGCTCCCGCTTCCGCTGAAGCCGATAACAACCATTCCAACACTATTACAACTATGTCTACAAATAATGACACCCCCGCCAATGGTTCCGTCTCTGACGTGAATGCCGCCGATGTTACCAACATCACCTCCGAAAACGCAGCAGCACTCGCTTCTGCCAACCTTAACTCCGGCACCGATTGTGCCACAACCTCTGATACGACCATGAAT
>JAFUQZ010000031.1 GCA_017472085.1 Akkermansia sp. | reverse complement strand
TTAAAGACCAAGGTGAGAAAGCACATGATGAAGCGGCAAAGAGAACCACACATTGTCAAAAAATTCTTCAAAAAGCCCAGCACAGCTTATGCTGAGGACGAGGATAAGAATGTCTGATTAATTGTAGCCAGATTAATAAACATTTTTGATTTTCAGCACTTACGCAAAAAAAGCATTGCAGGGGTCTTCGCTAAAGCCGAGACGAGTCGGCGGTTTTGGGTAGATGACAGCTCTGTGATAATCAAAGATGTTTCGAACTGACAAGCTACTCAGAATTGTGCGTTTAAGGCGCATTTTTACCGAGTAGCAACCTAAAATGAGACATCGCATGCAAGGCGATAAAAAGACACTCCGTCTCCGCCAAGGCTTACCCCGAGACTGGTTGCAAGCGATAGACGGAGGTCGGAGCTCGTTCTTACCCATCAAGGAGTGCTTCCTAGTCTTGCGGGGCGGTTTGTGCGTTGGTGTACTAATGGCACCACACATACACCAGAACCGAGGAGGCAATGATATCGGCCAAGAGCATAACATATTTCCGGAGAGCGAACTGTCCGGGGCTTTCCGTTTTGTAGATTCCTCTGAAATGCCCGGAGCGAACACACAGAATCCAGTCAGTCCACATAACGCCCATGAAAACAGTCAAGCATAAACGTATCCCCAGCCATTCATGCCCACAAGAACGCAGAGCAATAAACAACAGGACTCCCAGAAGAACGACTGCTATTTCTCCAAGAAAAATCAGGAATTCTTTATTTACTTTTAAATTATGTCCTAATATTATTATCTGCAATACTGACTTGATGACATAGTGCAGTAACATAGTTACCAACATCATCCCGCGCCCGCCATTATACCTCATTATGACTTTTCCCGGTCTTGCCCTATACACCGATAAAATGCTAACATACATACCATGTCTGATATGGAACAAATCAAGAAAGTGATGTCCTACATCGTCGGTTTTCACGTGGGCGGGCAGATGCTGCCGCAGATGCTCCCCGGAGTCAAGTCTGATGACTTGATGGGTGATATGATTGCCAAGGGTATCAACGATGCTCTCAACGAAAGCATGGATCCCGAAATCATGGCGGCTGATGTGCAGGCCATCCAGCGCGAGTTCGGAGCCATGCTCCAGAAGCGTGCTGACGAAAAGGGCGCGAAGAATCTCGAAATCGGCCGTCAGTACATGGAGGAAAACGGCAAAAAGGACGGCGTCATCACCACGGAAAGCGGACTCCAGTATGAGATTCTGACCCCCGGCGGTGAGGAGAAGTACGACGCAGCCAAGCACGGCGACGCCCCCACCGCAGAGGTGATGTACAAAGGCACGCTGGTGGACGGCACGGTGTTCGACCAGTCCAAACAGCCTATCAAATTCAACATCCGACAGGTCATCCCCGGCTTCACGGAAGCCCTCAAGCTCATGCCCGTGGGCGCCAAATGGCGTGTCACCATTCCCGCCAACCTGGCCTACGGTGCCAATGGTCCGGGCAGCATCGGCCCGCACTCCACCCTCATCTTCGAGATGGAGCTCATCTCCCTGACCAAGTAACCCCTTACTATCCCCCCCCTGCCCCGATGCGCTCAACCGCCATCGGGGCAGATTTCTGTCCGCATGAAACGAGGCCTCATCATCAGCATCCTGTTCCTGTCACTCACGGCAGGGAGCACCAGTTACCTGTTATGGCCGGAGCCCCGGAACCCGACGGAAATGCTGATGCAGGCCGCCGCGCAGCCCCATACGGAGCGACTGCGGGAATTGCGGGCAGAATCCGACGCCCCCGATATCAACACGCAGGACTGGCAGGGACGCACCGCCCTTTTCCACGCCGCGCGTCACGGGCTCACGGATAACCTGCGTTTTCTCCTGGCGGCAGGAGCAGATGCCAACAAAGCAGACAACGGGGGGCTCACGCCTCTCTACGCTGCGGCCTGGTTCGGGCACGAGGACTGTGTGCAGGAACTGCTGAACACTCCGGGCATTATCCCCGGCGCGGAAACGGCCTCCGGGGAAACTGCCTATACCGCTGCCCGCATCAACGAACACAAAACCTGCATGCAGCTGCTCAGCAAGACCCGCAAAGAAGCCGCCCTCGCTCAGTTGAAAAATCGCAACATCACCCACCCCAACACACAGAGGATTCTGGCAGAAACCGCTCTGTTGGAAGACGATGTTGATACGCTTCAATTACTGCTGGATGCAGAGGTCATCCTCCCCAACAAGCCCGATGCCGAAGGGAAAACACCTTTCGATCGCGCCATCCGATACAACAGCGAGCGCTGTGCCGAGCTCCTGCAATCCTACGAGTAATTTCTAACGTCTGCCCCGGCAGGCAAAGCTGCGGACGAGCCCGATAGGCATTCGGGAGATGGTTCTGCAGCCCATCGCCCGGTAACCGGGTTGCCGAAACACAGCAAAGCCCGGAGTATCTCATCCCCGGGCTCTGTGTTTCTTCCGCGGCCGCCCCATGACAACACAGGGCGACAGACGAGAGCAAGAGTGGTATTTACCACTGATTATTGAGACTTTCCGTCACTTTGTTCACCTCCATGTTGCGCTCCGGCTCACCGCGAATGGGTGCGGGATCGGAGGTCATGGTGTCCAGAATGGTGATGGTGTTCCTGCCCTGCTTCAGGAATTCGGCGGGACAATAGAGCCGGAACTGCGGACCGATGTTCCAGTAGCGACCGAGCAGATGGCCGTTCACCCACACGTAGCCCTTGGGCCATTTCTCCATGTTCAGGAAGGTATCTGCCACTTTGTCCAGTTCAATCTCTGCGCGGAAGAGACCACCCTTCAGATTGGGCGTCCACATGCGGTCGGGCATGCCGGGCTGCGGTTCACCCGCATCCAGCGGCAGCAGTTTCATATCCCAGCCTTTCAGCTCGGTATCCCCCAGCTTTACCGGGCCGATGATGCCTTTGTCGTCTTTCTCAATAAAGTTGGAGAAATTCACGTGACCAAAGGTATCCAGCACCACGGTGAGGGCCTGCGGCGCCTTGCGGGCGGGAAGGTCTATACCGGTGGAATTGGTGCAGCGGTCAATATCACCGATATGGTCGGCACCGAGGTAGACCTGAGCGTAATCACGGGCGGTGATGTTGAGGCGTGCGGCATCGCCGGCCGGAACGGTCGTGGTGTAGACGGCAATGCCCTGGTTCTGCCC
Organism: Akkermansia sp.; assembly: GCA_017472085.1. Lineage (GTDB taxonomy): Bacteria > Verrucomicrobiota > Verrucomicrobiia > Verrucomicrobiales > Akkermansiaceae > Akkermansia. Next base: position 1,470 of record JAFUQZ010000031.1, on the reverse strand, counting down.
CGCGCTCTCCAGCGTGCGCGGCAACTCGCTCTGTCCGGCATCCGTCTTGCGGAGTTGGAAGAACGGGCACACCAATTCCGGCGTAAAAACGGGGAGAGTCATCGTTTCCGGCGTGGCGGGCGGCTCCGGGACAGCAGCCTCGGCAGGAAGAGCGTTGAGGATAATGTCGCGGTACTCAAAATATTCTTTTGTCAGGTTGCCGTGCTCACCGATGGGGGAACCGTAGTCATAGCTGGTGAGGTCAGGCATAAAGTTAGCGCCGGTATTGTGGTCCGAGTTAGAGCCGGCGGTCAGCCCGAAGCTCGTACCGCCGTGCAGCACAAACAGATTAAACGAGAAGCCGCTCTGCATGTACCAACGCACGGAGTTGAGTGTGCCGCGGCTGGGCAGCCAGTTACCCTCCCCCCAGTGACGCAGCCAGCCGGGGTACGTCTCGCTGGAGAACACGGGAGCATTCTTCACCACCTTGCGGGCATGGCGTGTGTCACTCTCGCGGTCGGCGGGGTCGAGTCCCACCGCCACATCCGGCACCACAAAGCGCAGGTGCATGGGAGAGCTGCCTTCCGAGAGGTAGAAACGCTCTGCGCCCTTCCCCTTCCAATAATCGCGCAACCACTCGATGTAGGCAATTTCATCATGCGGAGAGCGGTAGCTGCCGTATTCATTTTCCAGCTGTACCATCAGAATCGGCCCGCCGTTCTTTGCCAGACGAGGAATGGCAATCTCTGCCATTTTGTCCAGATAGCGGGTCTGAGCCTCCATGAACCGCGGGTTGCGCGTGTTGCGAAGCTCTGCCGGGCCGTCCTTGAGCAGATAGGAAGGCAACCCACCCATATCCCACTCGCCGCACACATAGGGACCGGGGCGGAAGAGCACCCACATGCCCTCCTGTTGGCATAAATCGATAAAGGCGGCGATATCGTTCATCCCGCTGAAATCCCAGCTGCCGTCTTTCTGCTCCAGCTGATTCCAGAACACGTAGAATGCAATCGTGTTGAGCCCCATGGCTTTCGCGGCGCGAATGCGGTGCTGCCAGTGCTGCCGCGGCACGCGCTGCGGGTGTATCTCGCCGCTGCGAATCTGGAACGCTTTTCCATTGAGCATGAACTCACAGCCATTCTCCCCGCCAAAGGAAAAATCTGCGGGAACGCCGGCCTGCGGTTTCTGCAGGTTCTGCATGGCTTCCGGGCCGGCCGCTGCAGTGCCGCCCAGAGCTATGGCTGCCATCAACATGAACGTGTTGAGTTTAGTCATGCTCCGCATGCTAGCATATTCTGCACCCCATGTACAGTTAAAAGTTACCGACGTCCCCTAACAGCCACATGTGTTCCAAAGTTTCCTGGCTCATAAGGCGAAAGCCCGATGAGAAGCGGAGTTATGGAAAAGAGCCGAAAACTTTATGCTCAGGAGGTGTCAATAGCAACATTTTCGTCTTCGAGCTGAACCAAGCACAGTGGATTATCCAGCCAT
>JAFUQZ010000030.1 GCA_017472085.1 Akkermansia sp. | reverse complement strand
ATGGCTGGATAATCCACTGTGCTTGGTTCAGCTCGAAGACGAAAATGTTGCTATTGACACCTCCTGAGCATAAAGTTTTCGGCTCTTTTCCATAACTCCGCTTCTCATCGGGCTTTCGCCTTATGAGCCAGGAAACTTTGGGACACATGTGTCAACAGGAAAACAGTTCTTTTGCTTGCCTTGATGCAAAGCGAGTGGTATAGTAAACGGCGGTAAGTTCCATTACACTCGATAAAGGCATGAAACGTACACTCGTTAAGCACGCACTGGCAAGCGAAACTCCCATGGAGGAAATTCTGGTGGAAGGATGGGTTCGCACGCGACGGGATTCCAAAACCTTTTCTTTCTTGGAAGTAAACGACGGCACAAGTCTGGCCTCCATTCAGGTGGTGGCAGATGCCGGAATCCCCGGCTACGAAGACATTGCGCAAATGGGTACGGGTGCATCCGTTTCCGTGCAGGGCCGTCTTGTGGAAAGCCCCGGTAAACAGCGCTGGGAAATTCAGGCCTCCGGCGTCAGACTGGTCGGCAACGCGCCGGATACCTATCCGCTACAGAAGAAAGGTCATTCCCCGGAATTCCTGCGCAGCATTGCCCACCTGCGAGCCCGCACCAACCTCTTCGGCGCGGTGTTCCGCACCCGCTCGCGCATGGCCGCCGCCGTGCATCAGTTCTTCCTGGAGCGCGATTTCGTATGGATTCACACCCCCATCATCACCGCCTCCGATTGCGAGGGTGCCGGTGAGATGTTCCACGTGACCACGCTTGACCCGCTGGCCGATAACAAGAGCTATGACAAGGATTTCTTCGGAAAGGCCGCCAGCCTCACCGTCTCCGGGCAGCTGGAGGGTGAAACCATGGCCTGCGCGCTGAGCAACATCTACACCTTCGGCCCCACGTTCCGAGCCGAAAACAGCAACACATCCCGCCATGCCGCCGAGTTCTGGATGATTGAACCGGAAATGGCGTTCTGCGACCTGGAGGGAGACATGGATGTGGCAGAGGCTTTTGTCAAGCACATCGTCAACACCATGCTGACCGATGAAGGCGGAGACCTCGACTTCTTCAACAAATTCGTGGACAAGGGCCTGAGAGCCCGCCTGGAAGCCGTTGCGCAACAGCCGTTCGTGCGTTGCTCGTACACGGAAGCCATAGACATCATGCAAAAGAGCGGAGAGAAGTTCGAATTCCCGCCGCACTGGGGTATGGATATGCAGAGCGAGCATGAGCGATTCCTCACGGAAAAGCACTTCAAGTGTCCGGTGATTGTGTACAACTACCCGAAAGAAATCAAACCGTTCTACATGCGGCTCAATGATGACGGCAAGACAGTGACGGCAATGGACGTGCTGGTTCCCGGAATCGGCGAACTCATCGGCGGCAGCCAGCGTGAAGAACGACTGGAGCAGCTGGAAGCCAACATTGAACGCATGGGAATGGACAAAACCGGCTATGAATGGTACTGCGACCTGCGCCGCTACGGCACAGTACCACACGCCGGATTCGGCGTCGGATTCGAACGACTCATCATGTTTGTGACGGGCATTCAGAACATCCGCGACGTCCTCCCCTACCCGCGCACCCCCCGTAATTGCGAGTTCTGAGCAGCCAACTAACGGAACACAGTCATGAAAACCAGAATGGAAGAGTTTGAGGAATGGGGAACCGAAGTCATCTTCGGTCGCGCCCGAGGATTCCGCGCATGGTTGATGCGCGGCGTCCTGCGCTTTGCTTCCATCTTCTTTTACCTTCTGGTCAAGACTCGACTCTTCCTCTTCCGCCGCCGCATCAAGACAGTACATTACCTGGGGACATTCGTGGTCAGCGTCGGCAACATCACAGCCGGCGGCACAGGTAAAACCCCGGTTGTGGAATTCCTTTCCCGCACTCTGGCAGAACGCGGTCGCAAATGCGCCATTCTGACCCGCGGGTACAAGAGCGCCGACCTGGACGAGCCACAGGTCTGGCTGGATAAAACAGGACGCCGTGTCCAAAAGCTCCCCAAGATTGCCAGCGATGGTACCACTCGCTATCTCTCCCCGCTCTACGCAGGGGATGAGCCGTTCATGCTGGCCCGAAATCTGGATGGCGTGGCAGTACTGGTAGACAAAGATCGAGTCAAATCGGGAATCTTTGCCATCGAACAGCTGGGCAGCAACACCCTCATTCTGGATGACGGCATGCAGTACCTCAAGCTCAAGCACGAGATAGATATCGTGCTGGTGGACTGCGGCTTCCCCTTCGGTACCGGCTCCCTGCTGCCCCGGGGAACAATGCGTGAACCACGCACCAGCCTCAAGCGCGCCGGCTACATCATTCTGACCAAGAGCGGAGGCAAGCCCCAGGACGAGCTCATAGCCACCATCCGGAAATACAACAAAGTGGCAGACATCATCGTCTGCAACCACGCCCCATCCTATCTGGAAAACATCTTCACGGGCGAACGCCAGGAACTCTCCTTCCTCAATGGAAAATATGTGGCCTGCATGAGCGGAATTGCCCGCCCGGAAAGCTTCGAAGGACTGGTCGAAGGTCTGGGGGCACATGTGGAAATCCGCCGCAGATACCCGGACCATTACTGGTTTGACCAGGAAGAGCTGGACGCTTTCGTGGAGCGCTGCGCAGACCGGGCCATGGACCTCATCGTCACCACAGAGAAAGACGCCGTGCGCTTCCTCAAGCCGGGAGAAATGGATGTTCCCATCTACTTCCTGCGTATTCAGATTGACATTGAACAAGGACTGGAATACTGGGACAGAATGATTGACCGCATCTGTGACCTGGGCAAGCCCCAACCCCGACCGCAATGGGGCGATGTTCTCTGAACACATCAGTCAATAAATCATTCATGTCTCCCGCTCCGACCCATCCCATTGATACCAAAGGTCACCCCATCATCCTCATCGGACTGATGGGATGCGGAAAGACAACCGTGGGCAAAATGCTCAGCAAACGCACAGGCATGCCGCTGCTGGACACGGATGCCATCATAGAGGAACAAACAGGCTGCAGCATCCAGGACATCTTCCGAGAACACGGCGAAGCCCACTTCCGATCTCTGGAAACAGCCCTGCTGCGCTACCTGTTGGAGCAGAAAATTCAACCCGCCCCGATCATTTCCACCGGCGGTGGGATTGTCGTGCGCCCGGAGAATCGTGACATCCTCCGTCGCCTGGGCTTCACCGTCTGGCTGAATGTTTCCGTGCGCGCCCTGCTGCACCGCACCAAGGCCTCCACCAACCGCCCCCTGCTGCAATCACCGGATCGGCACGCCATCCTCTCCCGCCTTCTGTCCGAACGCCGTCCCTTCTACCGTGAAGCAGCGCACTACAGGCTCAACTCCACCCGCATGGACATCCCGACCGTTGTTTCCCATGTCTGCCGCAGGGCTGAACGTTTTTTCGACAATTTACCCCCACACGGATTGGATGAAGAGCCGAATACTCCGCAGGCATCCTGATGCGGTGTTATAAATCACACATTCTGCAAAAAACAATTGCGGATTTCCCGCGGAGAAGTATTATCTATCATAAAAGGAGATGATGAAATGACCGGACACCTGTTATCCTTATTGTTTTTGCTGTGTCTTTTATGCGGTAATACACAGGCAAAGTACTGTTTCCACCATGAAACGGCGGCAGAAGACCGCGCACAGGCCCGACAGGAGCTGGAGGCGTTGCAGGCCTTCCGCGCCACCGGCGGAGAGGTGCGCATCATGAAGCTGCTGATACACAGCGGAAAAGTCGAGCAAGAGCAGCTGCACGCTTCACGCGCTTTACCGACCGAAGATGCGCAGAGGGTAATGGATATCTTGCAACGGGTGCGCCCCAATCCGAATTACATACGCAGAACAGGCGGGCACAAACGAGTCGGCAAAAGGACAATGTATTCTTCACCTGAACTGGTCTTGACTTTTAACGGAGAAAGGCGAGAGTTCAACATTCACGCCATCACCTCCACAGGAGAAATGAGCAACCGCTGGCTGCTGGAAGATAAGCTGCTGGAGGAGCTGCGAGCCATTGTGGAACGAAACGCCCCCAAACATCCGAAAATATAATGCCCCTGCCCCGCATCCCCCGAATCCACGCCACCGCAGCCCTCTGCCTTGCGGCGATGGAGCTGAGCAGCTGCACTATCGTAGTAACACCGCAATACAGCCTCTGCGGTTGATGGCAGAGGTTGCAGATATTCCGCTTTCCGTCATAGCGACTCCTGTCAATTGGTGCTTTATGCTTTTCGGAGAAGAACTCTGTAGATATTGAGACGGCGACCTTCTCTCATTCTGAATAAGCACTTATGCCCATGCTCACCATCCATAGTATCCTTGCCACCTCAGCCTAACCATTGGCAGCGAGAGCTCTACAGGCAGCATGACCAATAACGGCATCGTGAATGCCAATCAGATATACATTTATAATGGCTGGCTCGTTAATAATGGCACCATGAACGATCTACCGGATGAAGATGACCCAGAATGCTACGACTTTATGTCTCTGGCGGGCACCGCTACCGATGGGTACATCGAGAATAACGGTACAATTAATGGCCGACTGTTCATTAACGAGGGTTGCTCTCTTTCTCTGAGCGACGACAGCTATACAGAAGCCGTTGAAATCTGGGGCGGCAGCTTAATGATAGACGGAAATGTGAAGACAGAGTACATGTATCTGGATGACAATTCGGAAGTCATCCTGCCCCTGGGCAGTTCCGTGGATTTAATGGGCGGCAACTTTGAGCTGTACGATGTGAACCTGGTTCTGCTGATTGATTCTCCCCTTGCAGATGGTGATACGTCAACAGACTTCCGTTACTTGCAGCAAGATAAGATGTTCGTCAATTATGTAGATGCTACCTGGGGGAAGGATGGTTTTACGAGCGACACCATCATCACGCTGCGAGACGCAGACGGTAACGAAACCACTCGTAAATACAGCGAACTGTCTGCAGCAGTCCCCGAGCCCACCACCGCCACCCTTTCCCTGCTGGTTCTCTGTGGTTTGGCTGCCCGCCGCCACCGCAAATAACCCCCATTCCTTCTTATCCGTTAACAAGCCTGGGATGTTCGCCGTCCCGGGCTTGTTGTATCTTACGGAGTCATATCTCCACAACTCTTACCTTCCAAAGAACCAACACCAGCATCCTTTCCATTCTGCCCCACCATGAGACTTAGACAAGCAGCGCACGAACGAAATGCACTCCGCGTAACGCATCAGATGTTTCATTTTAGGTTGTCACGCGGTGAAAATGAAACTTAAACAGTTGGTTCTGTGCAGTTTATCAATTCAAAACATCTTTACTCGTTACAGAGATTCCTCTCACTCATTTTTATTTCGCTTCGCTTCATAAAAAGCTTTGGCTTGGCAAACCAAAAGGCTTGCCAAGCCGAAGTTTTTTCTCCGAAAAAACGGAGGCTGGAGTATTTTTCAACCGAACATCATGCCTCTCGGAGAATCTCGATGAATTTAAGTTTAGCTTCGAGCATAAGGTGACTTTCATCAGAGCGTTATGCTTCTTTGTTCGGGGCGTTGTTTGCCCCTGTGGTATCGCGTTGAATAGGTTTTTATTACGAGTTTTCGGGAGCCTATTTTTGTTGGGAGAGGCGAAGTATCAACTGCCCGAGACCACTACCTGTGATGGAGGGTGTATCACAGGAGGGAATGGCGGTTGAGTTTGCTCGTTTCATTGCGGTGAGAATTCTGGGTTGTGTGATAACAGTTGTTCCTATGGGCAGCTTCTTGAAATTGGGAATTCTTTGCTGCATATAATCATCGCTCTTGCATTTGTCTTTACTGGGTTGCTCGTCCAGATGCATGAGCAGCCAGTATTCAAACCTCGGCGAAGAGATTGCTACATGCCTGTATGGTTTCTCTTCTTCCCAAGAGGCCAACTCCTTAAATTGTTCCGGAAAATGGCATTGCTCATCGTAATCAAGAATAATCCACAATTCATCCCCTTTACGAGGATTGAATGAGGTGTCTTTTTCTACCTTCTTAGCAGTAGCCAACATCGCGGGTATGCTCGATTTTTCGTGGCAAAAACGAGCGTTACAATACTCTCGCAATCCCAGTCTGTTCCAGACAATTTTCAGATAAGCCTCCTCAGATGCTTCTCCCTCTGTCACGAAGAAGAAGCTTTTACGATATCGGCTTCTATCCTGAATTCTTCTGTAGTTGCTCATACGCAGCAATTCATGTTGGGCAGACCGCCCATTCTTCCCTCAAGATAGCTTTTACGCAGTTGATTATCCGGTCGGATATCCTTGTACTCTGCCATAGAGATAAGATGTGCCTGATGAACCTCGTCTCTCTCTGTTACCCATATTTCGTCTTTACGAAGGTTATCCCCTTCCATAAGGATGACATCGTGGGTGGTAAAGATGAGTTGGAGTTTACGTTCTTTTCTCTCCACAATGCGTCTGAAGCTCCTGATAAGTGAGCGGGAAAGTGTGGTGTGAAGACTTCTGTCTAACTCATCCACAAGGTAAACCCTATCACGCTGCTTATCCAGAAGTATGGGCAGCAGATGCAGGTAACGGCGGGTACCATCACTTTCTTTAGCCAAAGGAATGATGGTTTCCGTTCCATCCGCTGCGCTGTATGCAGAATAGCATTTAATAGCCTTGATTCCTGTATCCTCCTTAACAAGAAGCATAGAATGGTCATTGGGGACTACAAGCACGTTGGTATCAGAGTTCTTAAACTCTGACAAAATGTGCAGAGATACCATATCCTCAATGTTTGTATCTACCTCGTGGAACTGTAGCTTCTCAACGCCAGTATCAGCATCTGCCAACGCAGAGGAATAGCTGCTTAATTGAGTCAGGAGATCCAATCCAAGGCCTACACGGCGGCTATCGGCCTCTATGATGCACAACGTTTCCGCGAACCACTTGTGGCAAAGCTCGGCATCCGCCAGAAATGCGGAAACCTGCAATTTCATAATTGTCGTCATAAACACCTCCTTGTCAGGTAAGGAGGTTCCCATTTTGACGGCATATTTGAGTTCTTCTTCAGGGCAATTATCTGCTATGTCTATACCGATAGCGCATACCTCCCCGGGGCGTCTGTCAAAGATGCACTTATTTCGCCCTTTGGTGGCATCAATCAGTTCTTCTCTGATGATCTTTCCGGAGAAAACTTCGATTCGGTATTCCATGACTCGTCCCTCTGTGGCGAAAGCACACTTAAACGTAGTCGGTGCCGTTTTTCCTTCCGGAGAGAACAAATGAGGCTCTACATGGTCTACTGTCCCCATCAATATGATGCGACGAAGGCATTTCATCGCATGGACAAATGTTGATTTTCCGGATGCGTTGCCCCCATAAATCGCTGTTATAGGCAACAACTTTGCATAACGCTCTCCTGGTATCTCCATGAGCGATGAGCTGTGCGTCCTGAACCTCCCCGCAACCATCGAAAACTCTGTAGGCTGCAAGTAAGCCTTGTAATTTGTATATGAAAAGTTGACTAGCATAGCATTTGGTATAAGGGAATCATACCTTACCTTTACCTTATTGTCAATAGACGCCTGTGTGCAAACTCCGTTTTTTTTGTGTTTCGCACGTAATATGACGCACCTATTTTAACTATCATAGGCCGTCTCCCTCATCATGCAAAGCTGTCGCGAGCAAGGTCTACCCGAGCCCAAGATTGAGATTGTGCCCAATTTCGTGAACCTCACCATCTGGTTCAAGGACTTGTTGTCTGCACAAGACCCTACAAGACCCTACAAGACCCTATAAGACTCTACAAGACCCTACAAGACTCTATAAGTCAGAACTCAGCCTAGTATAACGTCCGATAAATAACTAGACATTAATGCAAAAAGATGCTATAATAAAGCATCAGCCATGATAAAGACCGAAATCAGTCCTGAAGATTTAGCCGAAATAGAGAAAATCTGTCGAGCTCGCACAGAATCATACCAAGTGGTAACTCGGGCAAAAACTCTCAAACTTCGCTATGAGGGAAAGTCTATAGAGTGTATCGCGGAATCTTTAGATGTTCACAAGAATACAGTCCTGCTAACCCTGTCGAAGTTTGAAAAACAAGGTTTAAGCTATGCCTTGTACGATGCACCCGGTCGAGGTAGAAAGACAGAAATAACCGATGAGGATAAGGCTTGGATTACTCACATTGCTTGCATGAAGCCATGCGAATGTGGGTATGCCGCCGAGCTGTGGACTTACAAGCT
>JAFUQZ010000006.1 GCA_017472085.1 Akkermansia sp. | reverse complement strand
TCACCGTGTTATGCAAAATGAAAAAAATCTGTTTTTTGTTTCGGTGGTGGGAATGATGAAGTTTTTGCAGACGTCTGCATGCACCTTACCTCTTCCGATACACACAGCTCCTTTGTGCGTCGCACGCGCGTACGTACGCAAAAAAAATATCATCTAATACGTTTATGCTTGACAATTTTCTGAATTTTCAGAAAATATGGGCATGCAGATAACAGCGACACAGAGGCGTTTCATTCGCCGGTGGGGAGAAATGGGAACCCGCTGGGGTATTTCCCGTTCTACCGCCATGGTGCATGGTTATCTGTATCTGTGCAGAGAGGCGGTCAATGCGGAGGATATCTGTGGAGCGCTGGAGTTGGCTCGTTCCAATGTGTCCACCAGTCTGAAGGAACTCGAGCAGTTTCGGCTGGTGGAGAGAGAGAGTAAGGCCGGAGACCGCCGCACTTTCTATGTAGCGGTGGCAGATGTGTGGGAAATGGCCCGCCGAATTCTGGAAGAACGCCGTCGCCGCGAAACCGAGGGAGCGGTCGCAGCGGTGAATGAATGTCTGCGCGCGGCAAAAGATGAAGGCGATGATTTTACTGCCACTCGCATGGAAGCCATGCAGGAGCTGCTCAGTACTGCCGAAAATGTGGCAGATGCCGCCCGGCGCTACCCTACCTCCATCTTTCGCAAAGCCGCGCTCATGGGAGGAAAACTTCTCGGGCTCATCGCAAAATTATAACTCAACTTTTTATTTATCTTATGATTTCTCTCTTTTCAGAAATATGAAAACAATAGCAATTACAGGAGTGTTGGGATACAGCGGGCGCTACATAGCACAGGAAGCCCGGCGAAGGGGCTGGCGGGTGGTAGGGCTGACCAATTCAGCCGGGAGACTGGGCAATCCGGAGGGATGGGAATTACGCCCGATGCCCTGGAGTACGAAAGAGTGCGTGCTGGCCGGGGTAGACGTGCTGATTAACACCTATTGGGTACGCTTCAGCTACGGGGGAGGTAAACACGCCGCATTCAGTCACGAAGAAGCGGTTCGGAACACACATTCTCTCTTTGCTGCCGCGCAACAGGCAGGAGTCGGGCGTACCATCCACACGAGCATCACCTGTCCGGATGCGACAAGCGCCCTGCCCTATTTCCGGGGAAAAGCAGAACTGGAGGCAGCATTGGAGGCCAGCGGCCTACCACACAGCATCCTGCGTCCGGCAGTATTGTTCGGAGACAGCGCGCAGGAATCCATCCTCATCAACAACATGGCGTGGAGTCTGAGGCACCTGCCCGCCGTTGCAACATTCGGATGGGGCAATTATGAACTGCAGCCACTCCATGTACAGGATTTTGCCGAAGCCGCACTGGATGAAGCCGAGCAAACAGCACAACATCGCATTATCCATGCCACCGGAACAGAGCGGTACAGCTTCCGCGAACTGTGGAAACTGCTCGCACACGCGATGGGAATCCGGCGCTTCATTCTGCCTGTGCCGGGCAGCATCGGCTATGCCGCCACCTCTGTGCTGGGATATTTCATGAACGACATCATGCTCACACGGGACGAAATACGCGGACTCTGCGAAAACCGGCTTGCAGTCCCCGGCAGCGGTATCGGCATTCGCCCCCTGAGCCAATGGGTGAACCGACATGCAGACGCCCTGGGCCGCACCTACGAAAGTGAGCTGGCAAGGCGACGGTGAAGTGGCCTATCCCCGCTCATCAGTATGTCCGTCGGGCGCTTCCAGAGAGCCGGAGGGACGAAAACCGAAGACAGAGGCGAGGGCGCGACCGCCCGGAGTGACAAGCGCGGAGTTGTATTCCTGCGCCGCACGATTGAAAAGGCGGGTACGGTGCTCCTGCTGGTAGAGAGCCATGGACATGAGCCCGCAGAGCTGCTGCAAGTGCTGATGCGATTGCAACTGCGGCGTATGCTCCACCTCATCCACGGAATCATGCAGAGCTCGCTGCAACAGCCATTCCGAACGGGGCATAAACTCTTCTCCATCCACCCCCCAGCGCGGTTCATCCAGCTCGCGCAGAAATTGCTGTGAGGCGAGTCCCAGGTGAAGAATACGCCCCGGAGTCAGGTTTTCCTGCGGCAACACTCCGGCAAATGCAGAGGCAAAATCATCCAGTTGCTCATTACGATTCCGAGCGGCCAGCACCCATTGTTTCCACGCGCCCCGCACCTCGTTGCGCAGGTGAAACAAACGATTATACACAGATACTATCCATGCCAGGACTGCAACCAAAAGCCCGATTGACACCAGAATTTCCATGGCATCATTATTAGCACAGACTTCTGCGACTGCAAGAAATTAGAACTAATTGACAGAGACAGCAGAAAACGCGGCGCATCTGAATCAAACAGATGCGCCGCCGTATATGCGGGAACAAGACCCAACCCAACGGGCCTTTATTTTCTTCTGCGACGAGCAGCCAGTGCCGTCAGCATCAGGACACTTAACATTGTTCCGGACGGTTCCGGAACAGTGTCCAGATAAACAATTCCGGCGCCGGCATCATAAACAAGGACAGTATAGGCAGGATCAATCACATGCGGATTCTTCATTTCATCCTCATAAAAGAAATCCTTGGCTGCAAAAGCATAGACCATATCTTCCCCGCTTTCTATGCGCCCGGCTTCCACTGTGCCGTAGCCGACCTCATAACCGGAGAAAGAAATACCGGCCACGTCAGAAAAGAGAACCAACTGACGCCGAGCCCCATCGATAAGGCTATCTTGATTATTAACAACGGCATCCAGCCGAATAAGCCCATGAGAAGCATCAAGAGTCAAAATGCCATTTCCCACACTGACATGGCCATCTTTTTCGACATAGGATGAGCCTGCTTCAAGCGTCAAATCAGAGGTCTGTATCGTGGCCACGGCAGTCTGATTCAACCCAATATTCTCATCGTAGTGATAGTCATAGCGACTGACTGTTTGCCCGATCGTGTCTCCATAGCTTGCATGAGCATACACTTTGGATTCGTATGTAGGCATCACTTCCTCCGTCAGGGAGAAGGCGGTTTCCTTCTCCATGGTTTCCAAGTCAGCAAACTCGAAATGTGTATTATCGTGAGCCACAGAGAGTGTGCCTCCACCGGTAACAACTACCGCGTTGGATTTCAAGACAGCTGAAGCAGCATCCTTCATGGCACCGGTGGAGGTAAAGGCGAGCTCCTTGCCGGAGGCAATCTCAACGCGAGTATTGCCATCGGACGCCAAATCCAGGGTGGCACCCTCGCCGGAGATATGAATGTTATTCCCGGTAAGAACATTACCGGACGATGCGTTGACGGAATCCGTAACACGCAAGACAGCCTCTGTGCCTTCAACCGTGATATTGCCGGAGAAGTTATCCATAGCAGCAAACTGCACTTCCAGATGATGGTGTTCTGCATGATCCAGAGAAGCATCCACATCCGACACGGCAAGCATACCGGAACCATGAATCACCCCCGCTCCGTTTCCATCACCATTAGCTACATTGGTTGCAGCCTCACCGGAGAATACAAGCGAGCTTTCCTCATTCATCAGGCGTGTGTCCTCTGCCCAATAACCATTACCACGCATTGCCAGCGTGGTATCATTACCGGAAACGGTACCGAGCTCAATCTTGCCCTCAATGCTGTTACCTTCAAATGCAACACCATCACTACCGATACCGTGGCAATCTGCCGCCAGGACCGTCGTGGCGCCATCCCCGGTAAACTGAACCAGAGAACCGCTCCGGGTATCCAGCATCGCGTGCCCACCCTCAGCAGTTGTGCCCAGACCGGTGGCCGTCTGCACCTCCACCGTGCCACGTGTCACCGTAGTCCCCAGAGTATAGGAATTGGTATTCGAGATAATCGTCTTGCCTTCACCGCTATGCAACACGTTTCCGTCACCGGTCAGCTCACCGGAAAGGGAGAAAGTCACAGCAGCGCCAACATCGGAGATTAGCGCTGCAGATTCGCTGTCTGTACCTTCTCCTGCGTTGAGCCAACGGGCATCACCTCGTCCGGTGAGGGTCATATCATTGCTCATTTCCTCGGTCTCATTGACCGTTCCGGTTTTCATTACCTCCAGGGCAACATCATATCCGGCCGTAGTGTAGGTTGCATCGTATGAAAGCTTCAGAGAGGTGCCCTTCTCCATGGTCACCATCCCCGCAGTCGTGGTACCCAGAGTCGCCCATCCGCGCAGGTTGAGGGTACCCCCTTTCACCAGCGTATAGCCGGAGAAAGAGGTCTCCTGGTCAAGAGTCAGAGTACCACCGGCCTCCTTCACCAGATTTGATGCTCCACCATCACCATCGCTGAGGCCACCGCTCCAGGCAGCCTCATTGTAGCCACTGAGGTTCAATCCGTTCACCGTAGCACCGGCAATATCTGCTGTAGCCACGTAAAGCTGCTTATTGCGATCGATGGGGTCTCCCGCCTTATACAAAGTGCCATCCAGATAGAAACCATTGACCGACAAACTACTCAGATTATGCGTATCTATCAGCGTGCACTCTGTGCCATTGAAACTATAAGTGCAGGTCTGAGCGCTCAACCCGGGAGTTGACTCCAGTAGCGCACAAGCCACATACACCCCACCTTTGGTTGAATCAATAATCGAACCGGCCTGATACACCGTTCCGTCAGCATAAAAACCACCAACGGAAAGAATATTGTCCCGGGTTGTGTCTATCAGAACACACTTCACACGATTAATCGTCCTGGTTTCCTGATAAAGGACGGAATCCAACGCAGAGCCATTGGCCTGAGCTTCCACACCGATAATCATGTTGCGAGGCAGCCCGGCATCTGCACCGGCACCCGTATTGACAAAGTAGGAACCGGAGTTAAGGATGCGAACTCCATCACTGAGATAGAGTCGGCCTTCATTAGTAATCCCATTGTACGTATACCCCGTCCAATGCACATCCCCTGCACCGATAACACCGTTATCCACCCGGGTTATACCACGCACGAAAGCATCTGCCGTTGAAGCATCAAAATCAGATGTACCGATGCAATACAACGTACCGGCAGAAATATAGGTGCCGCCATATCTGGTATCATCCATTGCATAGCCATAATCACTATTGGAACCGGTAAAATACTGCACCCCGGTACCGGACTTGGAAACGGTGGAATCACCATCACCGACAATATCACCGCTATAGACAGCATAGCCATAGCCGGAGCTGTTCCAATAGCTGTTATCGGAGTCCATGAACTCATCATAGAACGTACTTTTCTCAACCAGCAGTTCCAGATTATTGATACCGAAGTCAGACAAATCCACACCGCCTTCACCGGAGAGCGAAGCCATCTGCAGCGTCTGCACACCTCCCTGCAAGGCGGCGGATAGATCAGTAGCGCCGTTGTTCAGGTCAGTATAAAGGCTTCCGGTTGGAGAAAGGACAAGATCCGTCGTTCGACCGGAAGTCACATGGTGAGTCCCCCGGAAATCCGGTGAATTAATGGTACGAAGTGTACCACTGACCACATTGATGGTACCGCCGTCGATAGTGGTATTGTCCAGCCCCAGAATTCCCCCACCAACCAGAGTCAGGGTATAATGCTTCCCGCTTTCATCGTCACACAGATTCAGGTAGCTCATATCATAATCACCGAGATAATCATCGGTCGTAGTACCATCTGCCGTGTTGTTGTATACATTATTAGCTCCGCGAAGATAAAGAGGCATAGCCCCCGATTCAATGCCAATAGACGCATTACCCGTCAGCTTAATCGTGGGAAACTGCGGAATACCGGAGGTATCCACATCATCCACGGATACTCCTTTGTACAGAGCCCCCCGGCCCTCCGAGCCATCGCCCTCCAATGCCACGTTCATCAAAAACGAAGACGAAATGGAGCCGGCCATCCACCCGGTCATATCCAGGGTTCCGGTGTCTGCCACCAGGATCCAGTCCCGGTTAGCCGGGGAGGCATTCCAAGCAGTCACGTAACGAGTAGAAACATGCAGCGTGGCACGATTCGTGACGATGATATCGCGATCCGGCGTATAAAGCGCGTGCCACTGTTCACTCTCCTTCTCATCAAAAGGGGATGGAACGCCCATGGAGTTGGGAATGATGCGGGGGTCTACCAGCTGAACTGTACCATGACCGCTTATCGTGATGTCTTTATCAACGTTGAAACGGCAGGACTGAATGGCCACATGAGCCCCTTCCGCAAGTTCAATGCGGTCAAATCCCTTAATTTCTATCGTAGTATAATAACCATGAAAACCATCATACCCATCAGGATAATCATAATTTGCACTCCCGTTCACTGATTCTATGGCTATAACAGCATTCATTCCACTGAGGTGATCATATCTCACCCCATCGGTAAAATGCAAAATGCTGACGCCCGATACGTCGGACCCATCTATACAGGCAAGGGGGCTATTGTTACCGTCAGAATCGACAAAACGGAATCCGCTCCCCAGATATACATCGGCATGACCATCCACCGCTCCGTCCTTACCAGCCGCAAGGACAGAAGTAATTGTCTCATAAGAAGCTCCGGCATTGATAGCTCCTCCTTTCAGATGCAGATGCACATTACCGGTCAAATCAGCATTGCAGGAAGCACCGCTGATGACATCATAGGTACCGGCTTCAATCGTCAGATAGGCATCTCCTGTCTGAGCAACATTGTAACTGCCACCATAGACTTCCACATCTGTCCGATCACAACTGCCGTTGATATAAAGGTGACTGTCACCATAGTAATGGTAACCGTTATTCGCAAGCTCAAACGCACCGGCTGCCTTGATTTGATAATTGGCCCCCTCATCCAGAATCCAGTGATCCACAGGCTTTTCCTCAGTAGTTGACGCCCCCCGCCATTCACCGGCCATTGCAGACGAACCAGATGTCTGGCCGGCTCCTTTACTAACCACCATAACAGTGCAATCTTCCTGACCGCCCTCAACGATGTTGCTGTAGAGATAAAGAGAACCGAGCTGGTCATGAGGATGGTGCAGGTATTGCACACTCCCGCCATACACGGCGCCAAACACCGGAACTTTGTCAATCCCCCAGTCAGCATCCCAGATAATGGGCGCTATACCGTTGAGCGTAAGCGTCAATTCACCATCAGTCGTCACATTCAGCCCAGGGGTCTGTTTCAGAGCATTAAGCGCAACACCGTGGTAACAGAACCTCTCCAGGCTCATATTCTGCCACCCCTCAATCTTCCCACCGGAAATAAGGGTATATGAGGAATCCGTACCACTTCCGGGTTTCAACGAGCCAATATTGATAACGGCATTTTCATCAAACGAAATAGCGCCGGAATTTACCAGCGTACTGTTAAATGTCAACATGCCGAAAAGTTTGTATGAACCGCCGGAAATCTCAACGCCATCGGCAATCTGTACATCATGCAATTCCCCGTTGCCGGCCAGGGATACGGATTCAAGTTCGTATCCCCGGATAACAGCATTGTTGACATACCCCTCATTTCCTTCGGTCCCGGAAAGCCTTGTTCCGGTCAGATGAATCCCCTGCAGAGTCGCCGTTTCACCCTCCATATTGACAAGGCCGGCAGTACCATCTTCATTCATTATCTCCGAAGCGCCGTCCAGCTGTATTGAACCGGATACTTCTGCAATAATATCACCTACGTATTCAATCGTTGCTTTATCCTTGAGGTTCAGCGTCCCGGCCTCAACCCGGACGCTATCCATTCCGGTCGCGCTGACCCCCTTGAACACAGCACTATCCGAACCTCGCTTAACGATGAATGTATTCTCGATACCGCTCTCTGCGTCCCGGGCTGTAAACTCATAAGTTTCTCCCGGGTCTGTGAACAAATAGATACCACCCAGAGGGCTGACCTTGCCGGAAATGACAACCTTACCATCAGGCGCATCCAATCCGTTGTGATAGTGCGTGAGGTTGAAAATGGCAGCATTTTCGTCAGAATAGGAATTATTTGTCCAACTGGCGTGAGTTGAACTGTCCGCGGCAGACCAGACATTCCCCGCTTGCCCCGTCCACACATCGCCCATCTGCGTGTATAAAATCAAAGCGGCATTCTCACCATACCCCTTCACCTCATAAGAATAATGCCCGGCATTGATTTCCCGTCCGCCTATGAGTAAAGTCAGGCTTCCGCTGAATGAGGAAGCCTCTGTGCCTTTCAGCAAAACATACGTATTCACCGCATCCGGGCGTTCATCCAGAGAGAGAGTCAGCGATGCACCGGCGGTAAACTTACCGGAGGTGATGATACCGGCCTTATCGGGGTCAATGACAGACACCCATGCGCCCTCCTGCTGCTCTATGGAGATGGCCGATTGCAAGGTATCAAAATGCAGAATGGCACCATCGTTCAGATAGACATCCCCCCTCAGAGTCAAACTCTCTCCATCCATAGATGTACCCAACGATGCCCCCGATTCAACAGTCACAGAAGCAGCATTGATGAGAGCCTCCTGATGCGATGCAATCAATACCGCCGCCCCCCGGACAAAAACATTGCCCGAGAAATCCAGACTGGCGCATGTCAGCTCCACTTTGCCATCACCTTCAAAAATCAAATCACCTTCGCCAATGAGAGGGCCGGATACCGTCAGCACATTAGCGGTGTTACCAACGGAATTCAAGCTCGACTGAGATGAGGCTCTACTGTAATTACCTCCGAAAAAGTGAAGGGCATTGGCACCGAAGTTCAGAGAAGTTCCATCGTTGATAGCGGCCCCAATCTGATTACGGGAACCAACATAGGATATGACAGCATCCTCGTGCGAGAAAACAAGTGACCCCACCGAACCATCGTCTCCGACAGAGGCTTTAATAACCCCGCCCTTGAGAGACAAGGCGTGTTCAGCATACAGCGTCTGCGTTGTTGTGCCTATATCCAGAGAGCCGGAAATCGACAACAAACCGGAATCCTGAGCCATGATATTGTCACTTTCCAGCAAGAGATTACTCTGTCCCCCGATGAAAAGCCAGCCATGTATGGCGGCAGAGCTCTGACTGAAATGAAAATTACCACCCTCCAGCGTCAGATGCCGGATTCCCCTGAGCTCTCCAACCTCAAACGCATAAGCTTTCCCCCCGATAGTTAAATCGTGAAACTCGCCGTTGGATTCACCGTTGATGACCTGCCACTCCGTGCGAGCATTACCGCCAATCTGGAAACGGGCGTTGTGGTCTGTCAGCGTGACGCTGTATCCGATGGCATCCGCAGCAAGCGACTCTCCGCTGTCAAACGGCATACCATTGTTATCATACAGATAGCCTGAACCATTATCCAGCATCAACGTGCCATTTCCCAGTTCAATCTCCTTGATTTTGACACCATAGCTGTACTGAAACTGTCCACCGGACTCCGTACCCGCCTGATCATGAGTCTGATTGCCGTTCATGTATATACCCGGAGCAATATTCAAAACGGCACCACCATCAATCGTAAGCTTATTGATATCGGCAAAGCCGATAATATTCACAGATGTATCACTGAGCATTGAGTTACCACCGATAACGGTTATATCCGTCTCGCCGTCACCGAACACACCATAACCGGGCAAATCGGTATAATCATTCCCATCATCATTGTCAGAACCAACAACGGTAAATGTATATTTCCCCCCCGATTCAAAAGTGATGGAATCCACATAAGTACACGAAGACCATGTAGATATTTCCACTGCGGCATCAGTCTCAGGATTCGTGGGTCGTATCACCACATTGGCACTCGTCGGGCCGGTGTACGGCCAAACCTGTGATTCTGCAAGGGTATAGTTGTATAACTGCGAGCATGCGATAGCTGCAAACAAAGCGGAACGAAAAGATATAGGCAAACGTAATTTCATAGGCCAACCAAGTGGGAGCATATCGCATTTAGAATGATATTTACTTAATTATCGTTAATTATAAACAGATTGTATTAAAAGGATGCGTTAAGGAGTATTCCGCGAACGAATGTCAAAAAAGGTTATTGCCATGAAATAAAGCTGGACATCGCATTCTAAATGAGATAATGTACTCCCCTTGCACCTCGACTCATGTACAACAAAAACTTTATTTTCTGCTGTCTATCTCTGCTATCAGCCTCAACAATAGCTTTCTCAGGTTGCTCCACAACAGTACCGGAATCGCAAAAAGTTTCCATTTCCACCAACGAACATATTTCTACTATCAGTCAGTTCAATGAACTGATGGACAGCATGGCCATGAACCTGATTCCCTCGTTCTCGTTCAGCTGTTCGGGAAGCACCGCCCACATGGTAACCTCTTCCTACTGGGGTGATTACTCCGGGACATACCGCATCTCCAATACCGGAGGAAAAAGCACTGTAACTCTGGATTACCCTCCCTACATCCGCATCCTGGCAGCACACACCAATCCTGCGCTTGAAAATCAACTGACGTCTCGCGAAAAGAGCGCCTTGAGAGAAGCGCAGCGTCTGACAAAAAAGCTGAGGCCGTCCGATGGCAATCGGTTTGAACACCTCGTCAACATCCACGATTATATTGTGAAGGAATACAAAACAGATTTGCAGGGTTCGGATTTTGCTACCGATTTGCTGCTTGATGAATGCGGGGCATGCTGGGCGCATAGTCGAGCCTTCTACCTGTTGGCACGAATGGGCGGCATTCCCTGCCACATTGTAAACGGGCATGCGGGGGGTACGGCACACTCGTGGAATATCATTCAGATGAACAACGGGGAATGGTATCATCTGGATACCACCTGGGATGATCCCATTACCCGAGGAGGCGATGCTGGAGACACCATAGAATACCACCGCTATTTCCTGGTCTGCGACAACCACCTGTCCCGGACTCATTCCTGGAACAGAACGCCTTTCCCGAAAAGCGGCAGTAATCACGCCACCTACTTCGTTAACAGGAATCTCGTGTTCCATAACAGCGCTGATTTCTGGGAAGCAGCAAGAAATGCCTTCTATCGCGGCAAGTTTGAATTCGAGGGGTGGATGTCTCCCTTTAATGAAAACGAATTCCGAGCCGGCATGAAAAAACTTCTGCAGGAGGATGACAACATGCGCTCCTGCGGCTGGATTGCGCCCAAGGGGGCGGAAGGCTCCGTACGCGTGCTCTTCAACTGATTCGTCCGTCACGTTTTATCTATCAGCCATACACGCCGAAACAGGGGTGTATGGCTGTAAAATTTTCTGCTCGCCAACAGGGAATGAATGTGATACAATGCGCGCGCCATGTTATCAGATCGTACCAAGTTGGGAAGAGAGCGCGCACCGCATCGCAGCCTGATGCGTGCCACGGGTATGACGGATGAAGACATCCGCAAGCCGTTTATCGCCATTTGTAATTCTTTCAACGAAGTGGTTCCCGGCCACGTCCACCTCAACAAGGTGGCAGAACTCATCAAGGCCGAGGTTCGCAAGGCCGGCGGCACGCCGATTGAGTTCAACCTCATCGGTGTATGCGATGGCATTGCCATGGCACACAAGGGGATGAAGTTCTCCCTCGCCAGCCGTGAGCTGATTGCCGACAGCGTGGAGACCATGCTCTCCGCCCATGCGTTTGATGCCTGCATCTGCATCCCGAACTGCGATAAAATTGTCCCCGGCATGGTGATGGGCGTGCTGCGCTGCAACATACCGACCATTTTCTGTTCCGGCGGTCCCATGGCCGTAGGCAAGGGGCGCAACGGTGAGGATCTGGATCTCAACAGCGTATTCGAGGCCGTGGCCGCCTGTACCGCAGGCAAGATTACCGAGGAAGAACTGCACTATGTGGAGTGCAACGCCTGCCCGGGAGCCGGCTCCTGCTCCGGCATGTTCACCGCAAATTCCATGAACTGTCTTTGTGAGGTGCTGGGGCTGGCCCTGCCCGGCAACGGTACTCTGCTGGCGCTTTCCGATGAGCGCAAGGAATTCTGGAAAGCCTCTGCCCGCCGCGCGGTGGAAATGGCGAAACAGGGCGGTCCCCTGCCCCGCGACCTCATCACAGAAAAGAGCATCGACAACGTCTTCGCCTGCGATATGGCCATGGGCGGTTCTTCCAACACCGTGCTGCACACCCTCGCTTTCGCCGCCGAAGCCGGTCTGGACTACGACCTGCACCGTATTGATGAAATCTCAAAACGCACCCCGAACATCTGCAAGGTAGCCCCCAGTTCCCGCTACCACATGCACGATGTGAAGAGAGCCGGCGGCATCATGACTATTCTTTCCGAAATCAGCCGCATTCCCGGCGCATTGAATACGGACACACCCACTGTGAGCGGCAAGACGCTCGGCGAACAGATAGCCGGGTTGGAGACACAGGATGCAGCCGTCATCCGCAAGCCGGAAAACGCCTACTCCAAAGACGGTGGTCTGGCTGTCCTCTTCGGCAACCTGGCAGAACAGGGCTCCATCGTCAAGAAAGCCGGCGTGCTGCCGGAAATGCTGGTGCATCGCGGCCCTGCCGTCATCTTCGAGAGCCAGGAGGATGCCTGTGCCGGCATCCTGTCCGACAAGGTGAACCCCGGGGATGTTGTGGTCATTCGCAACGAAGGCCCCAAGGGCGGCCCCGGCATGCAGGAAATGCTTGCCCCCACCAGCTACATCATGGGCAAGGGACTGGGCAACTGCGTAGCGCTCATCACGGACGGTCGCTTCTCCGGCGCCACCCACGGTGCCTGCATCGGCCATGTCTCCCCGGAAGCAGCAGAGGGCGGACTCATCGGCCTGTTGAAAGACGGTGATATCATTTCCATCGACATTCCCAACCGCAGCATCACCGCCGAACTGAGCGATGAAGAGATTGCCGCCCGCCGCGCCGTGTGGCAGCCCACCATGCAGGAAATCGACGGCAATTGGCTCAAGCGCTACCGCAAGCTCGCCACCAATGCCAGCAAGGGCGCCGTACTGGAGTAAATCCCCCCACCGACACACACATAGTAAAACACCCATCAGCAAACAATGAGTAGTTCCACCACCAAGCCCAATCCGCTCGTCAAATACTTCTCGGAGTTCGGCGTGCTGAAGGACTGCGGGAAGAATTTCTGGCTCACGAACTTCATTCAGTTCTTTGACGGCCTGTCGTACTTCACGCTCATCATCGTATTCACCCTTTTCCTGAACAAGTACTGCGGATTCAAGGATGCGGATGCCCCCTACTGGGTGGGCATGTACACACTCTTCATCTCCATGTTCGTGTTCGCCGTGGGTACCATCTGCGATATCATCGGCCTGCGCCGCACCTACCTCATAGGCTTCATTCTGCTGATAGGCGGTCGCGTCATTCTGGGCATGGGTACTGATTTCGGCACGGAAATCTGCGGACTTTCGCAGGATTCCTCCCGCTACTTTGTGATGGCCGGCATCAGCATCATGTCCTTCGGCACGGCGTTCATGAGCCCGTGCATCTCCACCTCCATCCGCCGTTTCACGACGCTGCGCTCACGACCGACCGGGTTCAACTTCTACTACCTGTTCATGAATATCGGCGCACTACTGGCGGGCTTTGCCATTGTGGATCCGCTGCTGGCCTGGCAGGGTGATGTGGACGGTCTGTTGTGGGTCATCAACTTCGGCACCTGCTGCAACGTCATCGCCTTCATCTTCACCCGCTTCATTGATGATGATTTCTATGCCGTGCCGGAAGAAAAGCTCAACCGCAAGGAGACGGCCGCCCGCCGCCCGCTGCAGCTCATCGGCGAAGTAGCCCGCGAAAAGGCTTTCCAGAAGCTCATCGTGTTCCTGCTGCTCACACTGGGCGTGCGCCTGGTATTCACACTGCAATTCCTCATCATGCCGCAGTACTACACGCGCACCATCGGTGATGACTTCCAGCTGGGCTTCATGAACTCCATCAACCCGTTCATCATCATCACGGGTCTGATTCTCATCATCCCCATTCTCAACAAGTTCTCCACGGTGAAGCTGATGATTTCCGGCATGTCCATCTCTGCCTGTTCTCTGGTGCTCATGGCCGTGCCGCCGCAGTGGTATTTCATCGTCCCCGGTATTGAGACCATCGGGCAGGCCTACTTTGTGGCCATTTTCCTGCAGATTGTCATCTTTGCCTCCGGCGAGCTGCTGTTCAGCCCGCGATTCTCCGAATACGTGGCCCGAGTGGCCCCCAAGGACAAGGTAGCCTCCTACATGTCGCTCTCCGCGCTGCCCATGTTCATCGCCAAACCCGTGAACGGCGTGGTGGGCGGTCTGCTGGTGTCCTACCTGTGCTTTGACGGCATTGCCGCCAAGATGGACACCGGGCACATCAGCTTCTGGCAGTCGCCGGAGTTCATGTGGACTATCTATCTGTGCATGGCCCTCATTTCCCCCATCGCCATCATCCTGACCAAGGACAGCTTCGTGTCTGACCACCCGGAGGAAGATGCAGCCAAAGATACCGCCGCAGAGGAAGCCGCCAAGGCGACCGAAGAAAAAACCGCAGAAGCCTGATAACCCGGAACCAACATTCATACCATGTCTGACAACAACGATACGACAACCGCGAACGAGGTTCCCAAGACCCAGTGGGGCCCCATCCTCAAGGATATGTTCATCCTGGTCTGCGTGATGGCCACCCTCGGCTATCTCTGCAAGCTGGCGATGGTTCCCTTTGAACACACCTCTCCCACAGACTCCCTCGTCTCCATCATCCGCAAGGGCGCCGTCACCAACGGCAAGGACGAGACCTTCATCAAGGAAATGAACCTGGGCATGTCCATGGTGGAAAACTTCGTGAACTACCCGGACAACACCGGCCGCACACCGCTCATGTGGGCAGCCTACTGCAACTTCAACAACACGCAGGAAGCCCTCAGCAAGGACATCTCCCGCCTGTACTACGTGCGCTCCCTGCTGGCCACTCCCGGCATCGATGCCAAAGCCACGGATCGCGACGGCTTCACCGCCCTGCACTGGGCAGCCTGGAGCGGCATGCCCTACACCGCCGTTCTGCTGGCGGATGCGGGACTGGACATCAATCAGAAGGACAGCAACGGCTACACCCCCCTCATGCTCGCAGCCATGCGCGGCAATGAAAAGGTGGTTTCCCTTCTGCTTTCACTTGGAGCTGATGCCGCCGCCGTGAACAAGGATGGCAAGACCGCCTGCAACCTGGCAGTGGAAAACGAGGCTGCCTACAGTAAGCGCGAAGCCAAAATCCTTGCATGGACCGGCATTCCCGGCCTCCGGGACTTCAATCCCTACGAGCTGATTTACGCTCCCGCCCGCGAGAGCTCCTACATCGGCACCGTAAAAGCCTTTGATGCTGCCCCCGCTGCCGTGTCGATAGATGACCTCAAGCGCGAGATGGAAACCGCGGAAAACAAGGCTGAGGCAGAAGCCGCCAAAGCTGCCGCCGAAGGCGAATAAGCGCCACTCTCCACAACTTTTCTGCGCCGCATTCCTATCGGGATGCGGCGCATTTTCTATTCCCATACACACACGCATAGGAGTTGCCCGCAGGGCAATTCCATGCTAATATACGCGCATGTCCCACAGTTTTGAAGACGCCGTCAACAGCATCATGCGAAAACATGATGAGTTCGCGCCGGATGCATACGATTTCCTTCGACAGGCGCTGGATACAGCCATTCACCAGTATAAGAAAGGGGAGGAAAACAGGCATCTGTCAGCAGAAGAGTTGTACATGGGCGTTTGCTACCTTGCACTGGAAGAGTTCGGACCGCTTGCCCGCGCCGTGCTGCAGTACTGGGGAATCAATGACGGCAGAGATGTGGGAAAAATCGTTTTTTATCTGATAGAAGCCGGGGTATTCGGGAAACAGGAGGACGACAGCATTGAGCAGTTCTACCGATTGCCGAAAATGGCCAATATTCTGGACGCTCCCTATGTGCCCCAACACTGCGCCTGACAAAATAACCGCCGGAACACCATGACAACGGAAACAATGAGCGGTGCTCAACTGCGCTGGCCGGCCGAGTGGGAACAACAGGATGCCGTATGGCTGTCCTGGCCGCACCGTCAGGATCTCTGGCAGGGAGGCTTGGATGAACTGCTGGAGCGCTATGCAGAGCTCGCAGCAGCCATTGCAACGCAGGCCGAGGTTCGAATCAATGCAGCAGCGCCCCTGCATGACGCCATACGCCGACTCCTGGAGGGGCGCGGAGTGCAGCGCTACCGCTTGTATAACCATCCGACCAACGATGTATGGTGTCGAGACCATGGCGCCATTTTTACTCGTCGCGCTGACGGCAGCAAGCAGTTGGCAAACTGGAAGTTCAATGCCTGGGGTGGAAAGTTCGCGCCGTGGGATTTGGACAATGCCATTCCGGAGCGCATGGCTGAAAGCCTGAACCTTCCTCAATTAAAGAGTGAGTTTTTCCTGGAAGGCGGTGCCATTGAAGGCAACGGCGAGGGGTTGCTTATCACGACGGAAGCCGTTCTGCTCAATCCCAACCGTAATCCCGGCTGCAGCAAGAAAGAAATGGAAGCAGAATTGCACCGCATGCTGGGAACCACGCATGTATTCTGGCTGGGTCAAGGTATCGAGGGAGATGATACGGACGGTCACATTGACGATATGGTGCGATTCGTCAACCGGGAAGCCGTCGTTTCCATCGTGGAACCGGATTCTCACTCCCCCCACTACCGCAATCTGGCAGAAAACAACGAGCGGTTGCAGGATTTACGCACACCCGGTGGGAGTCGGGTAGAAATCATCCCTCTACCCATGCCCCGACCGCTGGTTGCTCAGGGGTGGCGGCTGGAACAACTGCCGGCCAGCTACGCCAATTTCCTCATCTGCAACGGCGCCGTCATCGTGCCTATCTTTATGCAGGATAAAGAGGACGACCGGGCTCTTGGCATTCTGCGCGAATGCTTCCCCGGCAAACAGGTTATCGGTATCGATGCCCGCCGTCTTGTCATTGAAGGCGGCGCTATCCACTGCATCACCCAGCAGCAGCCCTCGGCCTGATTCTCACCCCTCATCATTCAATAAACGCCGCGCTGAAACATTCAGAGCGGCGTTTTTGATTCATGGGCAAAACATCATCAGATATCCCAGAGGTCGAGCCACTTGAATGATACGATGCGGAACTGACGACCCAACACCTTGTTGGCCTCGCTGAGTCCTTTCGATTTGGCTCCATCCGGCTTGTATTCTGCATCCGAAGGCACATTAACGGGATCCACATAGTCTATGGTACGCTGCACCACGGCCTCGCACCAGGCCTGCGCCAGAATAGCATTGCGCGGGCTGCGCACACATCCGTAAGAGCGAACCGTAAAGGTATCATCACGCACAGTCAGGATGTTCCCCAGAGAAGCCAGTACGTCACTCTGAATCAGATAACCGGGCGCAGCTGTATACATGGAGCCGTTTTCAGCCTCCGGGAATTGATACATATTGCCGGACTGCGCTTTCACCTTCACTTCCTGGAAGTCCTTATTGACATCCGTGGCATCAATGGCTGCCTGAAGTGCCCCCTTGAGAGCCAGCTCGCCACCACCGGTTTCCAGACGACGGTTAATGAAATCGGACATATTGAGGAAAGGCCCGCGCTTGCGCACCTGCTTGACCATTTCCTCTGCCAGTTTACGGATGGACTCCGGCTCCAGCTTACGCACCTCGCCCCAGGCAGAAAGCAAGCCGGCGTTGTTACGGAACTGGCTGGAGCCCTGTTTCATACTGTAGCCGCCCAGAGAATCCACACTCTTATCCGTGGTAGAAAGCATAAAGCGCGAGAAAAGAACCTGATCATCGGCCTTTCCGGCTTCCACCTCCTTGAGGCGGTTGCCATCGTTCATCACCAGCTTGCGGCGTGCCAAGCCCTGCAATACTGCGGTCCAGGCTTCCACAGAGGTGGAGTTTACATTGAATCCGCCATCTATCATCAGATATTGGGCAATATACTTCCAACCGTCATCATCCATCAGGCGGGCAATCACCTGCGAATCATTATACGGAGTATTTGCTTTCCGATATCGGGCCACCGGCAGATCAGACTTGCCGGAAAGGAAATCAGACAGGGTATCACGGGCCAACACCTTGCGAGAACCTTCCGGCATATCGGAAACGGAGGAACAGAACCAGCGATCCCACAGAGCATCATTTATCAACAGGCCATGGTCATAGAAATCACCGAACACCTGCCCATTTCCACCCACGTTCGGGATATTGTTGCGGTGGAACGTATACACATCCCCGGCAGCGATACAGGGATCAGCAAAGGAGTTGCCAATACCCACACCGGGCACACCGGCCTGGTACTGCATGCGACGCATGGCCGACAGGGTAGCATATTGACCATCCGAGGAGGCTCTGTACCAGCCGGGCTGAAGGCGCATCCCGGCAAATCCGGCCAGAGAGAACGGCGGATGTACCGGAAGCTCCAGCGCAGAGATGAAGGAGACCTGTTCGCCACCATCATTGACACCGAACACACCATTATTCCCGATACAATCCATGGGGCAGGAACTAAGGCCACCACCCACATCCAACGCAGCCAGCTGATACGGGTGGTACTGGCGCTGCTGATCGTCCGGCTTGACAATCATGCTTCCCCAGAATGCAGGTGAGGAATGCTGCCAGAGTTTGGTGCGATAATCCT
The DNA here is from genome assembly GCA_017472085.1 of Akkermansia sp. GTDB lineage: Bacteria > Verrucomicrobiota > Verrucomicrobiia > Verrucomicrobiales > Akkermansiaceae > Akkermansia. The sequence continues at coordinate 1,596 of JAFUQZ010000006.1, read as the reverse complement.
TCCCCGGGAAGATACGAACATCCAGATTGGCATTGGCTGACTTGGGAACGACACCCACGGCCGCAATGAAGTAAGGAACCGTATCATCACTCTGAGAACCATCTGCACTCCAGATGGCATCATTGCGCTCCGGATCACAGAACACATAGTTCTGGCCCTTATCCTCGGGGCTGTACCAGCCCAGAAGAGCGCGATGCGGGCTCTGACCTCGTTTGCTGCCACCACCGCCGGCAGCCGACCCGGAGCCCATGCCGTTGTAGCCGCTGAAAAGGGTGAATGCCTCCGGATGATTCGGGGCATATCTCTCACCATGAGTGCGAATGGCCCCCTCATTCGGCGTGACGGAGAAGCGCATCTTCAGGTTAAAGTGACCTTCGTTAATGTTGTTCTCAGTAGCGACACCATACTGCGTGCTGTAGAAGTTAAGGCCTTTTCCGTGGTAATACACCTTGGCCATGTAACCGGCAACAGAGCTGGGATTATACCCCGGCACCCAGGGATTGGGCTGCCCGGAATTCTCCACCTTACGTGCCTTGGCCGGTGAGAAGAACATGATTTCACCGGGTTTGAACACGATATCTCCATTCTGATTACCTTCCGCAGCCTGGAAATATTCACCGAAATCGTCACCAAGGTCTGCTTTCGAAATACCACGAATACCCCATATCAGGTCATCCCATCCCGACAGCGTGCGAGTCTGAGGGAAAGCATAGGTTTCCATCATGGCTGCCTTGTAGGGCAATGACTCTGCCCAGAGCTGGCCGCCGCGAATACGCATAGGCACATTGTAAGGATTCCACCACAGGAACATGGGAGCAAAGCTGACACTTAAATCATAGACTTTCTTTTTGTCGAGAGAGAGCCCGTTGAGGTTCTCTTCGGTCACAAGGCCGAACGTGCAGAGGTAGGCGAGCATGACAGGTGTGCGCGCATAACCGGCGGCTTTACTACCCTGCTCCAGCATGGAGCGCCCTTCAAAGACCGTGCCCACCCCGCCATCACTGACACTTTCCGGATTCCCCTCCACAGAACCGGGACTTCCCTCTCTGTACGCAGCACCGCTCATACGGGTGTGGCAATCCTCCACATCACCAATAAGGCGAGCCGTGAAATTGTCGCCGTCGTTGGCGGTACCGTCAGGCCAGCAGTTATAATAGGCGTGGAAATTCTGCCAGGAACCGATGGGCATTTTCTGTTCGCTACCCCTGGGAATATCATTATCCTCAGCAATGGGACAATCCTGGTCATGCCGCGCAGCAAACTCCGTCCCTCTCAGACTATCCTTATTGAACAGGAGACAGAGATCCTGTTTGAGCCCGCCGGTTCGGGCATTGGTAGCCAGGGAGTACGAAGAAGTCGTCACATCAAAGAAATAAGGCATACCCGCATTCTGAGTGGGCGTCCCCAGCAACGGCATTGATGCGAGAGTAATCAACTTATCCGGTTGCTCAATCCTCTCCGGCAGGAAATCCAAATCGTCATAATTCAGCACCATGGGCGTAGGCGTGTCCCATGTACGACGCAACATCTCATTCACGTCCTCCGTGTCCTCACGGCGGGGCACATTCACCTTTGCTTTCTGATTCTCACCGCCTA
>JAFUQZ010000029.1 GCA_017472085.1 Akkermansia sp. | reverse complement strand
GGTGGCGGACGCATGGTGCCGCTGCGGCGCACGGAGCGACTCCGAACGGAAGATTACACGATACCGCGGGACTGGCAGCGCAAATGGCGTGCGCTGCGGCGCGCGGCGGGATTCCGGCGCTGGGTGCCGGATGTATGCCGCCACACCTTCGCCACCTATCATGCGGCATATTTCCGCAACCTGCCCGAGCTGCAGCTGGAAATGGGCCACCGCGATGCGAGCCTGCTGCGCACGCGCTACACCATGCCCACGCTGTGCAGCGTGGCAAAGCGGTATTGGCAGTAGCCCCTCTCCATTCCCTGCCAACGGCAGGAATTCTTCACCACGCGCGCAGCGCGTTCTTCACCCAAATGCCGCAGGCATTTTTCTTCGCCACAGGGCGCAAGCCCTGTTCTTCATCTTGCAATAAAAACTCGCTTGCGCTCGTGGTGAAGAACGCCCTGCCGGGCGTGGTGAAGAATCGGCTCACGCCGATGGTGAAGAAAAGTGCCCTGCCGGGCACTTGGGTGAAGAACTCAGCGCGCTGCGCTGAGTGGAGAAAGCAAAAGCGGAGCTTAAAGCAACAATGCGCCTTTCGGGGTGAGGCGGTATTTCTGGCGGGGATGCCGGGGGCTGTCGGGATAAAGCATGCAGAGGTAACCGGCTTCCAATGCGGGGGTCAGGTATTTCTTCAGGAAGTTATCGCGGCCTTTCAGGCGAAGGGCAAGCATCATCTCCCGCACGGAAAGGTACGAGCCGCCTACTGCCTGTAACAACGCCTCCACATAAGGCCCGGGCTGCGAGCTGACTTGTCCTGTCACTTGTCCCGCTACTTGTCCTGCGCTTGCACTCTGCATATCCTGCACTTGTCCTGTCGTCTCTGCACGGACATGGAGAAAACGGCTCTTCAGCTCATGCTCCTCTCCCAGGAGAAGATTACGGAAGAACTTGATAAGGAACGAGTAATCCGCACAAATACCGGCAGGAGTGTTGTTGTAGTTGGCCCGCACCAGCGCATCGCGGAAATAGCGGGCGTGGTGGGCAAACGGAAGATTGTTCACCCGAAAACCCAGATAGCGCAGATACTTGATGCAGAACACAGCGGTGCTGCGGGTGTTCCCCTCCGGGAATGGATGCACCTGCCAGATGTCTGCAATAAAGTGGGCGATATGCTCCACCATCCCGTCCTGAGAAATTCCCTTGAACGAAAAGCGTTTTTCTTTTTCCATGTCGTAGTCCAGCGCCATGATAATCTCCGCAGCATGAGCATAGCGCACGGTATCCCCCTCCAGCACCCATTCCTTCTTGGTGATGTTATAGGAACGCATCTGCCCGGCAAATTTGAATACGTTGTGAAACAGGCGCTTGTGGATGGATGCCAACCCCGCCGGGCTGAAATGAAAGGCGGGTTCGTTGAGCAATGCTGCGATGTTGGCCGCCACTTTATCCGCCTCATCCGACCGCGCAGCCTCACTACGGTTGGCGTGCTCTGCATAATAGGCGGCCACGCGCTGCTGCACCTCATCCATGGAGATGTAGCCGCTGATGTGCTCATCCGCTACGTCCCGCAGATATTCCGACACCTCCAGGCCATCCACCGCCTGCAACCCGACCGCAATGTCCCAGGACAGCGCGCGCTCCGTCACCTCCGGCTCCGCAGCGTACAGATAAGTCTCGTAAAAATCAGGGTACTTGTCCTCTTTCTGCATGGGGGGATTATAGCACAACTCGCCACATTTTTCAACACTAATCATAAAATATAAACCATTTACATCATTTTTCCACTTGTACTCCACTTATCCTGCGCTTGTACTGTACTTATCCTTTTCATCACGTGTTCAACACAATGAAAAAGCACCTGATTGTTCATGCCATACGGAACAATCAGGCGCTGCGAGGAGTCGGGATAATCGGGTCGGTTTCAGAATCGGACTCTGTCATCGACGATGCCTGCGGCTCTCCTTTCTATGGACAGCGCAGCGGCGTTCGTGGCGGTCCATGTGGTGATGCGCTTTTTTATCGTGCCGGTGTTTTACCTGTTTGCCGTGGTGCCCATGATGCGCGTGGTGATGCCCGTCACCCAGGCACAATTGCACCGCGTTTCCGAGGTTCAGATGCAGGCCGGCGGCTTCTGCTTTTTGTCCTGCGGCTACACAGCATGCCACGCATGCTACCATTACCAGTTGTAATACTCTTTTCATATTCGTTGTACCGGGCTTCATGCCCTACATCTGTACAAGCGTTTCAGAAAAGAATTTTTGTTTAGGTTTTATAATTTTTTCTCCAATTAAACAAAAAAAAAAAAAGACAATTTTCCGGTGGTTACGGAGCGGTCGCGGGTGGCGGTGAGGCCTGCTCCGTCTTGGGAGGCGTCTGCATCTGCCTGCCCAGTTCCGTCGCAACCACAAACACAGGGGCACCAACGACTGCGACACCGAGTGCTGCACCGGTCAACGGAATGGCAGAAAGAGCATCAAACATTTCCAGGGGCACAGAGATGGGTTTCAACGAATAGTGAGTCCAATTCTTCCTGAGCGCGGATTCCTGAATATGGTTGAAGAGAGGGCCATAGCCACCTACCTGCCCTTTCGCCACCCGGGTACAGACCTCTGCCTGCATCTCCTCTTCCGTCCGCACCCCGGGCTGATACCGGACAAAACGAAGCTCGGTATTACCCTTGTTCTTGTTATTCCACAGTCGCACCATCTCTGCATCCATGGGAAAGAAATAACAGACCTGCTCACTCTCACCGGTCTCTTTGTTCGATTTTGGAATATATTTCCAATCGCCGTATTTCAAATCATAGCCTTCCATCAATGCCACGGGCGGGCGGGAAAAACACCCCTTTACCTTCACATAGAGCACGCCCTCACAGGACAAAACCTCTGCCTCATCACCATCTGCCATATGAAACTCCTGCTTCCCCACAGAGTCCGGCAGAGTATGCAGAGCTAACCGACATGAGTTCAGCCCCGACAAACAGAGCGCAAAAAGCGCGAGACAAAAGGTAAATCGATTCATGCCTTGAGGTTCGCGAAAGAACAATTCAGAGGGAGCAGCCGAAAACCTCGGAAGCACGCCCGCTGGCTTCCAGCACGGCGCGACGCTCCGGGGGAAGGGATTCGCGCGACATGGGGGCATAGTGGAGACGGTCGCGGAAATAGGCAACGGCGCTCTGGGAAATGGCAAAGATGCTATCGAATCCCTGCTGCCGGGCAAGCGTCTCCACAAAGCGACACATGGCCTTGCCGTAGCCGTGGCCCTCGTAGTTTTTCTTGATGAACAGGCACCCCAGCTCGGCACAATGATGCTGCGGGTAGGGATAGAGCGCCACGCAGCCGACAATGGTGCCATCCAGCGTGTAGACGTAATAGCTGTCCAGGTGATCGCGGATGTTCTCGTAGGAACGGTGCACCAGTTTGGAATCCACCATGCAGCGGGCAATCATGGAGAGCAGCTCCGGGATATCCTCCTCGCGCAGCGGGCGGATTTCGCGGTAGGAGTCGGTGTGGACCATGGTGCCCACACCTTCCTCTGAGAAGAGCTCATCCAGCAGCACCCCGCGCCGCAGCCCATCCAGCAGATGCACACGGGGAATACCACGCCGACAAACAGCCGCCGCCGCGCGCAAATCATCCGGGGAGGAGCATTCATCCGCACGGGCCTCCACATCGCGCTCCGGTATGGCAAAAATAGGCTGCCCGTCCAGCTGGGGCACCCCGGATTCCATCAGGCAGATGTACTTATCCGCCCCCAGCGCAACGGCCAGACGCACGCTGCCCTCATCATAGCGCCCGCACACGCCGGAAGGCACAATCGCCACCTGTCGGCGCTCCACAATCTCTGCCACACGGGCGAATGCCGGCTCTCCGGCGGCAAGGGACAGCTCTGCCAGTGCGGCGTGCATCTCGCACTCCCCGGCACGCAGCACCAGGGAGGAAGCATCCGCACCCTCTGCCACCAGCACCAGGCGCACGCCGATTTCGTGCAGGGCGTCCGCATCCAGCAGGGCATCCACCAGTTCGGCAGCATCCAGCAATGCCGCCGAGATGTGCACCACGAACAATCGCCCGCGGAAATACGGGACGTATTCCAATGCGGAGCGAACGTTCATGGGCGTCTTAACTAACGGGAATTATCAGGCACGGGGAGTTTCATCCTCCTCTGCCACAGGCATGTGCCCGGAATCAATGGAGCCGATGGTGACACCGTCATCCTCTGCGGGCATCATTTCCGGGGAAACCATCACCAAATCACCGGCCCCCTCCGGGCGCTTGATGTTGACAAAGGTCTTCTTCTTTTTGGGCAGCACCATCTTCTTTTCACTGCGGGGCACGGTGGTTTCCATGGCACCGCTGATGGATTCGCCCATGACGGGGAGCTCCGGCATCCCCGGCAAAGGCAGAGTATCCTCCGGCTCAGCAGCCTTGGGGGCAAGTCCGGTCAGACGCTCGCGGAGAGCAGACAGCAGATCGCCGTTGCCCAGAATGTCCATGACGTCGGAATCCTCTTCCTCGGCATTGCTGGCGGGCAGAGAGGCCAGGAAGTCCTCGAAGGCAGACAGGTTGGTGGTGGAGCGGAACATGCCATTGAGGATTTCGAAGTTGATGTTGTTCATCAGCGTCTCGAAAATCTCGTAGGCCTCGCGTTTGTATTCCACCAGCGGGTCACGCTGACCCTGAGCGCGCAGACGCACACCCTCGCGCAGGGCATCCATATCCGTGAGGTGCTGCTGCCAGAGCTTGTCAATGGCCTGCAGCATGATGGAGCGCTCCATCTGATCCACGCGGTCGGCGCGTTCACCGGCAATCTTCTTCTCGTACATCTCACGCACCTTGGCGATGATGATTTCTGCCACATCCTCCGGGCGCTTGCCCTTGAGGTCGGCTTCCTTCTCGCTCCACCCCATGGGGAAGGTAGCGTTAATCCACTGAAGGAGATCGGTATAGCGGACAGTGCCGGTATCATCTTCATTGAGATAGACTTCGCACTTGGCATTGACCCCTTCCACGAGGGCGTCGTAGAGCATCTGGCGGGGTTCCTCGCACAGCAGGGCATCATTGCGCATGGCGTAGACAATGAGCCGCTGCTGGTTCATGACGTCATCATAGTCCAGCACGTGCTTACGCCACATGTAGTTGCGCTGTTCCACGCGCTTCTGAGCCCCCTCGATGATGTGGTTCATGAGGCGGTTTTCCACGGCCTCGCCCTCCTGCATGCCGAAGCGATCCATCATCTTGGTCATGCGTTCGCTGCCGCCGAAATTGCGCATCAGGTCGTCCTCGAAAGACAGGAAGAACTGGGACGCGCCCGGGTCTCCCTGGCGGGAGCAGCGGCCGCGCAACTGGCGGTCAATGCGGCGGGATTCATAGCGCTCTGTGCCCAGCACGAAAAGGCCGCCCAGCTCCGCAACACCCTCGCCGAGCTTGATATCGGTACCGCGACCGGCCATATTGGTGGAAACCGTCACGGCGCCGCGCTGACCGGCGCGGGCGATAATCTCAGCCTCGCGCTGGTGGTTCTTGGCGTTCAGCACCTCGTGCGGCACACGGGCGTACTTGAGCATGCGGGAAAGCGTCTCAGAGGCATCCACGCTGGCCGTACCGATGAGCACCGGCTGGCCCTTCTTGTGCAGCTCCACAATCTTGCCGACCACAGCGTTGTACTTCTCGCGGCGGCTGCGGAAGATGAAGTCGTTTGCATCCTCGCGGATGCAGGGACGGTTGGTGGGAATGGGCAGCACGTCCAGCTTGTAGATGTCATGGAACTCGGCCGCCTCGGTCTCAGCCGTGCCGGTCATGCCGGCCAGGCGGCGGTACAGACGGAAGTAGTTCTGAATGGTGATGGTGGCGTAGGTCATGTTCTCGGCCTCCACTTCCACCCCTTCCTTGGCTTCCACCGCCTGGTGCAGTCCATCGCTCCAACGGCGGCCCGGCATCTCACGCCCGGTGTTCTGGTCGATGATGACCACCTTGTCATCCTTGACCACATACTCCACGTCTTTTTCGTAGATAGTATAGGCCTTGAGCAGCTGGCTGGTGGTGTGCAGGCGAGCACCGGTCTCATCCAGGCGCTTGAGCAGAGCTGTCTTGCGAGCCTCTTTCTCTCGCTCGGTGAGGGTTTCATCCTCATCGATGTTCACGAACTCCGTGCCGATGTCCGGCAGCACAAAGGCCTCGGGATGGCCGGGGCTGATAATCTCGCGGCCCTTCTCCATGAGGTCGGCATCGTGTGTCTTTTCATCCACGGTGAAATAGAGTTCCTCCTTGAGCTTGAAGAGCTCCAGCTTACGGGGGTCCTGATAGAGGAAGAGTTCATATTTCTCCACCATACGGCGGAATTCGGGGTCCTGCTGGGAGCGCATGTAGGCGCGGTTGCGGGGCTGACCGAGTTTCACCTTGAAGAGACAGCGGCCCGCGCCTTCCGTATCTCCCTCCTTGGCCAGTTTGTTGGCCTGCTCCATGAGAGAGGTACAAAGCTCTATCTGCTTGCGCACCACTTTCTCAATGAGCGGCTTGAGGGTATCATACTGCTGCTCGCGCTCAATGACGGCAGGGCCGGAGATGATGAGCGGTGTGCGAGCCTCGTCAATCAGAATGGAGTCCACCTCGTCGATGATGGCGAAGTAGTGCCCGCGCTGCACCTGAGCCTCGCGGCTGGTCGCCATACCATTGTCGCGCAGGTAGTCGAAACCGAACTCGGAGTTGGTGCCGTAGGTGATGTCGCACTGGTACTGGCGGCGGCGTAAATCGCTGGGCATCATGCTCTGGATGCAGCCCACGGTCAGACCGAGGAAGGAGAAGAGCGAACCCATCCACATGGAGTCACGGCGGGCCAGGTAGTCATTCACCGTCACCACGTGCACCCCCAGACCGGTGAGCGCGTTCAGGTACACCGGGAGCGTGGCCACGAGAGTCTTACCCTCACCCGTAGCCATTTCCGCGATGAAGCCGCGATGCAGGGCGATACCACCCAGCAGCTGCACCTCGAAATGCACCATATCCCAGCGAATGGGCGTGCCGCAGACATCCACATCGTTGCCGCAGAGCAGCTTCGCACCGCTCTTGACCACGGCAAAGGCCTCCGGCAGGATTTCCTCCAGATAGCGGGAGCGCATGCGGTCAAACTTCGGCTCTATCTCCACCCAGGCTTTCTTGGCGGCCTCGATGGATTCGGCCGTTGCCTCAACCTTGGGCAGCCTGGGAAATTCTTTGCTGAGGGATTCAAAACGGGTATTGAGGGTGGCAGCCACCTGCTCCAACAGCTGGGATGAAGCGGAAAGAATCACACCGCGTGTCGGCAAATCCATCGGCGTGAATCGGTGCAGATAGGCCTGCCACTCGCGAGTCTTGCTGACCAGGAAGTCGCGATCCTTACCCTCCCAGGACTTCTCAATATCAAGAATCCGGCGCACAACCGGCTTGAGCTTGCGCACCTCACGCTGGTTCTTGGAACCCACGATTTTATTCAGAATCCACTTAATCATAATGCTGGAAAATTGTTGACTACACGCCTCACGCAACCCCGTAGCGAATACGGGGTGCGGCATTGTAACACAGGCTTGCCACTTTGGCAAGCCTGTACGAAAGAGTTACGAAAAAATGACACACTGCGCACGGTCTCAATCCTCAGGCGGCCCGGAAGGTGTTTTCTGCACCGTTTCCGCAGTGGTATAGGAGGACCAGACATAGCGGACGAAAATGACCTTGATGGCTGCGGTGAGCGGCACGGCCAACAACGCCCCCACAACACCGCCGATGACATAGCTCCAGAACAATACGGAGAACATGACGGTGAGGTCGTGCATGCGCACCCGACTGCCCACAATCTTCGGTTGCAGCACCCAGCCATCGAACTGGCTGACACAGGCAAAAATGGCAGAAACAATCACCAGATGAGTCACATCCTGCCAGGTGAACCAGGCAATCAGCATGGCCGGAATCCAGGTACTGATCATACCGATGTAGGGAATGATACCCAGCACCGCCGCCACGGCCGCGATGGTAATGGCATAGGGCAGCCCCAGTATTTTGAGCGCAATGGCCAGAATGATGGCATCCACCACGCTCACCAGCATCTGACCGCGGATGAACGAGATGATGTAGCTGTTAATCTCCTGAAGCGTCTGTACCAACTCCTCGCGGAACGCGGACTTCTGCAGGGGGAGAATGGTGTGCCAATTATCCGCAATCTGCTTGCTCTCCAGCAGGAAATAGAAAAGGAACACCGGCACCATGATAGTTCCGATGACAAACATACCCATGCCGGAAAGAGCCCGAGAACCAGCAGTAAGCCACTCCACCAGCTGCTCTGTGAGGTAGCTGGAGTTGAACTCCAGAATGGCAGTCAGCTTTCCGGCATAGGAGTCATCCTGCGAAAGCGCCTGATAATCAGCCTCCGGCAGGCCGGCCTTGCGGGCATCCTTGAGCACTTTCCCGTACAGCATATCCACCCCGCGCTGCACCAGGCTGTTGTTCTCCAGATAATGCTTGCCGGTTTCAACCGCGCTATTCTGGATTTGCTCCCGCTTGTTGATGAGCTCCCCCGTCTGCTCCACCAGCGGCGGAACAATCGTCAGCCCGAACCCGGTCAACAGAATACCGCACCCCAGCATCACCAGCAACACCGCCGCCAGACGCGGCTTCACCCAGCGCTGCACAAACCTCACACAGGGAGAAAGCAGATAGGCCAGAATCCCCGCCAGCACCACCGGCAGCAACACCGGCTCCAGCAGCACGAATAACGCACCAAAACCGAACAAAAGCGCAATAATGAGAGCCACGATAACGAGCAGCGCCACTCCGGTGAGTGCCATCCAGCATGCGGATTTCTGGAATCGGGTAGGGGTAGATTTTTCCTCTTCATTCATGCAGAGCATGATACCCCTGCCAACGCATCATGTCAACATGAAAAACACAAAAGGCTTGAGACTTGCATACGGCTCCCAAATCTTTGGAACACATGTGTGAGAGATTATAAACTATTGACTTCAAGCGTCAAATCAAAAAAAACAGAGAAAAAGCCTTCCCTTCAGGCTTTTCCTCTGCCGTTGTATGTAAAGTGTATAGACGACTCGTTTCTTACTGAGCGTTGGCAGACTTGCTCTGCAACCAGTTCAGGATATTCTGCCCGGTCTGAGTCTTGGGCTGGTAGGTGTTGGTTGCGGGAGTCGTGGCGGTATTCGTCGTGGTACCGGAAAGGCCGGGGATGACCGAGTTGACCGCAGCACCCACCAGGCAATCACGGTACAGTTTGCCGCCCTGCCAGTTGTTGAAGGTGAAGCGACCGGATTCCGGCATGGCGTTCTCCGTGCGCAGCACACGGTAGCGCAGGCTGTTGCGGGTGAAGTAATCGTAGGTATTATCTGCACCGTAATACATCATGTCCGTGTACGATGTGGGATCCACCGCAGTATAGGTGGTGGGGGTGAGCAGCTCCTTGCGGGTGATGGTCTGTACAGGCATCAGCGAACAGGAGGCAAGCGCCGCCATGGCAATGATTGAGGTGATAAAAATACGCATGCGCGGGGTTGTATCACAAAATCATCTGATTGGCAAGCACAAAGAAGTGAGCGCACTTGCCAATCCGGCAAATGCGCCCAGCGACAACAGAGCCGGAGCCCGCCTTTTACTTCTCAATGATGACAGGAGGCGGCACGGGAGCCGGGGGCGGGGTCTGCTGTTGCTGCTGGCAGCAGGAGGCAAATGCCACTGCTGCAACCGTCAGTAGTATGCTGTATTTCATCTCTCTCGTTCAGTTTGGAATTAAGGGGGAGATTTCGGCATCACCGTGATACCGCCTCCCTCGTGCCACCAAGACTAGCAGCTAACTCCCGTTAATGCAATCTAACCATCTCACAATTAGAGAATGACACATCGGCATCCTATTTTTCCATATTACTCCGACAATAAGAAAGTACAAAGTCGAATGGACGATGGACAAAGTGCAGAATTCCGCCCGCTTTGTTCGCATGCAAACGCTTTGCAACCAAATCTTTGACCTGCTGCGAGCCGGAGGCTCGCCGAATATTACCTCTGTCCATCGTCCATCAGACTTTGTCCTTCAAATTTCCCTTTTCCGTTTCATCTGAGCATTCATCAATAATGGCCAAGGCCATACGACAGAATTCCCGACCACCTTGACCCCGGAGGCAACCCAACAGCCTTTTGCTATTCCGCGCGGAGCGTGCCCTCTCTTATCTTTGTGTCAACTCCGTCCAGCTCCTTGAAAAGGTAGTCGTACTTGGCCAGACTGTTCTCCACCGGCTCCAGCAGTTCCACCCGCAGCTTCTCGGCCAGCGCCGGGATATGCACCAGGTGAGCCGGAGTCAGGCCCTGAATATGATTCATCGGGCGTTCACAAAGAGAACGCAGCCTGCCGCTCTTCTTCCCGAATTCCGACATGAGTTTCCCTTTTTGGTCATAATACGCATTCCGCAGGGCTAATTCCTTTTTATAAAACTCACCCGTAGAATGGGCGTAATCCTCCCGCTCTTGCGGCGACATCCCGACGATTTTTTCTGCAGCCTCGCGCACCAGCGCCTGCACCGCCTGGCGGGTTTCATCCCGCAGATTCCGAAAGCGCGTATCAAAACTCAGCATATCCTTGCTGAACGCCTCCAAATCATTCTGCCGGGCAAACTCCTCATACACCTCCTCAAAAGTCAGCATCTCCGGCGATGCCGGTGTAGGTGTCGGAGCCGGAGCAGGTACCGGAACCGGCTCCTGCCGGGCAACATGCAGCCCCAAAGCCAGCGCCACAGCCGCACCGACCACCCAACCGCTCCACGCCACGGCATGCCGCCGCAGCCCCCGCTTCAACCGCCGAAACCACAGAGACGGCGGCGGCGCAGACTCCTGCAACCACTCCAGCCACTGGGCAGCACTCGCGCATCTATCCTCCGGCAGCAGCCGTAGATTACGCATGACAGACTCCACCACCTCCGGCGCGGGGGCTTTGCCGCGCGGGAACTTCAGACGCGCCAGCAAATTCCCCAGCGGCACCAGATCATCCTTCAGCAGGCGATTGAGAGCCGGCTCCGGCGCGCTGCCGCTCAGCAGCTCATACCACGTGGCCGCCAGCGAGTATAAATCCGTGAACGGCCCGGGCTGCCCCTTACCCGTCACCTGCTCCGGTGCACCGTAGCCGTGTGAATACTGCCCCTGCGTGATGGTGGACTCCGAGGCACAATGCACCGCCGCGCCGAAATCAATGAGCGCAATGCGCCCCTCCTCATCAAAGACGATATTAGACGGCTTGATATCGCGGTGAATAATCCCCTTGCCATGCAGATACTCCAGTCCCTCCAGCAGCTCCCGCAGCCAGCCCAGCGCCTTCTCCGCATCCGGCAAACGGCCCTCCGCCGCCTCTTCCTCCATATACTCCGCCAGCGTGCCGCCCTCCATCCACGGCATCACATAAAACACACCGCCCTGCATCTCAAAGGTATCATACACCCGCACAATCCGCTCATGATTCAGCTGAGCCAGCGTGCGGGCCTCCTGCTTCATATCCGCAATCGCCTGCCGGTACAGCGGCTCCAGACGCGGCGCGCGCGGTCGCAGCACTCCGTCCTCATCCCGTCGGCACAAATCCACCGGGAAACACTCCTTCAGCACCACCGTGCGCTGCAAATTCGCATCCCACGCCACATACGTGATACCAAAGCCCCCCTGCCCCAGCACCTTCAGAATCCGAAAGTTGCCGATATACGTCTGCGGCGGTAATGCTACGATG
>JAFUQZ010000028.1 GCA_017472085.1 Akkermansia sp. | reverse complement strand
GCTAATAAAGAGGAGCTTCGCATGCAAATCGTTGAACACATGGAAAAAACAAAAAACAATTCAGAAAAGGTGAAAAATTTCTTCCGTAAAGCTAGCGTTCGCTATGCCTCAGACAATGATGTTTTATCGCCGGAGCAATAATAAGGGTGGGAGATGAAGAAAAGGCGTAAAGTTTGGCTGTTGCTCGGGCTGCCGATGGCAGTATTGGGGGGGCTGTGTTTGTGGTCTGAGGTGATGATGGTCGATTTTCGCGAACTTGAAAGAGAAAGGAAGTTCCGGGAATTGTCCGAAAAGGCAGAGCAACAGGCCGCGCTCTGTCGCAAGTGGGCAGATGCCGCACAGCGATGCTCTTCCATTCGATTAAGAATCCTCTGCTGTGGCGAGCGATATTGCACTCTCGCTCCGGCAGAGCAGGAGCGTATTCGTGCCATGCTGATGCACCGTGCGCTGCCATTACCCATTCTGAATGATTATTGGCAGAGCATGGCGTTTGTTTCTCGGTATCTCCGGATGGAGCTGGAATTGCTGGATGGGGCAGGGGATGTGATTCTCTCTATTGGTGAAGAAGAGCTGCAGAGTTGCCGTTCCCTGCGCGAATATGGAAGGTGTGATAATTCAGGTGCGCACTTGAATGCCATGATACCGGAGGAAGATAAAGTTTTCCTGACTGAATTGTTCAAAAAGGCAGAGCAGTCAGTATCATGGGAGTTTTAGTACAGATGATGAGGTACATCAAACGGTTTGTGGCAGGCATGCTGTTGTGTCTGCTCTCCCTCTTTGTTCTCGGATTCGGGCTATGTGTCATCACGGCGGCTGTGGAGGAGTATGTGTTTCCCTGGGTGATGAGTTTCCCGCCCTCACAGGTGACGGTGCTGGACAATCCGTCGGCTGTTGCCCCTGCGCTGGAGGGACGCGTGGTAGAGGTGCACAACGCGCCTGTACAGTGCGATACCATGCCGGAGGATGAATCCTTCGGCGTCTGCACCCGTGCTGTATTTATGCGGCGGCATTGGAATAAGGAATTCGGTAACAGGCGCCTGATCCCCGACAAGGTAGGCAATTTTGAGATGATGTGGTCGGCTGCGACGCCGGAGTTTCGAGTCGGGCCTTATCGCGCCATAGGTAAACAGGCTCAGGATTTGCTGCACGCAGATATTCTTCCCGTGAGTATCTCGCGCATCCCGGACGCATTGCGTCCGTATCATCAGGCAACGGAGCCGCCGTCTTTTCAGTTGCCGGAACATGGAGTGCTGTCTCCTGTATACTATGGAGTACCGGATGGTGCCCGTATCAGCTACATCGGACGCCAGATTGACGGCGCTCTGTTGGTGGATGATGAGGTAAATAATGTGGTGTATTGGCGGTGGTGGTGGCAGCTTGATGATGAAGCTGCGGAAGAGGCCCGGTTCGGTCTGTTGAAGGCAGCTTTTTTCTTGTGGGGGGCGTATGTGATACTGTTGGTGGCGGTATGGATGGGCAATCGCGGGGTACAGATGGCGTTCGGCGGATGGCGTCTGTTTGGTGTGTCCTCCGGTTGGCCGGCGATGGTGTTGTTGGCGGGCGCTTCCGGCCTGATATTGCTGGCGGAAATCAGGAGCCGAACGCCGTTTTATGATACAGAGCCGTGGGAATATGGCATTGGTATCACTCTTCTCTGTATACTGGTTGTGCTGGGGATGGTGCGCAGAAAACCTGTTGCATCATAGTGTTTCAATGCCCGTTCCTCCTGGAGACTGCCGGGAAGAGGAGAAAGACAACGGGGAGGTAGCCCGCAGTAAAGAGGAGCAATTTGAGAAGCAGCGCCGACCATGTGCCGGCGCTGGGCAGCAGGATGTTGAGCAGCAGACACAACGCCGACAGCAGAAAAACGCAGGGCAGGGTGCCGCGGAAGGTCTCGCGGTAGAAGCGGCCTATGTGTAACCCCAGTCCACGGTAGTGAATGAGGTTGATGAGCAGTAGCTGGAGCAGGATGGTGGAAGCCCCCCAGAGCGCCTGTGCCCGCAGGTTGAAATGCGAGCAGACCACAAAGCTGCCCCCGATGAAGAGCAGACTCACCAGGCCGGTGATGATGACTCGCCGGCGCAGGGCATCACGCGCCTGGGTAATCTGCCAGCCCAGGGATTGTACCAGCACAAAGGTGTGCGGCACAACGAGCGCAACGGTGATGAACCAGCTCAGCTCCGGGTCTGCACCGGGGATGTGTCCTACCCAGAGCCGGAAGAATTCCTGCCCGAAGAAGAGAATGCAGAGCAGGACTCCGCCCAGAATACGCAGTTGGCTGCGGCCCAGCAGAATCATGGCATCCGTCTGCCGGGCCGGGCTGCCGCCGCGCACGACCAGTCTGACCACACGGGGGAGGAAGAGCGCCGTGAGCACGGCAGAGAGCATGAAGTAGTGGCCGTATATCTGCAGCCCGTTGGTGTAGATGCCGGTTTCGGAGGGCCCTCGGGTGATGGCGACGATGTAGTTGCCGCTGCCGGCATTCAGCAGGTTGATGAGCTGGTTGAGGAACATCCAGCCGGAAAAAATCAACAGGCCACGGCTGAGTCGCAGGCTCCACCCCCGCAGGTTGATGCGTGCTTTCAAGCCGATGAAGCAATACGCCACATTGCAGAGCATGGCGATGAGGCCGCTGCTGATGGTGAATACCATGAGGGCAATGGAGCGCCCCCCCAACGCCAGAATCGCCACGGTGCCGCAGGCATTGGCAATCGCGGTGAGCACGGCAATGAGCGAGGGGATGGTGAACTTCTGCTGAGCATCTGCCACGCCGATGAGGCTGCGCGCCGGGAACATGAGCGCGGCATTCCCCAGCATCAGCAGGTACAGGATGCGGTAGAGTTTCAGTTCCTCCGGCGTGAATTTAGGAAAAATATCGCCCAGCCAGGGGTAAACCGCAAGACCTGTGACGGAGATGAGCAGGCCTATGCCGGTGTAGAGCACCGTCAGGTTTCCCAGAAAGGCGGCCGCCCCGGCGGTGTCTCCCCGGCTGTGGTATTCGCTCAGGAAACGCGTGGTGGTGGTGCGGCCCAAATCACTCATATAGAGGCGTGCCATGATGGTGCCCGCCAGCATGTACACGCCGAATTCCGCCGTCCCCAGTTTATCCATGATGAGCGGGGTGAGCACAAGCGGCACGCCTATCTGCAGAAACACCAGCAGATAGTTCAGCACGGCCCCTTTGCGGATTTCGCTCATTTCTCCGTATTCGCGGAGATGTTATCACGCTTCTCTTCTCTGTTCAAGCTTATCCGTGTGTTGTTACGCCCTATGTGGAAGGGCGCGGATGTGGATGAAATCGATTCTGCCGAGTTGGTGAGGACGGCAGCGAAGGGGTAATTAACCTGAGTCGGGTAAAGAAATTGCCGATTTTTTTACATGATGGTGGTTCTCATGTAAAGAAAATGCCGTTTTTTTTACATGATGGCGGTTCTCATGTAAAGAAAATGCCGATTTTTTTACATGAGAAGAGATGGAGATAATGAAGAAAGGGGTGGATTATCTCGAAATAAAAATCATCTTGAGGGGTAAATGGCCGGCCCCGGAATCGGGAGGCACAGCCCGATATGGGTGTAGATTACCGGCAGATAGTTCAGCACGGCCCCCTTGCGGATTTCGCTCATTCTTTCCGATTTATGGAGGGTATGTCATCTTGCCTGCGCGTTTCATGCAAACGAATCTTCCGTGCCCGATGATGCAAAATGCTTGCGTTTATCGGAGGGAAAGAGTAGCATGAGATGCATGAGCCGGGATGGTGGATTTGAAACAGGTCTGAAG
This sequence comes from Akkermansia sp., assembly GCA_017472085.1. Taxonomy (GTDB): domain Bacteria; phylum Verrucomicrobiota; class Verrucomicrobiia; order Verrucomicrobiales; family Akkermansiaceae; genus Akkermansia. The sequence continues at coordinate 8,673 of JAFUQZ010000028.1, read as the reverse complement.
CTGTGGTCGGTCAACAGCGGTGCATGGCGGCGGGAAGCGCTGCGCCTGTATGAGCTGAGGGTATACGATTACCTAGAGATTTATGCGGTGCCCGGCACGTCTGATACGATTCCGCTGTGGCGGGAATTGCGTATCCCTGTTGTTATCCACGCCGCTCACTTTAAGCATGGTTTCAATCTGGCACTGGCCGAGCGAGCTTCTGATAACCTCCGCATATACGATGAAATGCGACGTTTTGCCGATGAGCTGGAGGCTCGCCATATCATCTTTCACGGCGGCACGTTCGGTCATATTGAAGAAACGGCTCATCAACTGGCTGGGCTGGGGGAGGGGAGGGCGCTCATTGAGAACAAACCGGCCATTACCCGCAATGATGGACGCATTCTTGAATGCCGAGGCTCGACTCCGGAGGAAATACGTGTCGTGATGCAGGAGGTCGGCTGCGGTTTTTGTCTGGATATTCCGCATGCGCTCTGTGCGGCGAACTATCACGGCATTCCGCAGGAGAAAATGCTGCGGGACTTCAGCACGTTTCGTCCTGCCATGTATCATCTGGCAGATATGATGGATGTGTCGCAGCTGATAGATGACCACACCCTGTTGGGCAGGGGGGCTCTGGACTTTTCTCGATTCATCCCCTCCATCCTACCACCGGGAGCCATGGTGACCATAGAGACCAATCGCTCCCGGCAGGATTCGCTGGCAGAGTTCGAGGCGGAACTGCAGGTTGTTGCGTCCTTATTTTCTTCTGCGGTGGCGCAGGGTGAAAGTCACCAGCCCCATAAGACCCAGCATGGATGATGTCGGCTCGGGGACGGAGGCGGGAGTGGAGTAGACGCGGACGTAATCGAGAGTCATGGCAACGCCGTCACCGATATCACCGATTTCGCCCACCCAGCTGCCTCCCAGCTGCATGTCCAGCAGGAGGTAATAAGGATTGTTCTCCTTGTTGAACGGCCAGTTGGGGTTGTTCGGGTCAGCATTGACGGTGAGTGTTTTTCTGCCGTCCATCAGGAAGCTGATATGGTCAGGGGTCCATTCCACGCCATAGGTGTGGAAGGCGGCTTTTTCTTCCTGCGTGGAGAAGTAGGCATCGCTGGTGCCGTTGCCATACACGGTCGTATTTGAGGTTTTGTTACCTGCGGCATTGTTATAATGAAGGGTCTGGTAGATGATGCCATCGTAGTTCAGATGTTCCATGATGTCGATTTCCCCGTTCTGCGGCCAGGTGCCGGAGGTGGGCATCATCCAGATGGCGGGCCAGACACCCGGTGCGCAGTCAAACTTGGCGCGTACTTCCACATACCCGTACTGGAAGGTGAAGGTTTTCTGCGTAAAGATGCCGCCGCAGGCGTAGGTGTCGTTTGCTCCGGTCTGATCGGCCTGGCTGGTGAAATTACCGTATTTGCCCCAGAGTGAGACGGTGCCGTCGCCATTCATGGTGACAAGTTCCGCATCGCGCGATTGGTACTTTCTCCAGTCGGGGACGTTCCAGCTCACATAATCGACGCGATTCCATTTGGTGGTGTCGAGTGTGGAGCCGTTGAACTCGTCGGAAAAGACGAGACTCCATTGCGGATGGGATGTTTTCCATCCGGTGTAATCATCGGCGGTTGCAGAGGCGGTGGCCAGGGCAAGGCTGAGCAGCAGGCAGCGGGTAAAGCGCGTTTTCATGGTGGTGTATGGGGGGTGGAGGATGGGGGTGCGGCATGTTTGCCACGCTTGGCAGAATAGCAGGTTGCCCCCATCGAAACAAGATGTTTGGATAATAATTAGAGGGGCGAGAATAGGCTTGACTCTAACGTCTGTATTCACTATATTGACTTCCGATACAACGATTGCGCTATGAAACGTTTACCCCTTGCCATCATCTTTGCCGCATTTCTCATCAGCGGCTCCGTTTTGTCTGCTGCCGTGGTGTCCACGGGTGCCGTTGTGATGTATTCTGCTGCCGCGATGGCGCTGTTTCTCTATTCCTGTTGTAAGGAGTAAGTCTGCGGTGTCGGAAATAGGATAAAATATCAGCAATTAAATAACGATAAATGTTATCAATATTTTACAAAAGGTTGATATTTCATCGGTTGCTGTCTGAGACGGCAGGTCGGGGGCTGTTGCTGTTTCGAGTGGCCGTTTTTTTCTTATTTATCGTTCCGTTACCTTTTGCCGTATCATGCAGCCAACAGCAGATGGCAAGGCTTCGGGCGGAGGTGGAGCGGCGAAATGCTGCGAGCCTTGAGCGCGAGTATCAGTCTTTCATTGAGGAAAACCGCCGGAGTCATGCGCGGTTGCAGCAGGCCTTGACGGTAGCCGCGCGGGCAGAGTTGCGGCATGCGGATTGTGCGGCGAATGAGTGCTGGTGCTCCGGTGGGAAATTGAGCCCTGTTCGCCTGAGCCCGGAAGAATGGTCGCAGATGCGGGACATCCTCCGGCGGGTACGCCCTGCGTTGCAGCCGCATCGCGAAAGCTTGGTGCCGACATCGCAGAAAATATGGAGCATTGATGGGCAGGGCAAGGTTGTGTACCGGGCATTTGTGCGTCCACCGTGGAATTGCTTTAACCCGCAGGATGAACTCGCCTTGTTGGATGAGCATGGGCGGTGCATCTACGCGCTGAATATATGGGAGCTGTGCCGGGAGTCCCACTGCCGGGCTTCAGAGCATGCAATGGATAGTCTGGTGCTGCCGGATGAGGATTTTCACCGTTTGTATTCTCTGCCGAGCTGTCGCGGATTCCTGGAGCTCATGCCGGATGACTGGAATAACTTTTTCCGTTGATGAAAGACGCCCCCATTTCCGTTCCCTTGCTTCCCGGTGAGCGACTGCTGTTCGAGCAGCCGGTGAAAAGTGAATATGCAGAGCTGAATTCGAAGAATCTGCCGGAAACTGCTGCGAGGTGTGCGCTCTTGCTGCTTTTTCCGGCAAGTCTGTGTGTTTTCATGGCCTCTGAACTCTTTTCCCTTATCTGGCTGGGGCTGTTGGGGGGTGCACTGGTGGCTGAGATGGTTTGCTATGTCCGGCGGAAGAGGCGCAGCTGTTGCAGCGTGCGGGTGACATCGGAGCGGGTTATCTGTATGCGGCAGGTGGGCGAGGAGCTCCGGTGCCGGGTATATCCGCATCGGTGTCTCAGTATTCAGCCGATTGGGACAAAACTGTGGTTTTATGCCGGTGCGGATGAACACATACCGATGGTTGACACAGGAGAGAATGCTCCGCAGCTGGCACGGCTCATTCAGCGGGAAACGGTGTTTGCTGCACCTGCTGTCCCCGAGCCGTTGGACGAAAGACACCCGCTGCTGCCGGAGGGTGAATTGTTGTACGCAACGGGACAGCACGGAAAGAAAGAGGGAATTCGTGCATGGTTGTGGCTTGGATTGGGGGTGGCGTTCTATCTTTCTGTGGCTGTGGCGGGGTGGATGCATCCCCCGGATGCGTGGCCTGTCTGGCTGGGGTGGGGAGCGCAGGCGGGTATACTCGTACATGTGCTGGTCGTCATGATTCAAAACTCCATTCCTGAGCCCTTTGCCATCGGGAGTGGGGGGATATACACCCGGTACGGCTGCGAGGGGATGCCGGACATGAACCGTCCCCATACCCTGGTGTACCATGCCGACGGAACGGTATCGGCATTATTTTCCCTCCCGGTCTGTGCCGTGAGCTTCCGCATATACTTGTGGAATACCCGCTGTTCCTGTGATATGGAGCATCTGTTGAGGTGTGTGTCACTGCGTCATGCCGGTTCTCCGGAAAGTCATTCGACTTGACTTTTTACTGTGGTTTGTTAAGCAGAGTTCAGCCGATTGATAGAAGCCGATGCTGTATGTACATTATCAAAGGGGAACGGGAAAGCTTCATCTTCACTTCGATGAAGTGGGGCGGGATGAATTGCTGCACAGCCTGAAGTGGGCAGTGCGTGAGCGCGACCACGAGTTCCTCTTCCCGGATATCGGAGCAGAGGGCGAGTATTCCCTGTCCCGGGAGTGGGAGCCCTGCGATTTTGTCAAAATCGAATGTCACCCGGTGGTGGATTCTCCGCTTTGCGTGGGTGAGGGTATTGTGATGACAGGCGGCAGCATCGCGCTGACTGCCCTTGCGGAACGAGTGCGGATGCTGCCGGAAAAAGGAGGCGAGCTTTACTTATAAATCATCCACCAGCGCGGTGCTTTTGGCATAGGCGGTGCTGCGGGCCTCGAAGAAGTCGGTCTTGATGAGGTTGGCGTTGCTGTACTGCGATACCCAGGAGCAGGAGGTCGGCTCTGTCTCGTAACCCTCGTAGAGCGGGGCAAAGCCCAGATCCATGCAGCGGCGATTGGCCAGATAGCGGATGTAGTCCGTTATCATACCGGTGGAGAGCCCCGGGATGTCGTTGCCGATGACGTAGCACCCCCAGGCGATTTCCTGTTCGCAGCCCTCGCGAATCATGGCGCGGTATTCTTCCACCCGTTCCGGGGTGAAGAGCTCGGGCTGTTCGCGCTGCAGCTCGCGGATAATGTTGCGGAAGAGCCAGAGGTGGGTGCTTTCATCGCGGTTGATGTAGCGGATTTCCTGTGCAGAGCCGGGCATTTTGTTGTTGCGGCCCAGGTTGTAGAAGAACATGAAGCCGCTGTAGAAATAGATGCCCTCCAGGATGAAGTTGGCCACGAGGGTGCGGGCAAAGTTCTCCGGGGTGCGGTGTTGCTGGAACTCGTTGTAGAGGTTTCCGATAAAGGTGTTGCGGCGCAGGAGGTGCTCATCGTTGCGCCATTGATAGAGCACCTCCGTGCGCTGCTGCGGTTCACAGATGGTATCCAGCATGTAGCTGTAACTCTGGCTGTGTACCGCTTCCTGAAATGCCTGAATGCACAGGCAGAGGTTCACCTCGTTGGCGGTGATGTATTCGCCCACGGAGGGAAGATTGGCGGTCTGGATGCTGTCCAGGAAAACGAGGAAGGAGAGTATCTTGTCGAAGGCGCGCCGCTCGGCCGGACTGAGCTTCGGGTAATCGCGCACATCGGCTGAGAGGTTGATTTCCTCCGGAATCCAGAAATTGTTCATCGCCTGGCGGTACCAGCCGCTGACCCAGGCGTATTTCATGTTATTGAAATCGTTCAGGTTGGTGGTGTTGCCGTTGATGATGCGGCGGGCGAGCACATCTGACTCTCCCTGCGGATTAAACAGTGGTCTGCGGTTCAGCTGGCACATGATTCACATTCTTCTACTTCTAAACTTTTGGAACGGATGTAATAGACGGTCTTTACCCCGCATTCCCAGGCCAGGAGGTACAGGTTGAGAATTTGGCGGAGGGTGTAATCATTCGTGATGTACAGGTTCATGCTCTGTGCCTGGTCGATGTGGCGCTGGCGCATGCCGGCGGCGCGCACGGACCAGCTCTGGTCAATACGGTGGGCGCTCTTGTAGAACCAGAGGGTCTGCAGTGACAGCTCCGGTGCCACGCGGGGCATGAGTCCGCTCTTCTTTTCTTCCAGGAAGAACAGCTTCATGACCGGGTCGATTCCGGCTGTTGTGCCGGCGATGATGCCGGTGCTGCTGGTGGGGGCAACGGCCAGCAGCCAGGCGTTGCGCAGACCGTGCTCCGCCACGCGGCGGCGGAGTTCCTGCCAATGGGGGGCCGTGTAGCCGCGACGGTCGAAGTATTGTCCGGTCTGCCATTCGCTGCCCTCAAAGTGGGTGTAGGCGCCCTTATCGCGGGCGGTATCACAGGAGGCGGAAATGGCGGCGTGGTTAATCTGCTCGAACAGGCGGTCGGCAAACTCCAGATGCGTCTCCGATTCCCACGGAATGCCCAGTTTGGCGAGCATGTGGTGGTAGCCGCTCACTCCCAGCCCGATGGGACGGTAGGCGCGGTTGGTGATTTCTGCGTAGGGCAGGGGGTAGAAGTTCAGGTCAATCACATTGTCAAGCGCGCGGACGGCGCTGCGGGTGATTTCCTCCACCTCCTGCGGGTTTTGGACATCAATTCTGCCCAGCGAGAGGCTGGCGAGGTTGCAGACCACGAAATTGCCGGGGCGGGTGGTGGTGACCACGACTGTTTCGCCGTTCACGGTGGTGGTTTGCTGCTCCACGCTCTCGATGGCGCTCATGTTCTGTGCGATTTCCGTGCAGAGGTTGCTGCAATAGATGATGCCGCGGTGTTTGTTGGGATTTGCCCGGTTCACCAGGTCGCGGTTGAACACGAAGGGGGTTCCCGTTTCCACGGCGCTCTTGAGGATGAGCCGGATGATATCCTTGATGGGGACGGTGCGTTTGTGAATGCGGGAATCCGCCACGCAACTGTGGTAGCGCTGTTCCCATTCCTCGCCGTAGCTGTCCTCCAGGGCGTAGCCTTTCACGCTCTGTACCTCATGCGGACACATCAGATACCAGTCGCCCTCAATGTTGTCGCGCGCCTGCTGCCAGAAGTAGTCCGGGTAGCACACCGCCGGGAACACATCGTGCGCTTTCAGCCGGTCGTCGCCGTTGTTGGTGCGCAGGGAGAGGAACTCCGGCAAGTCGCGGTGCCAGGCATCCAGATACACCGCCACTGCACCCTGCCGCACTCCCAGCTGGTCAACGGCCACGGCGGTGTCGTTGGCCAGACGTATCCAGCGGATGACTCCGCCTGCCGCACCGGGAAAGCCCTGAATGGCGCTGCCGGTGGCCCGCACTTTGCCGAAATATAAGCCCATGCCGCCGCCGTATTTGCTGACGCGGGCAAAGTTGTCGATGCTGCGGTAGATGCCCTCCAGGCTGTCGGGAACGGTATCAATGAAGCAGGAGGAAAGCTGGTGGAAGGGTTTGCGGGCGTTGGCCAGCGTGGGCGTGGCCATGGTCACTTTCAGAGTGCTGAGCATGTCATAGAATCGGCGTACCCATTCCGCGCGGTTATCCTGCTCCTGCATGGCGAGGTGCAGGGCGATGCCCAGAAACATCTCCTGCGGACTCTCCAGCACCTTGCCCGCATGGGTGCGGATAAGGTAGCGCCCGTGCAGCATCTCCAGCGCAGAATAAGTGAAAAGCTTGTCGCGGCTTTCATTCAGCAGCCCCGCAAAGGTCTCTATCTCTGCCCGGCTGTAATGGGTGGTGATGTAGCTGCCGTATACGCCCTCTTTGGTCAGATGCGTGATTTTGTCGTACAGGCTGCGGATGCCGGCTTCTGCCTCGTGGCGTGCCATCCTGTTACGGAAGCGCAGTAGCCAGAATCGTGCGGCAATCATTTCCCAGCGCGGTGCATCCCGAGTGGTCAGCTCCGCAGCGGATTTGATGAGGCCTCCCAGCGCCGCATCGTCCTCCGCCCCTTCACGGCTGAAGGTGCGAAATTTGGCGGTGAGTTGGTGCAGGTCATATTCTTCCCCCGGGAATTCCTGTTGCACCTCTTTCAGTACTGCGTCCAGCGCCGGACGATTCTCGAAATGCTGCAACAACTGTTCGCGGGCAGCACGGGCGCGGCTGCGCTCGTTGCGGTACAGGATGAAACGCTTGGCCGCCTCGTAATGCCCCGCTACCATCAGACTCTCTTCCACCAGGTCCTGTATGTGCTCCACCGCGACCCGCTCCCCGCCGTGGGCGCGCAAACGCGCTTCGATGCTCATGGCCAGCCGCGCTACCTCTCCCTCCGTGTCGGTCATCCCCACACTCCCGAACGCCAGCCGGATGACCCGCTCTATCTTATCGCGCCGATACTCGGCCTCCTGTCCGTTGCGTTTCCTTATCTGCATTTGCTTTTCTTTGTTTGGAGTGACTAACTATATCTTGTATGCGTGCAGCCATCTTACCGCCATATCCCGGAAAGTCAAGTTAAAAATGTAACAATTCTAAGAAAGATTAAAAAAACGATTCCATCGAATAAATGCCGATGATGCGTTAACGGAGTGCTGATTTAGCATATAAATGTTGACAGGAGGTGGGAAAAAGCTAGAATGTAGAGCATGACAGCGAACAACTCACCCGCTCAGATACTGGCAAAAGTTTTTCGGATTTTCGGTTGCCTGATTGTCGGTATTGCGCTTGTGGAGCTGGTTATCGGCATGATGATGCTGAACAGTGCATGGGAACGCCGCGATACCTGGAACAGAGGAACAGCCACGGTAAAAGCGATGGAAAAAGTCGAGTCAACATCCAACTCCGGAGCCACATGGCGGCCGGTATTTACCCTTTCCTCTGACGGCAGGGAATACACCATTCGGAGCTCGACATCCTCTAATCCTCCGGCGTACGAGGTCGGAGAGCAGGTGGAGATGCTGTACCCCGCCGAAAATCCGAAGGACGCCGTTACCAACGATTTCAAGGGGCTGTATCTCTGGGCAACCGTGATTCTGGGGATGTCCGGCATGACTGGCCTGATGGGGGGAGTCTTCATCCTGATAGGCCTCTATCTCCGCCGCCGCACAATCTGATTTTTTGCAGCGCCACAAAAACAGCCCCGGAAGTCCGTTTTTCGTTATGAGTTCAGCTCTTTATATGTTGCTGAAATTAAGGCATAAAAAAGGAGCGGTCGTTACCATTTTATCTTGGTTACGACCGCTCCCATAATAGCCTTTTTGTGACTGTGATTTTTAGTAACTCGGTTAATATTTTGTGGTAACATGCGGCTGTTCGGGGTAAAATCCGAGCCAGCGGAGAGGCTTGTCGAAGTTAGCTACTCATGACAAGCCGACTGGGGGTACACCCGATTTGGGAACAGGGGAAACTCGTTTTCCCG
>JAFUQZ010000027.1 GCA_017472085.1 Akkermansia sp. | reverse complement strand
TTAGCCATGGAAGGTGTGTGTTTTATGCAACCCCAATATAAGGTTTATTGGGATAAATACAACCTTCCATTTTTATTTTTGTGCCAGCAAGAAAGAGGTTATCACCTTGCTCCTCCCTGAAAAACTTTGGGACACATGTGCCTAACAGCGTTCTAACTTCCCCTCTTTTTGTTACTTTTTCTTGACTTTTCAGAACAGATAAACTAGAGTAGGCTCTATGAAAGACCTCATCCTTCCCCACCGAATCACAAGCTACGAATGCGGCGATGACAAATTGATGAAGCCGGAATGCTTCCAGCACTTCTGCCAGGAAATGGCGGAGGAACACGCCGATTCTTACGGTTTCGGCTATGATTGGGTCATGACCAACCGCACGGCGTGGGTTCAGGTGCAGGGCGACTTCGAGCTGCTGCGCCGTCCGGACTGGAAGGAAAAAGTCTATCTGCGCACCAACACCGGCAAGGCCTCTGCCCTGCAGGCCGGGCGTTTTGTGGAAATGACGGATGAGGCCGGCAATGTTCTTGCCCGGGCAGACCTGCTGTGGGTCATCATCAACTTCGACACCCGCCGCCCGGTGCCACTCAAGCGCACCGGGTTGCCGCTGGATAATCCGAACCCCTCCATTATCTCCACGGAGGTCGAATTCCCGATTCGGCCCGAGGCCCCTGCCGCCACCGCAGAACTGACCGCCGGCCGCCGGGATGTTGATTTCAACGGCCATATCAACAACAGCGCCTACCTCATCTGGGCTCTCGATACCCTGCCCGCCGACCTCAGGCTCGCCGGCGACATGGTGCGCTACCGCATCAACTTCCGCCGCGAAAGCCATGCCGGAGACCGCATGAGCATCGCCCACTACACCAACGGCAACTGTACCCACCACATCATCACCTGCGAGGGGGAAACCCGCGCGGAAATCGTTATTCTCTGGAAGTAAGCTCTGATTCATCCCCGGATGCGCGAGACAGGCGGTAAAAAAGCTTGAATTCCGCAGAGTGTCGGGGTATGTTAGGCACATGACGCCCGGTATTCGAGCTGCAAATATAGACGCGCTGTGCCACCGACACTGCGCGTTTGTGCTGTATCGGCTGCCGGGAGACAGCGCGCGATTCTGCATGGCTGAGGACGGCAAAACGCTGCCGCAACCGAACGGCAGCGGATTTATCATTTCAACATTCGAAGGCGAGACCCGATTCATCCCGGAGGAACGAACAGAGGCCCCGCAGGCAGAAAACTACCCCCCTCTCTCCTGTGGCACGGATTCTGAAACCGCCACAACAAGAGAGGAATACGGCAGAAACTTCCGGCGTTTTTCTGCACTATTGCAAGGAGAAAAGCCGCTGTTGCAGAAAATTGTGCTGGCCCGCACGGCTGATGTGACAGCACCCGGGGTGTCTCCCTGCCGCAGTTTCGTGCAAGCCTGTGAGCTGTTTGCCAACACCCTCACCGTGCTGTTGCACACCCCGGAGCTGGGAACCTGGCTGTTCAGCACGCCGGAGTTGCTGGTGGAGGGCTGGGATTCATCCTGGAGCACCATGGCTCTGGCCGGCACGCGCCCCCTTTCCTCCGCCCCCTGGGATGGTAAAAACACCCGGGAACAAGGCATAGTGGCTGACTTTATCCGCGAGGTACTGCACCACCACGCCGATACTCTGGAGGAGTCGCCGACGGAATCCCTGAGCAATGGCCGCATCGAACATCTCTGCACACGATTCCGCTTCAGGATGGAGGCTCAGAAACTACCTGCACTGCTGCAGGAATTGCCGCCTACCCCGGCGGTCTGCGGCTTTCCGCCCGAACAGGCCCGCGCCATGCTCCGCGACACCCCGGATATTCGCCGCAGTTGCTATGCCGGGTACTTCGGCCCCGTGAGCCGGAGCTCGGCCCGGCTCTATGTTGCGCTGCGAGGGATGCGCATCTTCCCGGATTTCTGCAGGCTCTACGCAGGAGGGGGCATCATGCCCGACTCGGACGAAGAGGCCGAATGGCTGGAAACGGAGCAAAAAATGCAGAATGCGAGGAACACCATCCGCTGCCGGACAGACAATTGAGCGGCATCTGAATTCAGCGCTTCAGTCGCAGGATATCATCCATCTCTGCGGTGCGGGAGCAACTGTGGGCATCCCGCCCGTCCGGGGCTTTGGCTGAAGGATTCGCCCCGCCCTGCATGAGGACACGGGCAGCGGGCAAATCATCATTGATAACAGCGTGCATGATGGGGGGAATGCCATCGGCATCCGGACGGTCAGGATTTGCCCCGCGTTCCAGCAGGAGAGCCACGATATCGCGATACCCGTTGACTGCGGCGGCACTGAGCAGCGAGTCCCCCTCCACCACGGCATCGGCAGGCACCCCGAAATCCAGCAGGAGTTGCAGGGATTTGCGGCGGCCATTCTCCACCGCAGCACGCGCGGCTTTTTGAAGCACATCCCTGTTCTGTGCGGCATCCGGCAAAGCCAGCAGCTCTCTCAACAACTTGTTCTTACCCAGCCCGGCAGCCAGCACAACCAGGCAATCCTGCTCCTGTGGTGCAGAGGCAAAGGGAGATGCCCCCTGTTCTTTCCAATCTGCCAGCCGGGCTTTCAATGCCGTCTTTTCCTCCTCATAGACATCCGATTCCGGTGCTTGGAGCATCACCCAGGCACAGGCACCCAGAATGAGGTAGGCGACACTCCACACCACCCCCATCAGGGACGGGCGATGAGTAATGAGCCGCGCCAGACTCAACGCCCCGTTCACCAGAAAGGCCGACACACACACAGCCATCGCCCATACGCCGGCATGGGCTGCATTCCCCTCTCCGTCCAGCAAGCCCCAGGCAAACATTCCCACCACAACCAACAAGACCAGCGGATTGAAGTAATCTCTCATGCTGTCAATGTAGCAAAGCCAAACGAAGAAGTCAAGAGAATGCCATGGGAAAGCTGTTCAGAGACACATGTGGCCCAACGTTTTGAACAAGATATCCGCTATCGATGAACATCTGGGGCTCATGCACCGGGGAGAACACAACACAAGCTTTGGTATTGACGAAGAGACCTCGTCGGCGTATCATTCCCTCATGGCACAGAAACGGGCTATGACCTACTTTCACCGCGGTTTCAACTGCGCACAATCCGTATTCGCCCCATTTGCGGAACGTCTCGGACTGAGCGAGGAAGCAGCTCTTCGCGTTTCCTCCGCTTTCGGTGCCGGACTCGGGCGCATGCGCGGCACCTGCGGTGCATTCTCCGGGCTCTGCATGGTGGCAGGCTTCTGCAAGGGCAATCTGAGCGGCAATCCGGATGATAAGGAAAAGATTTTTGCCCTCACCCGCGAGCTGGCAGAGCGCTTCAAAACGGAGTTCGGCACCCTGCTCTGCCGGGAGCTGCTGCATCTGAACGAGGGAGAACAGGAACCCGCCCGCCCCTCCGACCGAACAAGCGCCTACTACGCCGCCCGCCCCTGCGAACGCTGCGTTGCCTTCTGCGCCGCGCAGGCAGAACGCCTTCTGGAACAACACCGGCTCTGAATGCTGAATCTGCAACGGGACGAATGACTCACCCCGACAGTACTCTGATTTTGGGCACGCAGGCGAACATAACGCACTATCGTCTTGACTAAACCGATATGCATCTGTAAGATGGTGGCATGGAAAATTATACCCTGCCCAACAGTAATGTTCTTGATACGCAAGCAGCCAATGCGCTGGCTCGCGCCTACCTTAACAAGGTATATGCCTGGATGGCCGTCACCATGCTGGTAACGGCCGGCACGGCGATTTACGCCATGCAGTCCTCAGAAATGCTCACCTGGGTGGTGAACAACATCTGGCTGCTGATGATCGGCAGCATCGGGGTTATCCTCGTTATGTGCTTTGCCGCCCGCAAACTCACCGCCGGGGCTCTGGGCATCCTGCTCATGGTCTTTGCCGTGGCAGAGGGGTTGCTCTTCGGCCCCATTCTCTGTCACTATACGCAGGAATCGCTCGGGCTCACCTTTGCCTGCACGGCCGGTATGTTCGGTGCCATGTCTCTCTTCGGCGCTATGACTAAAATCAACATGAGCAGCTGGGGGCGCGGTCTCTTCATGGCCCTCATCGGCCTTATCATTGCCGGCATCGCCAATGCATTCTGGGGAAACGGCATGATGGAGCTCATCATCTCTGCCGCCGGCGTTATCATTTTCAGTATCCTCACCGCATACGACACACAGAAGCTTCTGCAGGAGGGGCTGTACGGCACGGAAGAGGAACGCAGCAAGGGCGCCATTCTCGGGGCTTTGTCTCTGTACCTGGACTTCATCAACCTCTTCCTCTATCTGCTGCGCTTTCTGGGCCGCGATGAGTAAGTTCCCTCTTTCCCTCTTTCTTACAGATCCATGGCTGATAACGAACGGCTGACGCAACTGGCCTCAGATGCAGCTGCATCCATTCTGCAACCTCTGGGGTTCACGTTCACGCTGAAATCAGAGGCGTATGAGGACGGCATACTCCTCATGATATCCAGTCCGGATGCCCGATTCCTCATCGGAGAGGACGGCGACCGGCTGGACGACTTGCAGTACCTCATCAACAGGCTGGTGCAGGCAAACTGGGAAAGCGCACCCAGAGTCAGAGTTGACTGCGACCGCTACCGCGAGCGCGCAGAAGCCAAGCTCCTGCGCCGCGCCCGCTCCCGGGCAGAGCGGGTTCTCAAAACCGGCAAGCCCCTCATGATGGAGCGGCTGAACGCCTACCAGCGGCGGTTGGTGCACAATGCCATGGCAGAAATTCCCGGCATTGTCACCCGGTCAGAGGAAAGCGAATCCCGATTCAAACGCATCACCATCAGCAGAGCGGAATGAGAAAGCTCATCACCACGGCAGCGGTTCTGCTATTCTGCTCGGGCGTTTCATCGGCAGACACCTATACGGTCTATCTGCCCGAGGACATGGAGCCGTCTGCTGCGGAGAAAAAGCTTGAACCGCTGCGCCGAGCCGTGCCGGACGCCAATTACAGCTTTATCCATCTGGCAGCAAAATGCAGCAACATGCATGAAGCGGTGCAGGCTGCCAAGGCTATCCGCGCAGGAGTTACCCACCTGCCCAGCCTGGTTCTGGCTGATGAGGAAGGCGAATATGCAGCCGTTCCCCTGCACATTCTGACGGATGAAAGTCTCTCTGCCGCGCATTCCGTGGCAAAGGGCGAAGACAGGGATGCCAAGAGCGCGGTGCGCCGCTTCCAGGCTAAGGAATACCTCCTGTTTGCCCGGCTGGGACTGGCGCAGCCGCTCAGCGATGAAGTCATCGAGCTGTGCATCGTCAGCTGCCGCACCCTCATGAGCCACAGCATTGCCACCGCTCACGACCGCCAGCTGCTGGGCTATCGCTGCCTCTACCCTCTTCTCATGCTCCAGTACACCAACGGCTATAAAGGCGCCCACACTCCGGCAACGGAAGCAAAACTGCTGGAAGCCATTGCCGCGCTGGAAGCAGCCCGCGACATTGACCGCGAGTCCGATATCGGCAAAGAAGCCTTCGCCGAGAGGGAACGCCTCAGAGCAGCTCGCCGCAAAGCACGCCAGTATGAGTAAGAGCTGCTAACATGACAAAAAATTGCCTTGCATTCCCACCGCAGACGGAGTACAGTCCCCCAGACGACAGGCTGTCTGTCATGGAGGCTGAACCTCCGGAGAGACATGTGCTGACCACCTGAGCAACCGGTACGGATTACCGCTCCCGGTCGTTCTTTTTAACACCTCTTCATCCGCTGCAACATGAACGTCAATACGTATAAACCGGGAGACCGTGATGAGCGTCCCTGGGGAAACTGGCTTGTGTACGATGTGCTTCCTCATGCTGTAGTCAAGAAAATAGAAATCCTGCCCCGCAAACGTATTTCCCTCCAGCGTCATCAACACCGCTCTGAACGCTGGATTGTGGTGGAGGGCATTGCCTCCGTCACCAGAGATAACGAACAGCTGACCATTTGCGCCGGAGAATCCGTCATGATTCCCCGCGAGAGCATCCACCGCCTTACCAATAATGGCTCCGAGCTCCTCGTTATCATCGAAATTCAGTACGGCGACTACCTCAGCGAGGAAGATATCGAACGATTCACCGATGACTACGGTCGCGCGGACTGATTTTTCCACACACGGGTATTGATATATCAGCATCTCTGATATGAAAAATATCCGAGCTTTGTCAATTCAGACCAAGCGAGCGTAAGCTTCTGAAAATCAGCATTCCGGCAGATTATGTGATTATAATCCGGGGCGTTCAGGGGCTCCCGAATCGGCATACTTGTGCGGCAATAAGTGGGCAGGAAGCCCGCTTACCGGGTATGTGAAGCGAACTGCGGGAGTGTTTCTCAGATAGGGCGCCAGCCGTTGCTCCATTTGCTTAGCCTCATGGTGACGTTTTTCGGCGAAGTGCACGGTGCCAACCTTTTGCCAGAGCTCGGCAGGCACTTCTGCCGGGTTGGGGTAGGTGTTGCCCTCGAGCGTGCAGGTGAAGTCGGATTGAATGGTAAGATGCAGCCCCTTTATGGTGTCATAGGCATCCCGCCTTTCGGGAAAACAGCTGTGATAAGGCATGGTCTCGTGCGGCAGGTAGATACCTTCCGCGAGACTGATACGGAAACGCATGTCGCGCGCTATTTCCTGCTTGTGTTCAAAATAATGGAATCCCGCATCGCTGCCCAGATAATCGACACCTCTGCTCATGGTGGAGGGTCTGTTAAGATAGTCTCTGGCTCCCTGTAGCGTAAGGGTTTCCATATCTCGCCGACATGCACAGAGCAAGAGGAGCGGCAAAAAGGAAGCAACGAGGGTACAGAATATGAGCCGGCATTTCATATTAAGGGCCGTGCGATAAATCTGACAAGCCCACATCAGTCTGAACTTTACATTCTATGCCGGCCTCCTCCACACTGCTCTTGCTCAACCATCGGCTCTGATACAGCACAGAATCTGCCAGCAGGACAAGTTCCTTCACCCTCTCCGGCGGCAACGTGCGCAGCATCTCGCAGCGCGGTCGAATCGTTTCAATGCGCAAACGTACGAAAGTTACCACATCCTCATTATCAGACTCCACGAGTTCTTTCAGCAATCTGCTGTCAGGAAACAAGATTAACGCATCCAGCGCAGCCGCCCCTTGTGAGTCGAATCTCCTCTGAGCTGCAACATCTACACGGAGGGAGGCATCGGAAGTCGGGGCTTCTGAAGCCCGGCACGGGGGGTAGCACACACACAGGCAAATATCAGCGATAATATGGAACGAGGACACATATCAACGAAAAGACAATCAGCTCCCAGTCTGTATCAAGCGCTAAACAGTTGCTTATCTGCCCCCCGCTTTGAGCCCCATGCGCTCAGCATAGCGCTGCACCAGCATGAGGCCGAATTCGCGGGGAGTTACCTTCTGTTCATCATAATGGGTACCGTATTCATCCAGCTCCCAAGGCAGAAACACGCTGCGTCCTTGCAACTCACCTGTTTCTTCATTCACATGCTCCAGGTTCAGAAAATCGGAAACACACTGTTTCTGCGCTTCATTGAGCAGGCTCAATTGATTGCGCACGTAATCCTTAAGCTCTTCTCTGGCCTTGCAGCTCAGGCCCGGATATACCTGCACCACCTCATGCATCGAGCCAATCATAAAACGCGGAATCAGGAAGCGATACGCCTCCGGCCCCACAAAGCAAAGCGTTGTCGGGCAGGTAGAAAGCAAATCATCCGGAATGTCATGCCAGTCATACCGCACCTCCCGGGCAGCCAGCACATCCAGCACCTCCTTGCTCATATAATCATCCATCGCTTCACCGCAGAGCATCACATAAGGCTCATCAAGACACTGCACATCGGCAAAAGCCACCTCAATCTGCTCCACTAACTGCTGCTGCAAAGGGGAGAGTTTCACCGGTTCCCGATTGTAGGAGCGGCGCGACTTCTCTATGTGGGCCAGAAAAGCCTCTGCCTCGGCCACAGCCTTAGGGCCGGCAGCAACCCGCTTCCAACCGCCAGCCTTGCATTTCTTCTGTTTCCGGCCCTTCTTTGCCATACGTGCATTATCTTCCCCGGCACAAGGAAAGTCAAGTCAGAACCCCGACTACGCGCGATAAATACTAATAAATCGCGGTTCAAGCAATATACACTTCACCCAATTGCAAAAAACAATACATTCCGGGCGATTCATGCGAAGAGAAAGAGGAGCGTGCCCTTATGCTCATCTTCCCTCTACATTTTCTTCAACATTCTGCGGATGGCACACCCAACTAACCCTACTACAGCCAAAGAAAGATAAAGAGCACTCAGAGACACACCGGGCATGATGTGCGAGAACTCGGGATTGGTGAAAATAGTCCCCTTCAAACAAGCCCAAGGCAATACACCTATACCTAATACATCGTAGAAGAGGAAATCACCCGCGACCAACAGCGCCAAGGTATACGCAATTTCCATCACCGCAAACAAATAGATTCCCTTCCGCTTGGAAACGGACATGGTATCAACCGTCTTCTGATTCAGCAGTATGAGCAGGACAACCGCCTGTATACCCCCGTACAAAACGAAATAAACAGGAAACCATATAATGAGTGATTCTGCAAGCATCAGAAGCAGATGCAGCAGCAGATAAATGCTGATGATTCTTTTAGCTGTTTGTTTCATAGCTTTTTACTGCCTGATAGTTAGTCTATGCCCCTACCGCATGGCAGAGGACTGTGGGCTTCCAGCAACTCGCACATGCGCTGCCAGATGGCATATTCCGGGGTATCGTGCCGGGGGATGGCGGCATCCGCTTTCCGTCTGCTGCGTCCGGGCGGATTTTCCCGGAGTATTTGCAGAGGCAGCCGGGATTCGGGCTCGTCATATTCGGCATCGCCGGACGGAAGGAGTGTGGGATCTGCACCGTATTGCAGCAGAAGTTTCAGAATCGGCTCAAGTTCCGGCAGACGATGAGGCACCACCCCGGCAATTTCAGCCAGGTCTTGCAGCGGCGTTTTCCCATGATGCACCGCATTGGCCACCCCGGGATTGCTTTTCAACATAGCTTCAATCAATTCAAGTTGCGCTCCCTCATGAGATATCATGACTTGCAGGTTTTCTCCTGTGGCCTTGCAGCCCTTTTCAATGGCCCAGAACCACGGAGCGCTATCCTTTTCCTCTCGCATATAAGGCAAGCAACAGCAAAGTCCGATGATGCGGTCCGCATTGATATCTGCCCCATGTTCTATCAGAAAATCAGCCACTACCCGACGCTCTTCCCAGGGAATGTTTTTATCCGGATGGATAAAATCTCCGGATATCAGGGGCGTGAGGGGAAGCTCCACCGGATTCACCCGTTCTGAATCATCCTGCTCAATGTTAAGCCCGGCATTCGGATTGGCTCCGTGACGAATCAATGCCTTGAGCGCACCAAAATGAGCAGTTTGCGAAGCAAGCAGTGCCGGTGTTGCCCCACGCCCCGACAGGATTTCC
Organism: Akkermansia sp.; assembly: GCA_017472085.1. Taxonomy (GTDB): domain Bacteria; phylum Verrucomicrobiota; class Verrucomicrobiia; order Verrucomicrobiales; family Akkermansiaceae; genus Akkermansia. The sequence continues at coordinate 2,476 of JAFUQZ010000027.1, read as the reverse complement.
ACCCCGGGTACAGCGGCATTGCCGGTCTCGGCAATCTGCCGGAGCTGCACACTCACCGGGCCACAAATGGTCTTAGCCAGAAATGCCTTCACCACGGGGTGAACCTCGTCAGTCATCCCCATATACTTCAGAGCTCCGTTTACGAAGGAATTTTTAAGAAAATCGTCAAATTCGGCGATGGCAGTCCGTTCCTCCGGAGTCCAGCTTTCGTGGAATTGCGGGGTTCCCTTCCACGTCCACCCCCACAGCCATACAGCACCTCCCCCCGCCAGCAGCAGCAGGGTAATGAGCAATCCGGCCAGCGTGTAACCTGCATACCGCCGGAACTGTTGAAGTTTTATCTTGTTCACGAAGTTATCTCCTTTCTTATATTAACCCCACTCAGCCGCGAATCCGCAACTATTTTTTGCAAGATGAGTTATTTTTTACCATTCAGACGCACACAGCGGGCAATTTTGATGTCAATTTTCGCTGACAACTAACGTTGCATCTTATTTGTATTTTTTCCTGTAGCGCTCCCAGTCTTTTTCCGTAAACTCAGTGATGCGGGCACCGTGTTTTTGCAGAAGCGCTACCATGTTCTCGTGTTTACTGCTGATTGCCTTGCGGAGAGGCGTCCAACCGGCTATGTCCGGCGCATCTACAATGGCGCCGTATTTGATGAGAAGGGCGGCACAATCAAGCTGATTGCCCCGAACGGCCCGATGCAAAGGGGTACACATGTCGGCGTCTTCCATATCAGGATCTGCCCCATAGCGCAGTAATAACTCCGCCAGTTGCAAATATCCTTCCTCACAGACGTGGTGTAAGGGACCGGAGTAGAGAGCAATGGCATAGTCATTGTTGGGTGAATCACCGGCTTCCAGCAACAACCGTATAATGGCCATGCCAAGTTGTTCAAGCTCAGAAGCTTCTTCATCTATGGCATCTCCCACAGCATCCACACAGCCCATGAGCTCTTTCCACCCATAATCGTCACAGGCTCCGAAATGTTCGAGTACATGGCTGATTTCCCATTCATCTTCCGTGATGTACGGTTCCTGCCGCGCAGCTTCCATCAGCAGGGCAAAATCCTGCTGCCGAGTAGTGCTCTCTTCCACCCAGCACCGCACGTCTGCCGGAACACCTTCCTCCACAAAGGCCGGCAGTTTTTCAGTCGGGCATTGCAACAGCCCATGTAAATAGCGTTGAATCGGAGATTCGCACATCACAGCATTCTATAGGCAGAAATGGTTATCGTCAAGCATTAACGTAGATTTGCGAATTAAAAGTAAGCGGCTTACGCCGATACCGGAATAGACAAAACCTTCCGGCAACGAATGACGGGGCTGCATGCCCCCCGCGGACGCCATTTTCCGCTTACAGAACACACATTCGGATTGTAGGAGGTTGGGATCCGATGTATACTGCATCCGTAACCGAATGGCATCAGATAAACAGGTCAGGGAGATAGAGTCGGCATTCCAACGAATTGCACGGCAGGAAATTAAGAGTTTTTCGGATTCCCAATTCGCAATCTGACATTGGCCTGTCCGGGTAGCCGCTTTAACGCACAATCGTTTTCTTTGAGCATTATTCCTGCTGCAATTTGATGGCTTGAAGTCGTTGATAGTATTCCGTCAGTAACTCCTCTTCCCGGTTGACAAAAACTATAGAATTGAATTGTGCGTTCTTGCGAATCCGGGCGCGCTCAGACGAAAACCATACTGCGAGCGTCTGCTGTTCAGCAGATAACGCTTCCCTTCGCACGTAGCACATATTTCCGCACATGCCGATTTCTTGTTTAGGATGAGGGAGATAGAAGATATCGGAATGCTCCCGATGCGGGCTGATGTAATCCTCCACTCCCGGAGGCATGCCGCTTTCATCCAACGCAATCTCATAATTGAACAGGTTGCAGATAGCTTTCCGGCGTTGCAGATTTTCCGAAGTGTCAGAGGTATCAGTTTCTGCTGCAATTTCTTCCCAGAGAGCAACATATACACCATGCGGGCACCCGATGGTCGCACGGTGGGCATCTTTTGGAAGAGGCTCAAACGCCGGTGAGGCTGCAAGTTTGTTCCACACTTTTCTATCCAGTTCCAACGGCAGTTCAGCGGTCACATATCCCGTCTCAGGCAACGAAGCATAGGCAAAAATGATTGCTTCCCTGAAGGCAGCAAGAGCTTCCGGATATCTGCTTTTGAACTCTGCCAACTGCTCCCGGTAATGAGTACGATACTGTTCTATCGGATTAACAGGAATCGGAACCGGATCTTCCCTTTGCTGACAGCACACACACGCCGCGAGGCACAGAGCGGTGGTGGTCAGAATTCCAGAGAATGTGGTGGGTCGTATTTTTTGGCGCTGCGTCAGATTTTATGACTAGCATGGGGCAAGCTGAGCAAGAAAAGAGGGACTGGAGGCAAGGCGAAGTCTGAGATACAAATGCTGCAGGTCAACAATACCCCTCATTTTTAGCTGAATCTTTGATATT
>JAFUQZ010000026.1 GCA_017472085.1 Akkermansia sp. | reverse complement strand
GTATGATTCTGTGCGTGCTCGACAGATTTTCTCTATTTCGGCTAAATCTTCAGGACTGATTTCGGTCTTTATCATGGCTGATGCTTTATTATAGCATCTTTTTGCATTAATGTCTAGTTATTTATCGGACGTTATACTAGTTAATCTATTACCAACGACAACCTAAACATTTTAATGCCATTATAGGACGATGAATGTAGAATTTTCCCGATTAGCACCTATTTAGTAGGACTGAGCCAAAAGATTAAGAGTTGTCCTCCCATCATTCTACCGCAGGTTGATGATATCCAATAGATATTTGTGTCGCGTTATATTAGCTGGCAGCAGCACAATCACCTAATATTAAAATGATTTGCAAATTATTGATGCTAATCACTTTCTACAATTCCCTACACCCCCGTTATGAGATATGGCGAATTTCGGGGTAATTTTCAGAAAACAGCCCCAATTTTCGTAAGTTGTTTATACACAGCGTTTCGGAGCAGGTAAAAATCACAGTCACAAAAAGGCTATTATGAGAGCACTCGTAACCAGGACAAAATGGTGACGACCGCTCCTATTTTGCCCCCGTTTTGCTGCCAAAAGGACTCGCTCAGACTCGTGAGTTTCGTCAGTCACTCAGGTGACAGTATAGGTCTGTTCTTGACCATTCGGGCCGAATTTGCTATTCTTGCGGAAACTATAGTGGAGTGATATGAACAAGCAGCTCTATATCTATGACTGCCACGGAGCTGTCATGCTGAATTCCGATGGTAATTTCATGACCATCGGCTCGGGAGAACGCAACACGTTCCGAGTCCACATGCGGACGGAAAACGGTGGTTCCTTTGCCCAGAGGAATGAGACCTGTCGATTCTTTCCCCACGGCAAGGTGGAGCAATACATCGTGAACGGAGAACCGAGCAGGACCGATGTGGTGATTCTGCCTGATATGCCGTACCTGATGATACTCGACGGCGGTTGTTTCATCTGTTGGTATGGGCAACAGCCGGACTTTTCCGCATTCAATCCGGCAGAATGGTTCATCCTGCCCCCGGGGGCAGAGCAATGGTACGGGCCGTATGAATTGACAAGTCTGCCCCATGTGACCGGGGAGTTTTCCGGGGAATCGTTTGTCACGTTTCGCGGGCTGGGGCGAGAGGCTTTTTACTTGCGCGACATTCTGGATGTTGCAGCCTATGCAGAGAAATACATCGAGGAAAATCCTCCGCCGGAGCAAGTGGCACAGCAGGAGGAGCGCGAATTACGCTGTCCCTCCTGCTGGCTGACATTCAAACCGGAAGACACGCTTTCCATCGCCGCTCACCCGGATTTGCTGGGAGACCCCATTCTGGGAGAGGATGACATGCTCCGCTTTCGTCCCACCGCATGGGATGAAACAAGCGGCTTCCCGCTGGATGCCTGCGGCAGCACCTGCACGGAATACGCCTGCCCTCATTGCCTGCTGAAGCTGCCGCCATTCTTTTACACCACCATCCAGCACATTTTCTCTCTGGTCGGAGTCCCCGCCGCCGGAAAGACTCATTATCTGACAGCGCTTGTGCCGGAACTGGAAAAGGAGTTTCCCAAAGAGTTCGGCATGCCGTTCCGCGATGCTGACCCGCTGATGAACGAACCGCTGAATGAGCTGCGCATGCGCCTGTTCAACGCTCGCACGCCGCAGGATGCCTATCTGGGCAAGACTCATGTGCGCGGCAATCTCTACCAGCAGGTGTGGAGACGCGGCGTGTTTGCCAACATGCCCCGCCCCTTCATCTACAACCTGAACAAGGGGAACGAAACGCATTCTCTGGTGCTGTACGATAATGCAGGAGAGGACTTTCAGCCGGGAAGCGATTCGGAATACACCCCCGGCAGCCTGCACATGGCCGTGGCGGATGCCATCCTGTTCCTCTTTGACCCGACAGCGAACCCCGGATTCCGCACCCTGCTCCGCGATGGTGATGACCCGCAGCTGCGGCACAACCTGTACCGACCGGGCCGCCAGGCCATTCTCCTGGCAGAATCGGAAATGCGTCTGCGGACGAAGCTCAATCTTCCCCCGGCTGAGAAGCTGAAAGTGCCGTTGGCCGTCATCATCGGCAAGTGCGATACATGGTCGCATCTGCTGGGGCCTGAGCCCCTGCTGCCGACCATCCGCAACGGTATGTTCATGGCGGAGCATGTCAACCTGAACTCCGCGCGCCTGCGGCAGTTCCTCTTCAATATAGCCCCGCACATCTGTGCCAATGCCGAGGCGATTTCCTCGAATGTCCGCTATTTTGCCGCATCCGCACTGGGAGCCTCGCCCGTGGAATTCACGGATGAGGCCAGCGGTTCCATGCTGATAGGGCCGGCATCGGGCGAGGTGCACCCGTTCCGCGTCACCGACCCCGTCATGTGGGCGCTGCATGAGGTAGCTCCCTCTCTCATTCCCGGCGCAGCTCCATCATAATCTTTCCCTTCATGGCACTCCAGCTCATCCATACCAGCGCAGAACAGCTCCTCGACTCCTCCCAGTCGGGGTATGGTACTGTCGCCCGTTCGGAAGTGATGCCGAGGGAAATGCGACGCAAACTCACCGAGCTGAGCCGTTATCGCACCGGGTCATGCCGGGGTATCACCGGCCCGCAGTGTTCCTACACGACCCTGACCTATGCCAATGCCGAATATCATGTGCTGACCGTCTCTCAGCCTGCCGGGGCAGATTACAGCGGACGGATGTGTCACCTGTCGCATCATCTCGTCCTGTTGCCGGAAGAAGTGGCGACGCTCCTGCGAAACAAATATCGGCCTACGCCGGCCGGTGTCATCCTGGCCCTGGAGCGCGGCGGATTCTGGAGCAGGCGATGGGAAGGCCCGCCTCGCTACCTGACGGGAGAGCCGCACCTGAGCCCCCGGGATATCCCCGAGGCAGATGTTCAACCTACCTGGAAAAGGCTCACCGGGCACAAGAATAATGCCCGGGCATTCTGCACCCCGCCATTCGAGAGGGATTGCCTAATGACAGTCCCGGAGGAGACCCCCGTGTCCGATATCCTGAGGCTGTGGCACGAAAGCGACTGGCTTGCACCCCATTTCGGATGGGGCAAAACATTCATCACCCATGCGGATGAAGCTGATAATTTCCGAATGACCCAACGGTGGGCCTGCACGGAAGATTCCCCGCTGATTCGCAAAGCTATGCGGACCGGGCATCCGGTATTGCCCATCGGGGCCGATCTGGAGCTGGGAGAAGATGCCGATGATACCCGGCCGTCCACATCGGTGGTCTATCCTCCCGGGATGGTTCAAGCAGAAGAAAAGCATCAATTCCGGGAGCATCTTGCGGCACGGCAAGCGGCCAGAATGGTGCCGGCTTATCAGTTTTCCGAAGAAGCGGATGAAGAGATTTATGATTTATCCGACCTTCGGCACAAAAAACAACGACGGGTGCTGATGGCTGCCGCAGCTCTGCTACTGCTGGGTATCGGCGGTGGCAGCCTCGGGGTGTACTATACGCTTCACCACACGCCGGCTCATATCGGCGCACACTCAGCCTATAAATCCCTCCGAGCACTACTGTCGCAGCCCTACAATGCCCGGCAGGTAGCACAACAACTGGACAATACAGAAGCACTTGCCAAAGCCTCCCGGCAGTCAGAAAGTGAGCAGAATCGAGCCGTCATCAGAATAATTGACATATTGCAACAGGCTTCAGAATCCGAAAAGCACGCCAGCAATCTGCGGCTGCTTTGTTCGCTGGCCCGGCAATGGAAACTGGATAAGAACAGGCTGTGCCTCCTCTACATGCGGGAGGCCACCCACAATCGCCCTGCCGCAGAGTGGGCCCGCTCTTTTTCACGGGAAGAGTTGCAGGAATGGGAGACGCTCATCGCAGAGGAACCGGAATTGCGAACCGGATTGAACGAGCCGGAACTGCTCGCCTATTTTGACGAAGTCATGGGGCTGCCAACAGACCGCAAAGGGGCGATGACCACGCCGGAAAAAGCTGAACAATGCAGCAAAAACCGCTTCCATCCGCTGACCGGCGGCGAAGAATTGCCCCCTGCTCTCGCACAAATCCTGCAAAATGCCCCCACTTCCCTCAACAGCGGGGAGGTCATTGTTGCCCGCATGCCGTGGAGCTCAGACAAGGACAGGACGATACGCATTATCCTCCAATCCGGGAAAACGGAGTGTCGCATCGTCAAAAGCGCAGCGGCGGATTTCTACCACCTGCGATTCCGCAATACCGCAAAGGATGCATCCGGACTTCCGTTTGCAGACATTGACATCAGCGTGCGGAACAATCGTCTGATAAACATCAGCAGCAAGGGAACTCCGGTCGCCGTGAGTCTGCCGCTCGGCAACCGTCAGGTGCTGCTGATACCCAAGCTTTCCATCCCCCTTGCAGGCATTCACGCCCCGGCCCTGCCATCGGCCGAGGAGCCGGATTTTACCATCCTGCCGGAGCATCTGGAAATCATCCCGCCGTCAACCAGCCACATGGCTGCCAGTCTGAAACTGAAAAAAGGGGGAGGTTTCCCCTGGGTGACAACAAGCAGCAAGCTTGCTCCGCAGCGGTTCTCATTCCGTCTGCCGCGCCTGGTGAAAGGCGGCAACATCGTTCACGAGCCGGAAATCTCCTCTGCCAATCCGGAGGTCGTGGTCTGGAATGGCGCTGAGATAAGCTCCGATAACAAGCACTTCCAGACCTTCACCTGCCAATTAACACCCACCGGCAACATCACCCAAAAGCTCCTCGATGCGTTCCATAAAACGGTCAACACCGGCTGCGCGGGCGAAGTGAGCCATTCGGACCCCGTTTTCAGCCTGGCCATGGTCTATACGACGCTGAACATCATGAACAAGGAAGGTGTGACAGATGAGGAATGGAACAGCGCGGCGACCCGATACTGCACGCTCTTCAATAATAAGGCGTTCAGCGAACTCATGCAGAGAGTTGCGCCGGAGGCGGCAAACGTCCTTCTGACATACGAGGATGCCAGCTCCCGCAGCGCCGCCGGGCAAGCCGAGCGACGGCGCGTTCTCAGCCTGCTCCGCAAGCAGGAAAACAGACAACTCATCATAGACGGCATTTTACGCTTTATCAGCGAGAAGCTCCGGGCAACATACCGGGAGGCGGAACAGCACGCTTCCGGGGATATCGGGCTGCAACTGATTCTCCGCCGCCTGAGCTGCAACGATGATAAACTCAACTGGCATTTCCAGTTACAGCCGGAAGAAAAGAGTGAAGAGTCCTCGCCAACGCCATGAAAATCGCCATTGTTTCCGACATACACGACCATATCAACCACCTGCTGCAAGCTCTGGTGACGGCAGATGAGGCCGGGTGCGAGCACATGATTTTCCTGGGAGACATGGTGCACAGCTCCACGTTCTCACTTCTGGCGGAAATGTGGAAAAAGCCGCTGGAGCTGGTATTCGGTAACAATGAGTATGAATGGGAAGCTTTCCACGACATCGCTGCAGCAGCAGAACATATAACGCTGCATGGCGAATATGGAATCATGACTCTCGATTCCCGCCGTCTATTCTTCTGCCACCTCCCCTCCATCGCCCGGAAAGCTGTCGAAACAGGCCGGTTTGATGCCGTATTCTACGGTCATACCCACTATGCAGACGTGCGCTTGCTTGGTGCAAGTCTCCTGGCCAATCCCGGAGAGGTATACGGGCGGCAGTCCGCCCCCGGCATCGGGGTGTATGATACGACATCCGGGCAATTTTTCCATCTTCCTGTATAAACATATATATAATGGATTATCTCGTTTACAGCGTATCTGAGTTGATGAAGGCTGACATACCTTCCACCCTGGATTCCCGAGAAGAAAACGAAGCATCACAACGCGGTGATGCATTTCGGCGGATACGCTCCCTGTTAAAAAGAGAGCTGTCCCGCCGATGCGGTCTCCCGACCTCGGAAATACATTTTTCCTATGGAGCTCACGGAAAACCATCGGTCCCGCAGCTGGAGTTCAATATCTCCCATTCCGATGATTGTCTCTGCATGGCCTTTCATCACGCACCCATCGGCATCGATGTGGAGAAAATCCGCCCCCGGGCAATGGAAAGGCTTGCCCCCCGGTTCATGGCGGCAGAGCAACTGAGGGCGTTTCGAGAGAGGGGCAGCAAGACGGAGGAATTCTTCGCCTGCTGGTGTGCGGCTGAAGCACTGGTCAAACAGGCCGGAGACACCATCTGGAATGCCGCATCCTATCCGTTCATCTACAACAAGGGGTGCATCATCCCGCAGTTTTCTCCTGCCCCGTATATCCATTTATTCTCACCCATGCAGGGCTACTGCGGAGCCATCGCCTATCAACGCGAGTCCCCGCTTTCAGACTTGCCAAATCCGATTTAATCGTTAGAATACCCGCTCACCATGTTCGCTTCGGCTTATTCCCTACATGCGCAGATAATGTCACTACTTCTGGTAGCGACACCCATTCTGATTCTGTCAGCCATAGGAAACGGACTGCTGCGGCGGCGCTTCAGTTCGGAGGCCTTGCCGCCGGTGCCAATGTTTCCCGGCGCAACATTTCCGAACATCTTTGACTGGCTGTACACCGGATTTTTCATAACGGCGACCATTTTCGGCACCGTGGTGACCGTCATGAATCCGCCGACGGGCGAAATCACGGTTGGCACCATGGTGACAAACCTGCTCCTGCAGGTGTGCATCTACCTGCCCTTTGTCATCCGCTTCGGCTTGCTGCCTGCTCCGCCTCGCCGGAAACTCCGCCCCGGTTCGGCGGCCTTGCTTCTTTTGCTGACGCTTCTGGGCATCATCGTCCCCTTCCATATTCTGGAGCTACTGGGGTTCTTCCGCTGGCTCACAGAGCTGACAGGCTGCCCGGAGTTGCAGGATATCGTTGTCATGTTCCGGGATGGTAATACCGAGCTGCGGCTGGTCATTGCCGCAGCGGCCGTCATCGTGGCCCCGGTGTGTGAGGAAATTGTGTACCGCGGCTTTGTGTATAACATCCTCAAGCGGTACAGCAGCCGCGTGGTGGCCATTTTCCTTTCTGCGCTGCTCTTCAGCGTCATTCACGGCTCTCTGGCACAGACTCTGCCACTTCTGGTGTTCGGAGCGGTGCAATGCATCCTCTATGATAAAGCCCGCTCTCTGTGGCTTCCCATGGCATTCCATGCCGTTTACAACGCCCTCATGCTCATCCTGATTCTGATTCTGCCGGTCTGATGTCCACCCCGTTATCCATGCTGGGAGAGAACGCTGTGCTGCAGCGCCTGCTCCGCTGCCTGCCCACGAATGAGGAGCTCATCGTCGGGCCGGGGGATGACTGTGCCGTGACCGCGCGCAACGATGAGTGGGACACGCTGCTCAAAACGGACGCCGTGGTTGAATCCATCCATTTCACGCCGGATACGCCCCCCGAACTCATCGGGCGGAAAGCCTTGGCACGCGCCGTTTCCGACATCGCCGCCATGGGCGGCATCCCGGAACACGCTCTGGTCACCCTTCTGGTGCACCCATCCCGCCCGGTTGAACTGCTGGAAAAACTGTATTCCGGGCTGCACCGGCTGGCCGAATCCTACGGGATATCCCTTGCCGGAGGCGAGACATCTTCGCTCCCGTTCGACGGAATGGTCATCAACGTGGCTCTGACGGGGCGTGTGGAGCGGGGAATGGCCGTGCTGCGTTCCGGAGCCCGGGACGGGGATATCCTGTGCGTATCGGGGCTCCTGGGCGGTTCTTTTCCGTCCGAGCGCCACCTGACCTTTGAACCACGCGTCCGACTGGCACGTTTTCTCATGGAAAACAGTCTGATTCCATCGGCCATGATGGATTTGTCAGACGGCCTTGCCACCGACTTACCCCGGCTCGCGGAAGCCTCCGGCTGCGGCTACGAACTGACGCCGGAAACCATCCCCTGCCACCCCGGGTGCTCTGTTGAAGCTGCCCTCACGGATGGCGAGGATTACGAATTGCTCATGACTTTTGCCCCCGGAACCGCTCAGCGGCTCTCTCTCATGGAGTTGCCGGTTCCCATCTCCCACATCGGGAAAATTGTTCCCCGAAACCGCGAAAATCTTGGTCGCGGCTGGCAGCACTTTTCTGCCTAAATCACTCATTTAGACACCCTTCCGCAAGTGTTCCACATGCCCGAATTTTGCTGTCTAACTTTTATTTCAATTTAATTCAATTGCCGTATTATCAATATATTAAATTATTCTAAAAATTTGTTCCACAGACACATCTGCACCCTTACACAAACTCAGAATAAATATCAAGAAATATTAACTAAATAAAAATTGTATGCCAACTTTTTTTGAACCCGTGGAACGCCCATAGAACAGCGCTTTGAGAGGGGCAGGAAGAAGGCTCGGCGAAAAAAATCTTTTTTGTACGGCTGAGTCGTGGCATATTTCCCCCCGCATCACCACCCTGCCCCGGGAACGACAAAACGGGAAAGGGAAAACAATCACCAAGGGAAACAAGAGATTTCAGGCAATGAACCAACAGGAAAAGGAACAGGCCATCTGGGCACAGATCGCGGAAGATCTGCGCAGCGTTGGCAGCGTGGGGGCGTATGGGTTCGAGTCCTATATCTCCAAACTGAAGCTACTGCGGGACACTGGCACGAAGCTGATACTGGAATATCCGCAGGACATCGTGTTCGACTGGTTCGAGATTAACTACCACGACCAGATCGTGAACGCGGCGGCGCGCGTACTCAACGCCGCCAGAACCATCGAATACGTTGCAGCCGGAGCCGACAGTCCGTCAGAAGCACACGTGCAGTCCGTCGCAACAGAAAGCGCCTGCACCACCGCACCGGCCGAGAAGAAAGCTGGAGCCGCCAGGCGCCGCACACGTCGCAGCAGCAGCCCAATCAACAGCGGACTGAACGCAGACTACACATTCGATGGCTACGTCGTGGGCTCCAACAACGAGTTTGCATACGCCGCCGCACAGGCCATCGTGAACAACTGCGATTGCAAATACAATCCGCTCTTCGTTCACGGCGATTCCGGGCTCGGCAAAACGCATCTTCTGCAGGCCATCGGCAATGCCATTCAGGCAAAGAACGAAGGGACGCAGGTGCTCTATGTCACCAGCGAAGACTTCACCAACGCCTATATTGAGGCTATTTCCAAGAAAGGGGACACCCTCAACGCTTTCCGTCGCAAGTATCGCAAGGCAGATGTTCTGCTGATTGATGACGTGCAATTCATGGCACGAGCCGGCAAGACGCAGGAGGAATTCTTCCACACCTTCAATGCGCTTTTTGAAAGCGGCAAGCAGATTATCCTCTCCGCAGACTGCCCTGCCTCCAATATCACGAACCTGGAAGCCCGACTGACCACCCGCTTCGAACAGGGATTGACCGTCAGCCTCCAGGCACCGGATTATGAGACCCGCATGGCCATTCTGCGCCAGAAGCTTCGCCGCCAGTGGAAATCCGACCTGCTGAGCAACGAGGTGCTGGAATTCCTTGCCAAGAACGTGACCCACTCCATCCGAGCCCTGGAAGGAGCGCTCGTTCGCATGACCAGCTACGCATCCTTTGCCCGCCGCACCATCACCGTGGCAGATGCCCGGATTCAGCTCAAGGATTTGCTGCGCCAGCAGCACGGCAGCAAGGTCACCATCAGTGAAATTCAGCAGCGCGTGGCAGATGAGTTCAACATCCGTCTGGCCGACATCAACGGTCGCCGCCGCACAGCAGCCATTGCTCATCCGCGGCAGGTGGCCATGTATCTGGCCCGCAAGCACACAGATACATCGCTTCAGGACATCGGTGCGGCTTTCGGCGGCCGCGACCACGGCACCGTACTGCATGCAGCCAAAACCATCGAGCAAAAGCTCAGGGACGATTCCGAGCTGCGCTCCGTGGTGGACAGACTCGCGGCGGCTTTCGCCTGATTGTCCCCCTCTACTCCCCAACTACCCTGTGAACAACTGATGCTTTATCTCGAATCTTTCACCCTGCCCGACATGGCGCGGCAGGAATTCACGTTGAACAACATGCCGCATGTGGAATCCAACGTGTATCCTTTCAAACTGTTCACGGAAAATATCCCCACGCTGGAGTTTGCGCCCGTCACCATACTCTACGGAGGTAACGGCTCCGGCAAGACAACCATCCTGAATCTCATAGCTCAGTACCTGGAGCTGGGGCGCAGCGGGCCCTACAACAAGACAAAGTATTTTGATGTTTTCAAGATGCTCTGTTCTGCCAAACTGGCGGGTGAAGATGAGCGCTTCAGCGTTCCCATCCCGGCCGACAGCCGCTATATCTCCAGCGATGATGTGTTCTCCCGCATCCTGAAAACACGGCGTGATAACGAAGAACGCGATTTACGGCTCAATGAAGAGTCCCGCAACTGGCGTCATGATATTCAGAAATTGAGGCTCAATACATGGGAACAGGGCGGCTATGAGAAGTTCCTGGCGCACAGAAATGCCCTGCGCCACAATCCCGGCAGCTATGCCCGCAGCAGGGGAGTGAGCGAGCGCGTGCGTGAATACTCCAACGGAGAAAACGCATTCCTCTATTTCACGGATACCATCGGAGAAACCGGACTGTACCTGCTGGATGAGCCGGAAAACAGCCTCGCGCCCGCCATGCAGCTACAACTGGCGGAATTCCTGCGTGCCAGTCTGGAACTGCGCACCCAATTCATCATCGCCACGCATTCCCCCCTGCTGCTGAGCCTGCCCGGCGCCAGAATATATGACCTGAGTTCCTCCCCGGTGCGGGAGCGCCCGTGGTTCGAGCTGGAAAACGTGCGGCTGATGCACGACTTCTTCATGCATCATCACGAGGATTTCTGCTGATGCCGCCGCGCTGACAGCATAAAAGCGACTTGACGCCCTGCCCGTTTTGGTGTACGCTGCGGGGCATGACGAAGTGGCTCTCTCTTGCTCTTGTGCTGGCAATGGCATGCGTGCAATCCTCCTGCAGCGTATTACAACAACAAAAGCACACACAGGCAGATGATAAGGAAGAAGAAAAAGTCAAAATTCTTCCGCCTCTCCACCTGGGTGCCGTTCATCAGGTCATTCCGGAGCGTCAGTTTGCCCTTCTTCGTATCATTGGCCCCATGCCGAAAGAAGGTACGGTACTGATTTCCCATCCGGCAGACGGTGCTACCGACCGAGTAGGCAACCTGATGGTTTCAAGCGGTCAGCACCGCCGGGGCAACATCATTGTGGCCGATATACGCTCCGGCACCGTCATCAAGGGCGACAGAGTGTTCCTGTATCGCAGCATTGCAGCCGGCAATGAGGAAGAGGAGGAGATTCCCCAGGAGGATACAGAGCTCTCCGATGAGAACGACATCGCCATCGAGACCGCCGCTGAAGAACAGCTGCCGGATTTCAGCACGACATCTGCCATTTCAGACGTGGGCAGCACGCCGTTCATGACTACGCCCCAAGCAAATCCGCAACCGGAGCCGGAGTCCCCTGCCCTGCCGGAACAGGAAGAGCCGCTCCGGCAAACACCGACACAAAGCGGTATCCCCGATAAGCTGCTGGATGTGCCGGATACGCTGGACGGCTGGGAGTGATGCCAATTTTACCAACCTCACCACCATGAGACTTCAATACTACGTAGACGAAGAAGGAGAGAGCACCATCGGCCTCTGGGTACCCAAGAGGGGATGCTTCATCGATGTAACGGCACAGGATGAACAGCTCTGGGCTGCCATGTTGCCCGGAGGCAAGAAATTACGCAAGGAGATTGAAACCTGGATAGCCAAAGGCGCGGAGGACGGAGTGCCTGTCGATATGAAAGGCCTGGTCGTTTCCTCTGCCCTGCATGTGCAACCCTGTTCTCTGGTCTGCCTCGGGAAAACCTATGCCGACCATGCGCAGGAGTTCAGCGGTGACACCCCCACAGAGCCTTCTATCTTCATGAAAGCCACCTCGGCCATCAGCTCTGACTTATCCTGCGTCCTCAACCCGATCGGCGCTGACAAACTGGATTACGAAGTGGAGCTGGCCGTGATTATCGGCGACACCCTGCACCGCGCAACGGAAGCGGAAGCCCGCCGCGCCATCGTGGGATACACCCTCATGTGCGACTATTCGGAACGCGCCTGGCAACTCGAACATGCCGGACAGTGGACCATGGGCAAGAGCTATGATACCTTTGCCCCCTTCGGTCCGGTACTGGTCACGAAAGATGAAATTCCCGACCCGGATCATCTGGTGCTGGAAATGCGGGTAAACGGTGAGCTGCGGCAACAGGCCGATACTTCACAGCTCATCATGCCCGTCGCTCAGCTGGTAGCCTATGTGTCACAATTCATGACCCTCAATCCGGGTGACGTTGTGTCAACAGGCACTCCCGGCGGAGTCGGCATGGGAATGACGCCGCCTCGCTATCTGAAGCCCGGCGACACCGTTGAATTTTCCTGTCCTGCCATCGGCTGCGTCAGCCAGACCGTGGAAGCTGAATAAAAAAAGGATTGATTTTATTCCGTATTCGTATAGAGTAGCTCTCAAGCATATCATCTGCAACCGTGAATAGTCAACTGTATCAACTTGCCAAGAAATTTCTCTTCTGTCTGGACCCGGAGACGGCACACCACGTCACACTCAAAGGATTGAGAATGGCGGAGCGCCTGCACCTGCTCCAACACATGTTCCCCTCGCCCGTGGATGACCCGGTCACCGTCATGGGGCTCAAGTTCCCGAACCGCGTCGGTCTGGCCGCCGGCATGGATAAGGAGGCCAATACCGTTGCGGCTTTCGGACACCTGGGATTCGGCTTTGTGGAAGTCGGCACACTGACCCCGCGACCGCAACCCGGCAACCCCAGGCCCCGCCTCTTCCGCTGCATCCCGGAGCAGGCCATCATCAACCATATGGGTATCAACAACCCCGGCGTGGACGAGGGCGTGGACAACATTCGCCGCACCCGTAACTTCAAGGGCATTCTCGGCGTCAACATCAGCAAGAACAAAGTTACACCCAACAAGGAGGCACACCAGGACTATCTGGCCTGTCTGCGCGCCGTGTGGGATGTGGCTGATTATGTGGCCATCAACTTCTCCTGCCCCAATGTGCCGAACCTCCAGGAACTGGCCAAAGCTGATTCGGCAGCGGACCTGCTCTCCATCCTGAAGAGCGAGCAGGCCAATCTGACCAGCGATACCGGGCGCTACGTGCCCCTGGTGCTCAAAGTATCGCCGGATATGAGCGAAGAGCGTATCCGAGAGCTTTCCCGCGTATTCCTGGATTGCCAGCTGGACGGTCTCATCTGCACCAACACCACCACCTCCCGCGAGGGTGTGGAGCAGTCCCCGGCAGCCTGCGAAAGCGGCGGCATGTCCGGCAAGCCCCTCTACAACCGAGCCAACGAAACATTGGCTGCCTTTGCCGCAGAGCTCAAAGGCAGCATCCCCATCATCGGCGTGGGCGGCATCACCACCCCGGAAGATGCCGTGGAAAAAATCAAGGCCGGAGCCTCCCTGGTGCAGCTGTATTCCGGCTTCATCTACAATGGACCGCCTCTCGTACAGGCAGCGGCCCGGAGCATACGGGACTACTACGCAGGAAAAGCCTGAGTTCCCTCATGAAAAAAGCCCTTTTTCTTTTCGGAAAAAGGGCTTTTATCTGTCATTTTCGCCGAAGCTGCATTTTGATGTTTACCTGTGATACAAAAATATGATAGTATGCAGGGGTATATAATCAATACTTCTTTCCATGAAACGTCCTCTTTCCATTTTTGCCCTGCTTGCGCTTTCCTCTGCCGTGTTGCAAGCTGCCCCGATGTATACCATCCATCTCTCCAATTCCGAGAGATTTACCGAGTGTACCGTCGTCTATCAGAGTGACACCACGACCAAATTCCGCGGAAAAAATCGTGATGGAAAATTAGTCACCAAGGAGATTCCGTCGACTTCAATCCTCGCCATGCGCGAGATAGAAGTTCAGCAACAGGCAAAAGAAAAGGAAGAACCGACAGCAGTTCCGCAGGCCGAGGACAAGCCTGCTGAACAGGCTCAGGCAGACACCACGGCTCAACCGACGGGCTCAGAAGAAAAGCCGGAAGGCGAACAACCCTCCGGCTCAGAGGAAAAGACCTCCACAGAAGCCGACGGAGAAGCGACTCCGCAACCTGCACCGACGGGTCCCGAATTTGAAGACGCCAATCTGAAACAGACTTCCGGCGAAGACAAGGCCAAGGATGTCACCCTCCGTCTAAGAGAGAAGGTTCAGCGGATTGACAACGAACTTTCCGGCATTCAGAAACCCTCACGCACCCTGACTTCCATTTGCAACAACACCAAAGCCCGGGTCAACCAGCAGTTGGAGGAGATGGACAAACTCTCCCTGCAGGTGGCTGAACAGCAAGTGAAATTCAATGCTGCCGGTGTGGCTGACTACCAGTTCTCCGTTCTCCCGGAAGATCGCGACAAATTCCTCCGTGATGCCACGGCTGCCTACAATGCCATGCTCATCGACATGAAGGAAAAGAAGAGCCGTCGCAAGGTGGGCGGCCTGGATAAGTTTGAAATCCTCTTTGAGCGCTACCAGGGCGCACCCGAATACAAGCAGGCGCACGAATGGTATCTCCAGACGCTGAAAGATTTGCAGAAAAGATGGTCTCGCATGCAGGCTGCTGAGAAGAAGAAGCGCAGCAAACTGCCGGCCCAGAGAGCGGAAGCCATGGCCTCCTCAGATAACGAGGAGTTCGAAAAGATGGAAGCATACTTCAAACGCAATGGTGAAGAAGTTGCCAAGGTCTGGTACACCCCGAGCACCCGCAACATGAAGATGCTCACCAACTGCATCAACAAGGTGAATGATACCCTCCGACGCAATGAATATACCAAGCTTTCCGAAGAAGCCGGCTGTGTTCCGGAACTTCTGAATCGCTTCTGGACTACCATGGATAACGCTCGCAACCAGCTGGTGTGCGGCAATCTTGATGCAGCGGAAAAGATGCTGCGGGACGATGAGAGCCTGCAAACCATCTCCTCACTTCGTGCCAACACCATGCCGCAGGAATACCGCAAACCCATGCTGGATGAAAATCGGGCGCTCATGAACGAAATTCGCAAGCGCACCCGCGACATCCGCTCTCTGCAGCATGCTCTGGAAAGAAGCACCAATCAGCTCAATCGCGCCGTTTCCAGCGCTGAGGCTCAGATTAACAATGCTCTGGATGCCATTGAAAGAGAGAAGGCAATGCTGACGGAGGATCAGTCCATCGAAATAGTCAACGAAGAAGAAGAGAAGAAAAAAGAGGAAGCTGCAAAAAAAGCAGCTGAGCAGAAACAGCCGCAGCCTGCACCCGCAGCTAAATAATATCCCTTCCCGGATTCTTCGACTCCGACATGGCTTTCCCCGCTTCCATACTCATGGGCACGGTTCTGCTTGCGGCAGTTCCGGCTGAGGCTCAGGATTCGCTTCCCTCCCACATCACCGAGCTGTTCGATGCTTATGTTGATTTGCCGGTGACTCTGGTGCCGGTACTCAGGAGTGTCACCGATGAAAAGAGTGCAACATCCGCAGCCCCCCGACTTCGCGTGGAACTGACAAAGCTCTACCACGTGAGGGAAGCTCTCAAAAAGGTATCCTCCCTCACTCCGCAGCAGAGTGAACTCGTTCGCAAGCGCTATGAGAAAGACATGCGGGAACAATGGGGAAAGGTGTATACGGAAATATTCCGACTCCGGCAGCAGAAGTGCTATGGTTCTTCCGAATTCGCCTCTCTGTACAGAATAATGTGTATGATGCTTGATAAATGAAAATTTTCCCTGTCTTTCTCATCTGTCTGTTCTCCGTTTCCCGGCTTTGCATGGCGCAGGATATCCCCGTAGACGTGGTAGCGGAAACACCCGCCACCACGCAGGGATCCGCACAAAAAGCTGAAATCATTGAGGATAATGACGAAACAAGCACGCCGACACCGGGCACGCCGAATGACACAATCTCCCCCGGGGAGCAACGCTTGCAGGCAGGCATTGTAATGCTGGGTAACCTGTACAACATACTGGCAGGCATTCAGGACAATGATTCTGCCGAGAAGGCGGTTGCCCCGCTGATGCGGATGAGCAGCGAGTTGCATCTGTGGGCTCAGGGATTTACCACCCTCCCGCCGATGAATGAAACAGAACAGGTCATCTGCGAAGATCGTTACCTCCCCATCATCCGCAAAATTAACATGTCCATCAAAGTCCAGGGCGAACGTCTGGCTTCCGCGGAATACTACGGCTCACAAAATCTGCCGGCAGCCCTGGTTCGCCTTGCTATCCTCAACCAATAAATTTAACTCTCAAATCCGATATGGCCACTATTCGTCCCTTTGCGGCACTGCGCCCGCCCAAACAGTATGTGGAGCAGGTTTCCTGCCTCCCCTACGACGTAATGAACCACTCTGAGGCGTGCGCTATGGCCGCAGGAAATGCCTCTTCTTTCCTGCATATCTGCCGTGCCGACATCGACACAAGCGAAGCAGCCATTCATGATGAGGAGACTTATCAGAAGAGCCGGGAAAATCTCGAAGACTTCATTCGCAAGGGTATCCTTGTCCGCGAAAATGCTCCGGCGTATTACATCTATCGACAGATGATGTGGGGGCGCGTGCAGACCGGCATTGTCGGTTGCGCGAGCGTGGACGAGTACCTCGACGGAACAATCAAAAAGCACGAGCTTACCCGCAAGGAAAAAGAACTGGATCGCATCAACCACTTTGATGCCTGTTCCACCCAGACAGAGCCGGTATTCCTGGCCTACCGCAAGCATGAGGGCATTGCCACCGCCATTCGTGAATGGATTAAATTCCACAAGCCGGAATATGATTTCACCAGCGATGACGGAGTAACCCACCTGCTCTGGCCTGTCACGGACGAAGCCGTGATTACCGCCATTCGCAAGGGGTTCGAGGAAGTTCCCACCCTCTACATTGCAGACGGACATCACCGCACGGCATCCAGTGCAGCCGTGTCCGCCAAACGCCGTCAGCAGCACCCGGATTATACCGGCGAAGAGGAATACAATTTCCTCATGGCCGTCACCTTCAGCGATGAAGACCTCTTCATCATGGATTACAACCGCGTGGTAAGCGACCTCAACGGGCTGACGGCAGAGCAATTCCTGCAGGCGGTCGGCGAGAAATTCACCATTAGCCCCGCCAAACCGGGCATCCCGCACGCCCCCGGAGCAAAGCATGAGTTCGGCATGTATCTGAACAATGCCTGGTATATCATCACAGCCAGAGAGGGTACTTATGACGCCACTCACCCGATTGACAGCCTGGACTGTGCCATTCTGCAGAGTAACCTGCTGGCGCCGATTCTGGGCATTGCTGACCCCCGTACCGATAACCGCATTGACTTCGTCGGCGGTATCCGAGGGCTGGAAGAACTGGAACGCCGCACAGAAAACGGCGTAGCGTTCTCGCTCTATCCCGTTACCATGGCAGACCTCTTCCATGTAGCCGACAGCGGCGAAATCATGCCGCCCAAATCCACCTGGTTTGAGCCGAAATTGCGTTCCGGCCTCTTTGCTCATGAAATTGAACGCTGATAAGAAAATCTCTCACTCACCAATATGAAAATCCTCATCCCGACCAAACTGGACAAAGCCGCGGCAGCCTCTCTGGTAGCCGGTGGATTCACCGTTGTGCAGGACGAATCGGCATCCATCGAAGAACTGGTTGCCGCTCATCCGGATGCATCCGGCCTCATCGTCCGTTCTGAAAAAGTGACCGCCGCAGTTATCGATGCCCTGCCCTCCCTCAAGGTGGTCATTCGCGCCGGCGCCGGCTACGACAACATTGACTACGTCTATGCCCGCAGCAAGAACATCGATGTCATGAATACGCCGGGGGCCAACTCCAATGCCGTGGCAGAAGAAGTGATTGCCATGATTCTGGCAGCCTACCGTTTCGTCATTCCCGGAGATGTCACCACTCGCGCCGGAGAATGGAACAAGAAACAGTACATGGGGCGAGAACTGACCCGCAAGACAGTTGGCATTCTCGGTCTCGGCAACATCGGCCGGCTACTGGTCAAACGACTTCAGGGCTTTGAATGCACGGTCCTCGGCTATGACCACTTCCTCTCCCGCCAGCGAGCCCTCAATATCGGGGCTACTCCTGCTGAGCTGGAAGAAATCTTCACCACCGCAGACATTATCTCCATCCACGTTCCCGGCGGACCGGCCACAAGAAATCTGATTAATGCCGACCTCATACGCCGCATGAAAGACGGGGCGATGCTGGTCAACTGTGCCCGTTATGGTGTGGTGGATGAAGACGCCCTGCGCGAAGCCCGCAGAAACGGGCAGAAGTTCATTTATTGCACAGATGTCCATCCCAAAGATGCGGCAGCCATTCAACCCAGCGCCGACATTGCAGATGTGATGCTGCCGCACCTGGGAGCCAGCACGAAGGAAGCCAACAAAAAGGCCGCCATGCAGTCTGCCTCACAAATGGTGAATTACTTTACCAACGGCGACACCTCCTGTGTCATCAACGCCGAGCGCCCGGCCGACCTCAACTCTGCGCACCTGCATCTGGCGGAAATGCTGGGCAAACTCTGCTACAATGTCGGCGGCTGCAAACCCATCCGCAAGATTGAATGCACTTTCTACAACAATCTGCGCACCTACCGCAAGTGGTTTACGCCATGGATTCTCCAGGGCGCTGTGCCGAGTGCCGAGCGCGGGCTCATGCCCGCAGCGGCCGAAACCTCCCTGCGGGAACACGGCATCGTGTTCAAGGCTCGCGAGCCCATGGATGACAAACTCTATGACGACGCCATCACTCTCGATCTCTTCATGGAAGAAGAGAATGGAGAGCAGAAAATCACGAGTGTGCGAGGCATGGTAGTAGACGGTACGCCAGTGGTCTCCCGCATCGATGCCTTTGACCACATGTATGCCTCACTGGAGGGTAACACCCTGGTGCTGCGCTATACCGACCGCCCGGGTGTCATTGCCACCATCGGTCAGATTCTTTCCACAGCCGGCATCAATATTGAAAACATCGTTGCACCGCGCGATCCCATCAGCGGGGATTCCCTGGCCTTTGTGAAAACCAACATTCCGGTCTCAGAGCAACAGGTCATCACCTTGTCCCGAGCCATTGCTTCCAAGCTGGCTTTCTCCCTTTCCATGTAATCGGAAGCAGAAAGCCATTTAACAAAGAACCTCTGCCAAATCCCGGCAGAGGTTCTTTTTCGATTGATTCAGGATCAGCGGTTAATCTTCGCACGAATGGCCGCAGAGTACGCATCCCGATTATCCGGCGACAAGTCATACCCCAGGTAGCAACGCTGCCGCAGCTGCTCTTCACTCTCTCCTGGGCGGGTTTGTAATCCTCCGGCACGGTACAGCAGATGAGTAAAGCTCCCATTGTGCAGGGGAAGTAAATCATATTTCCGCGGCATATCCGGCACGAGCTCCCGGAAAGCGCTCACCAGTCCGGTAGAGCAATTCCCCGTTGCCGTATTGTACGGAATCTGACCGGCTTCCGCTTCTTCTGCCAGTCTGACGTAGTGCAACAGCAGCTTCCGCGCTCCCTGAGGCCTTATTCGCAGAGGGTAAATACTCAAGTCCTCATGCCGATGATTGGTTCGCAAGCGGAACAGGTCTGCCTCCGTCCCGAACACATACAGAATGCCATAGCGTTTGTAGATACCGCCAATGGCATTCTGCGATTCACCCTCCGGCAGGCGAGTCTCTGCCGAAACGACCAGATGCCGCCCATCTGCAAAGTTGAAACTCAGCATGGTATGGCAGACAGCCGTCATGCCGTCCCAATGGCATTCTGCAAAATCAACGCCTGCCAGTTCATTCAGGTTGTAGGTCTCATCTCGATAGGCAACATCGTAATCCGTTTCGCTGCGATAATGAAAATCGCGTACTTTCCGAATCCTCAGCACATCTCCCTCAACACTGCATTGCGGCGCTTCTGCCCACGGAGTCTGCCAGGCTTTCGGTCTCGGCCCGGGCAAACAGAGATAGAACAGGATACCGACAAACACGCCCACCCACAGCAGACAGATGACCGAGCACTTTTTCCGCCACACGTAACAGAGAGCCGCCAGAGGCAGCAGGAGCAACAACGATATCGGCTGGTAAACAAACAACCCGACCAGCCACAACAGGCCTATGACCAAAAACGGCACACTACACCACTTCAACACCTTCCATACCATGAATATATCCTAGCACGCCATCCGGCAGAACACAAGACGTATCTGATGCGATAAATACAATTCAAACGCCGCCCATGCGTATTACGTACGGGCGGCGAAAGGTTGAGAAATGATACAGATGGATTATTGGGCATCCATAATGACATCCAGCGGGATGCGAATGAAACCGATACCGTGGAGGTTGGAGGTCTCAGTCACGTGCGCTGTCTCGTAGAAGATACCCACATGGTCATCATCTGCCATGGCTATACAGGAATAGCCCCAGCAACCGCGAATATCATATTCATAGCCCTTGCTCCAGGTCTTACCGTCATCGGTAGAAACACGGATGGTCATGTGATTACGTCCGCCGGATTTGGGATTGGAGAACAGGAGAAGCTTGCCGTATTTCGGAGAATCCACCGCAATGAGGGATGCCTGACAGGTGGGCTCGCGGAGGGCGTTATTGTTGGTCGGATGCGGTTCCCACGTCTTGCCAAGGTCTCGGGTGACATACACGATGCGGTTGCCCTGACGGGCCTCGTTGCGGCAGTTATTAATCTGGACTTATTTAATTGGACATGATATAATCAATCCATGTCCACAAAAGGCGACTACATCAACATCAAAGTTATATCAGTTGAAGCGAGAAAAGCATACCAGGTTCAGGTGGCCAGCCTACGCAGCGAAGGATTGAATGCGCCAACAATAGCAAAACGCCTCAAACTCAATCGTGCCACTGTACAAGACTGGGTAAGAAGG
>JAFUQZ010000005.1 GCA_017472085.1 Akkermansia sp. | reverse complement strand
CTCCTGAACCGAGAGGTTCAGGAGCTTCTTCCGTATACGAGCAGCGCGAAGTATTTATCACCCGGGGCGCAGCCATGTTTTCACCATCGGCAGCGCCGATTGTTCACCCTGAGCCGCAGGCTCAGTTTTCATCTGTGGCTTCGTTATCCGTTCGGAAAGGTGGAGTTGTGCATGCGGATGGCGGCTGTCCGAATCCGTATGTATGTCGTGGGTGTGTTATGCTAAAAAACAGCCCCTTTCCTGAGAGTGGAAAGGGGCTGATGTGGTAGAACAAAATCGTTGCGATTTATTTCACCAGAGTGTGGCCGGTCATTTCGGCGGGCTGGGGAATGCCGAGCAGGTGCAGCAGGGTGGGAGAGATATCGGCAAGGATGCCGTCCTCCATGGTGATGCTGTCCTGATCCGGGCCGCAGTAAATGAGATCCACGAGGTTGGTGGTGTGGGCGGTGTTGGGGGAGCCGTCCGGGTTAATCATGTTCTCGCAGTTGCCGTGGTCGGCGCAGATGAGGCAGCAGCCGCCCAGTTCACGAATCTTCGTCACACATTTCTCCAGCGCCTTGTCCACCGCCTCACAGGCGGCGATGCCTGCTTCCAGATATCCGGTGTGACCCACCATGTCCGGGTTGGCAAAGTTCATGATGGCGATGTCGTAGTTGGCAATGGCGTCCACGAATTTGTCAGCCACTTCGCCCACGCTCATCTGGGGCTTTTCGTCATAGGTGGCCACCTCTCGGGGAGAGGGGACGAGGATGCGGTCTTCGCCTTCGAACTGCGTTTCTACACCACCGTTGAAGAAGAAGGTGACGTGGGCGTATTTTTCCGTTTCAGCGATGCGGAGCTGCTTGAGGCCGGCGGCGGCGATGACTTCGCCCAGAATGTTGGTGAGTTGTTCCTGCTCGAATACCACGGGGGTGGGGTAGCAGGCTTCGTACTCCGACATCGTGACGTAGTTCACCTTCGGCTGAGCCTCGCGGTCAAAGCCATCGAAATCATCGTAGATGAACGCGCGGGAAAGCTCGCGGGCGCGGTCGGCGCGGAAGTTGAAGAAGTATACCACATCGTTGTCGCGCACGCGCTGCGTGTTGCCTTCGCAGAAGATGCCCGGCTTCAGGAACTCGTCCGTCGTGCCCTCGGCATAGCACTTCTCGGCATACTCGGCGGGAGTGCAGCTGCACTGCTCTCCGCGACCCAGTACGATGGCGTCCCAGCCGATTTTTACACGATCCCAGCGCTTGTCGCGGTCCATGGCGTAGAAACGTCCCACTACGGTGGCGATTTTAGCGCCGTAGGGAGCCACAGCATCCTGCAACTGCTGCAGGAAACCGGCGCCGCTCTTCGGGTCGGTGTCGCGGCCGTCGGTGATGGCGTGGATGAAGATGTCCTTCACGCCGGCTTCTGCTGCAATGCGCACCAGGCCGATGAGGTGGTCAATGTGGGAGTGTACGCCGCCGTCGGAGAGCAGTCCCATGAGGTGCAGGCGGGTGCCGGCGGCCTTGGCAAAGGCTTCTGTGATAACGGGGTTCCTGGCAAGAGAGCCGTCATTGATGGCGTTGGTGATGCGGCAGAGGTCCTGGAATACAACGCGGCCGGCGCCGAGGTTCAGGTGGCCTACTTCGGAGTTGCCCATCTGGCCATCCGGCAGGCCGACATCCTGGCCGGAGGCGCCCAGCATGGTGTGCGGGCAGGTGGCCAGCAGCTTATCAGTAAAAGGCGTGTTGGCCAGCACGGTGGCATCACCGGTCTGTTTGGCAGCCTCGGGACCCTGGGGATTGCGGCCCCAGCCGTCGCGTATAATGAGTACTACGGGTTTGTTTGCCATATTGGTGTGTTGTTGTTGTTAAAATGAGAAATCTGATTCATCAGCGCATGTCCAGCACGGGCACGAGCAGCGGTTCATCCGGGCCGGTGTATTTGGAGAGCGGGCGGAACAGGGTATTGTCCTCCAGCTGTTCCAGAATCTGTGCCACCCATCCGGCTGTGCGGGCAATGGCAAAGAGCGTGGTGAACATGCGGGTGGGTATGCCCAGGCTGTAATAGACCGTGGCGGAATAGAAGTCCACGTTGGCGTTGAGATTCTTGCGGGCGCGCATCATCTTGGCTATCATGTCGCTCATGCGAATCCACTTCGGCTCGCCGATGGTCTGGGTGAGACGGATGGCGATGCGGCGCAGCTGCGGGGCGCGGGGGTCGAGGGTGCGGTACACGCGGTGTCCCATGCCGAAAATCTTCTCGCGGTTGGCGAGCTTCTCGTTGATGTAGGCTTCCACGTTATCCTCGCTGCCGATTTCCTTGAGCATCTCAATGACGGCCTCATTGGCACCGCCGTGCAGCGGGCCCTTGAGGGTGCCGATGGCAGCGGTGATGGCAGAGTACATGTCCGACAGGGTGGAGGCCGTTACTCGGGCAGAGAAGGTGGAGGCATTCATGCCGTGGTCGGCGTGCAGGATGTAGGCCACATCCAAGATGTGAGCCTCGTGCGGGTCGGGCTCTGTGCCTTTGAGCAGCCAGAGGAAGTGGGAGGCCTCGTCCAGATCCGTGCGGATGGGCGGCAGATCCAGCCCCTGGCAGATGCGGTAGTAATACGCCGCCATGACGGGAATCTTGGCAATGAGTGACAGCCCGATTTCCTTCATCTGGGACGGGTCTTTGGTGCGGTCGTCGTACATGCCCAGCATGGAGACGGCGGTGCGCAGCGCGCTCATGGGGCGAGCTGTCTTGGTGGCGGATTTGAAGAAGTCGAGGATGGGCTGGGGCAGCTCGCGGTCGAAGCGCAGGCGCTGCTTGAGACCTTCGAGTTCCTCGCGGTTGGGAAGCCGCTTGTTGAGCAGCAGGTAGATGACCTCCGAAAAGCTGCAGAGGTCCACCAGGTCTTCAATCTCGTAACCGCAGTACAGGAGGCGTCCCTCCTCGCCGCGAACATCGCTCAGCCCGGTCTCGTTGGCAATCACGCCTTTGAGTCCCTTGGAAAAGATGGGTTTCTGCGGTGTCTGCTTGTCGTTCATGGTATGCTGTATCGGGGAAAATGGTGCAGGCTGTTGCAGGCCGCCTGCCGGGCCGGTTGGAGTTATGTGCGGAGTTGCGGTGCGCGGCCTCAGCAGGTGGCGTACCAGGCATCCTCCAGCTCGCCGAAGGTCTTGATTTCCACGTCCTCGCGAGCTTCCAGCCATGCTTTGACAGCCTGGCGCTGGGTTTCGTTCGTCTGAGTGGGGTCAATGGCCGTGGCGAAGATGTGGCAGCCATCCTCAGTGATGTTGCCGTCGCAGTTCAGGCCGTTGGCCTCGATGCAATTCTCCACGAAAGCGTGCAGGAACTGCTCACACTCGGGAGCTTCCACATCGCCCTTGTAATCAAAGGAAAAACCGAAGCAGAGTTCCTTGAACTCTCCCACGCGATATTTCTTGCGGAGTCTTTTCTTCATGGTGCACCCATTTTACACAAAACTGCGGGCTCTGTCAACGCTATTCCTGTGCGGAGAGTCCAAAAATGACGCGGCTTTGCGGGGGATTTTCCCGTTAGCGACGGTTGAGATAATTCACGATGCCGTGGCCGATGGCTTCGGCATAGCGGCGGGCGCCCTCCGGGGAGGCGAGGAAGCGGGCGTGCTGCGGGTTGGACAGGAAGGTGGCCTCTGTGATGACGGCGGGGACGCAGGTTTCCTGACAGGCGTTGAGCCAGTCACCGCCGCCCCGTCGTCCGTCGTTGCGGAGGATGGTGGTGCAGGGCACTCCGTTGTTGGGCATGCCCTTTTCAAAGATTGTCTTGTTGACGACATCCGCCATTTCCCATGCCAGCTGCCCGCCGCGCTCGTTGCAGTACATGGCGCCTTTATTGTAGACCATCCATTTGGCGGTGTGGCTGTTGTGGTGAAGGAAGACCACGCAGGCTGGCTCCCGGTCCAGCGCATAATCCACGCTGAGCATGCCGACGGCCATGCGGCGCGGTTGGTGGCGGGAGCGGTAGATGCCGGTCACCACAGGTGTGTTGACCTGGTGGACTCCTGCGGCGCGCCCGGCCGCTGCCAGTTTTTTGTCGGTAGGGGCGGCTCCGCGGTTGCAGACCAGGCAGGTGTACCCGGCCTGCTCAATGATGCGTTTGGTGTGAATGACGTTGCGATACCAGAACTCGCATTCCTCGATGCTGCCGCCGTGGCGGCCGTCCGGGGTGCGGGCGCCCTGGCCGCCGCGCTCAGGATGGTAGTAGTGGCCGATGTCCAGCACGACGGTGCGGGATTGTTGCGCCCGGGCACAGAGTCGCTGCTGGGTGCAGCTGCCGGTCAGCAGTTCCAGGGTTGTCGCAATGGTGAGAACGAATAAATGAAGCCGGGTCATAGTGGTAACTGCGTTTGGCCGCCGGGAAGATTGGCCCCCACTTTGCGGTAGGCGGCGGGCATGGCTTCGCGGCCGCGTGGGGTGCGTTTGATATAGCCCTGCATGATGAGGAACGGCTCGTGGACGTCCTCAATGGTGGATTCATCCTCCCCGACAGCTACAGCCAGAGACGCCAGACCCACGGGGCCGCCGCCGAATTTGTAAATCATGGTCTCCAGCAGGCGTTTATCCATCTCATCCAGCCCGTCGTCATCGATATCAATCATGCTGAGAGCCGCCTGTGCCACCTCATCGGTAATGCAGCCATCTGCTTTCACCTGGGCGTAATCGCGCACCCAGCGCAGCAGGGCATTCGCCACACGGGGAGTCCCGCGGGAGCGCCGGGCAATCGCCATGGCGCCCTCTGCTGCCAGGTCAATCCCCAGCAGCCCTGCCGAGCGGTGGAGAATGAGGCAGAGCTCCTCTGCGGAGTAGTAATCGAGCCGGTTCACCAGCCCGAAACGCGAGCGCAGCGGCCCGGTGAGCATGCCGGCGCGGGTGGTGGCACCCACCAGCGTGAACTTCGGCAAATTCAGCTGGATGGAGCGGGCTCCCGGCCCCTGGTCGATGATGATATCAAGCCGGAAATCCTCCATGGCCGGGTACAGATACTCCTCGATGGCGGGGTGAAGACGGTGTATCTCGTCAATGAACAACACATCTCCCTTTTCCACATTCGTGAGAATCCCCGCCAGGTCACCCGCTTTCTCAATCTGTGGGCCGGAGGTGGTGTGCAGCTTGTGCCCGACGGCGTGGGCGATGATATTGGCCAGCGTTGTCTTGCCCAGTCCGGGCGGGCCGCTCAGCAGCACATGGTCGAGCACATCCCCGCGCATCTTCGCCGCCTGTACCATCAGCAGCAGGCGCTCTTTCACCTTTTCCTGCCCGCAAAACTCGCTGAATACCGGGGGGCGCAGCGATACATCATAACCGGAAATCGGCGCTTCAGCCATGCGAGTATAGAGTGAATCAGCCATAGTCGGAATGCGACTGCATTCTATCATATCCCCCGGAATTCGTCAAGGAAATGAACATTCGGCATAGTGATAAAAAACGCACCCTCCTGGGTTCGAATTTTTTGAGGCAATACTACGTACCTTAACCGATGCGAGGCTCTCCCTGTCACGGCGTAAGCTCCGCAGCTGCAGATCCGGATCCGACCTCCGGTCGTCGTGGATTCGAATCCCGCCACGCTAATAAAGCAAAAGCCCCGCACCTTGACAGGTACGGGGCTTTTGCTTTAAGGGCCGTCAATGGGAGTCGAAAGTTTTTTTTGTGTTGTAAGACGCTTATAGATAATCATATACAAGAACCATTAAGTTAATGTTGTAATTTTGTGGCATGTGTGTGTTGAATAGATAACTAACTGCACATTGATTTTGTCTGAAATCTATTCTTTATGAAAATTATTCATCGCTACGTCCGCATTTGCCAACAAAAGAATGCATGTAAACCCTACAGTTACTACAATTGCTATTATCAGCACTAATAGTAGCATCTTTTCAAGACAAGAGAAACCACAACGATAAAATGTTAGATAAAATATCTTTAGAAGAAAATAGCTGGGAATTAAACCACAAAATGAAAACATAATCCCTCTGATGATAATGTTCTCGTTTCCTGCCATGAATAGCCCTGCCAGAAAGGAAAGTATGCAGAGCAGAAAATACAACGATACAGAATGTTTCATAGAATGCAGCTGAACTATGGGGAACGATTTATTGCTTGAGCATCGGAGAAAACGTTTCAGACGTCATCAATGGTACTCTGCATGCGTAAACTACTGTATTAATTGTCTATTGTCAAGTGTAATATTGAACATATCACATGTGACCGAGATGCTGCACCCGATTATCCGAATGTGTTTGCACATAAATGCATTTGTCTGTCTCTTTTTTCTTTACTTGTTCCTCAAATCGGGTAGGATGGGGGAGAGCGGTTGAACCGCGTCTTTCTCCGGTAATGCCAACCATGAATGCCTTTCTGATACACGCTTTTCTGCCGATTGCGGTGCAGACGGTGGTGGTGTGTCTGTCTCTCTGGTGGGCCGCTGGTGAGGGGCGGGCATGGATGCGTGCTCTGTTGTTGGCCGCCGGCTGGGCGGCGCTTCAGATGTTGATGCTCTTATGCGGAGGGACGATTGGTGAGCCGGCGCGCCCGATGGGCTTTGAAATGCCATTCTTTGTCCTGTGTATTCTGCCGTTGCCCATGGTTTTTCTCCTTGCCCGGTTTGGAATGGGCGCGGCGTTTTCCCGTGCTCATGATGCTGTTGGTGTGGCGATTGTGGCTCCGCTTGTTCCCTTGCTGATGCGCAGCTCTGAACTGGAGCTTTCCCCTGTGCTGCTGCTGCCTCTGTTGGTTGCATTTTTTCTGAGTTTCTGGTTGCCCACCAGAGCGGGAAATCATTCCGGTGGTTATGTATCCATGGGCGGGGAGCTGTTGCTCTCTCTGGCTCTGGTTGCTGATTGTGTGGTGCTGTTTGGGCTCTATCTCATGCTCGTTGCTCCGCTGGTGCAGATGGATAGCCGGATCGGTGCTTTGTCTGCCCTGGCAATGGTCTTCCTGCTGGAATTTGCGGCGGCGCTCACGGCATTGCACTGTCCCCTGCGCCGGGCGCTTCCGGTGGCGGTGGCTGCCGGATTGCTGCTGCCCCTGTGGGTGATGGTCATTGCGCTCACTCTTCCCTTTTGATTGCCAGTTCCATTCTCGAGATGAGGGGAGCATTTTCCCAATCATCCCCTACGCCGGGAGAAACTGACGCAGGGTAAGTGTTGTTTTTTTATACATACGGACGCGGCGTCCGTATGTATAAAATGTTGCGTTCAAAGGGGTAATGAAATGTTAGGCCTTGAGTTTCGATGACGCAGTCGCTATATTGAGTGTCGTTATCAAACACTCTGATGGATAAGAAAAACAGACCGCGAAGAGCTTCTGAGCGCAAACAAATGACTCCGGTCAGGAATATCACCCGATTTACCTACGATACAGCGGCATTTCAGGGATGGCGGTTGGCCATATGCCGATACCATGTCCACTACATACGCTATTTTTCTGATCGTGAATACGGAGGGGCTCAGAAAGCGTTGGCCGCAGCTCTGGCAGAGCGAGAACGAGTGTATGCCGGTTTGTCAGAGTGTCCGTATGATCCTAAAAAAGTGCTGGAAACCTGCCGGGCAGATGCGCGAGCAGGGCGTCGCGCCCGAAGCCGCAAAGTTCGGGGGCAAAAAGATATCCCGGACTAAGGGAGGCAACCCGCTACTGCCGCCGGGGGAAGACCACATTCCCCGGAGCAGAGCGGGTTGTTCCGACGCATGGCTCTCTGGCCGCGTGGCATCAGGTGTGCTTGAAGCTCATGGCTTCTCGTTCCTCGAGGTGCTGTGCCGGTGAGTGATGCGTCAGAAAATCCATACAGCGCTGCATATCCTTGAGCAGCAGGGTTGCCATGTCCATGGTAAAGCCTCGGCGCACCATTACACGCATCACCACAATATGCTCCACCGGGCGGGGCAGACTGAATGCCGGAACGAGCCAGCCGCGAGTGCGAAGTCGGTCGGAAAGCTCGTAGAGGTTGAAGCCGGGGCGGAAATCCGGTTTCATACGGAAGCATACAGCGGGGATACCGCTTTTGGGTGAACCGGTGCAGATGAACTCAAAGCCCCCTAATTGTGCGATTTCCTTTGCCAGATAAGCAGCGACATCGTACGCCGCCTCATGAACTCGGCGATATCCCTGCATTCCCAGGCGCACCAGGTTGTAGTATTGGGCAATCACCTGGCCGGCGGGTCGGGAGAAATTCAATGCGATGGTCGGAACGCTGCCGCCCAGGTAGTTGACTGCAAAGCAGAGCTCCCCGGGCATATCATTTTTATGCCGCCAGATGACCCAGCCACAGCCCAGAGGAGCCAGTCCGTATTTATGCCCACTGGTGCTGATGGATTTGATTCGCTCCAGGCGGAAGTCAAACTTAATGTGCGGGGCGCAGAACGGCGCCAGAAAACCGCCGCTGGCGCCATCCACATGCACATCCACATCCGGGCCGCCGGATTCTGCCAGCTTATCCAGAGCGCGGCAAATATCCTCCGGGAACTCATAGAGCCCGGTATAAGTCACACCGAAAGTCGGCACCACACAGATGGTATTTTCATCCACTCGCTTGAGCATCTCCTCGGTATTCATACAGTAACGCCCTTCGGCCATGGGCACCTCTCGCAGTTCCACATCCCAGTAGCGGCAGAACTTGTGCCAGCAAATCTGCACCGGACCGCATACCAGATTCGGGCGTTCAGCCGGTTTACCGGCAGCTTTGCGCCGGGCGCGCCAGCGGTGCAGCGCGGCAAGGCCTCCCAGCATACACGCCTCGCTGGAGCCTATCGTAGAGCATCCGATGGATTCTTCCGGTTTCGGCGCATGCCAGAGAGCTGCAATCATACGCACGCAGCGCTGCTCAATTTCGGCACACTGGGGGTATTCATCCTTATCGATCATGTTCTTGCTGATGCACAAGTCCATGAGACGGTGAACCTGCGGGTCTGCCCAGGTCTGGCAGAAAGTGGCCAGATTCTGCCGGGCATTACCGTCCAGCATCAGCTCTTCCTTAATCAGCTCCAGTGCATCTGCCGGGCGCATGGGGTGCTCCGGTATGGCATTCGTCGGCATCGGTTTCGCCATATCAAGCGCACCGAACATGTCCATTGCTTCTGTGTCTGCAAACATTTTCATATCCACAGCGTGAGATGCCAACTTTTCCCTGAGCTGCGCAAAAACAGCCACTCATGATGCGGATGTCCCTTTTTATAGATGCTTTTGGCCACAGGATTCAAATGTCAGTCATGGATGGATGCATATTCGGGGGGCGTGCCGCGTCGCGAATTTACGGCATTTTCAATGGGTGTAGAAAAAGATTGCTTCGAGGGGGGAAATATGATACTCTCCCAGAAGATACATGAGCTCTCCTGATAAAAAGAGTATGTGGAAGGCGTTTCAGCCGATGCTGCGGCGGTATATGAAGCCTCAGGCCGGGTTGATAGCCTCGGGTATTTTCTCTGGTGCGGTTGCGGCCGCTGCGGCCGGCTTCGGTCTGCCGTTCATGATTCAGCACGTTTTTCCCCTGGTGTTCGGAGAATCAGAGATGCCGCCGATGGTGCAGCGCTGGGTGCAGGAGATGATGCCTGAAACGTATCGCGATGATGCCATTTTGTGGATTGCGGCGCTCATTATTCCCTTTGTGATGACCTTGCGCGGGGTGGCAACATATCTGAATGCATTTTTGTTGACCAAGGCAGGTATGCGAGCCTTATCGGCGTTGCGCGGTGATTTATTTGCCCGACTGCAGTGGTTGTCGTTTTCGTATCATGATCGCAATTCACGCGGCTCGGTGATGACGATGGTGATTCAGTATACCCAGATGGTACAGCAGGGGATGATTTCCGTGATGAATGATTTGGTGATACAGCCTCTCACGCTGGTCGCTGCCGTTGCTTACCTGGTGTATGCGGCAGTCAGCAGTAATGAGAGTGCCATGTTGCTGGGAAATTTGATTATCTCTGCGGCATGCGTTCCCGTTGTTCGTATGGTGGGTAAGAGGATGGTGAAGCAGATGCGTTCTGCGCTGGCCGGGATGAATGTTATCACCGCAACTGTGGAGGAAACGCTTTCCGCGCAGCGCGAGGTGCGTGCATTCAACCTGGAAAAGCACCAGTCTGATTTGCTTTGCAGGCATATTCAACATTTCAATAACATGTTGATTCGTATGGCTGCATGGAGGCAGAGTGTGACTCCGGCCGTGGAAATGGTGTGTGCTCTGGCTTTGGCCTATTCTCTGTATCGGGGATGTAGTGACGGATTGACTCTGGAACAGTTTACCGCTATTGCTACTGCATTCTACTTCTGCTATGATCCCATCAAACGTCTGGGAGCAGTATTTAATCAGGCTCAGTTGATGCAAGTGGCCGTAGCCGGAATTGAAGAGGTGCTTTATGCGAAAGACGAGACACCGGAACCGGAGAATCCCGTGGTGCTGTCAGGTGCAGTTAAGGGAGATGTTTCTTTTGAACATGTTAATTTCGAGTATGTCAAGGGAAATCCTGTGCTGAAGGATATCAACGTGAGCGTGCCGGCAGGGCAGATTGTGGGGCTGGTGGGCCCCAGCGGTTCCGGTAAGACAACATTCATCAACCTGATATGCCGTTTCTATGATCCGGTATCCGGAGCCATTCGGATTGACGGGGTAGATGTGAAAGATATAACGCGGGAGGATCGTACGCGCAATATCGGGTTGGTATCGCAGTTCTCGGCGTTGTTTCATGATTCTGTGTTCGAGAACATTCGCCTGGGGCGACCGGGGGCTTCTGATGCAGAGGTGAAAGCCGCAGCGGAAATGGCCAGGGTGGATGAGTTTGCGGAATCGCTGCCCGGCGGCTATGGCTACATGATGGGCGAAAGCGGCAGCGGATTATCCGGTGGTCAGCGACAGCGTGTTTCCATTGCCCGTGCTTTCCTGAAAAATGCGCCGGTTCTTATTCTGGATGAAGCGACATCTGCCCTGGATATGCGCAGCGAGGCTGCCATTCAGGATGCGCTGGATGAGCTGACCCGCGGACATACCACTTTCATCATTGCACACCGTTTCAGTACGTTGAGGATGGCACAGCGTATTCTGGTGTTTGAATCCGGCCGTATCATTGCAGATGGCTCGCACCGGGAGTTGTATGAGAATTGTGTGCTTTACCATTGCTTATACGATGAACAGGTTCGCCAGGAACAGGAGGTAATTGAATGAAAAAAGTGTTTTATTTTCTGAAGCGGTTTCTGTTGCCGCACATTTTCTTATTTATTACTGTCCTGGGGACGGGTGTGCTGGCTGCGTCTGCCAGCGGTCTGGGCGTGCCTCTGCTGGTGAAGTATGTTTTCCCGGTCGTATTTCGCGCCCCGGACGGGGCAACCCCGGAGTTGCTGGAAATATTTCCGGCGCTGCTTGAGTTGTCTCCCTCTGTCCTGTTGATGCTGGCCTGTGCTTCGCTGCCTGCCATTTTTATTGTTCGCGGGGTGGCAGTCTGGGCGAATGCCGTCATGGTAAATGTATTGGGTATCCGCATTCTGGAAACACTTCGCATGGCTGTATTCAATCGGGTCCAGGAGCTTCCCGTGGCATTCATGGAGGAACGTCAGAAGGGAGATATCATCAGTCGTGTGGTTGCGGATACTCAGAATGTGCAGAACATTCTTTCCACCATTGCAAATGATTTGGTGAAGCAGCCAATCACCTGCATTAGTGCTCTGGCTGCTTTTATCTGGTTGTTGGTGCAGTCCGGGCACGGTATTCTTTTCCTGGTGAATGTGGCTTTTATAGGCCTTGCGGCGTGGCCGATTATCGTGTTCGGGCGTCGCATTTCGCAGAAAGCGCTTCGAGCTCAGGAGGGGCTCGGTGCGCTGAACGCTGCTATTCAGCAGAATTTAGAGACGCAGCGCGAGGTGCGGGCCTATGCGCTGGAAGAGCGGGAAATTCGTGATTTTCGCGTTGTTTCCGATGGGTATTGCAACAACTATGTCAAACTGGTCAAATACCAGAAGGCGTTGATTCCCGTTATGGAGATTGTGACATCACTGGCGCTTGCGTTCCTGCTGGTGCGCGGTAAACAGCTGGGGATGAGCCTGACGGACTTTATCGCTATGGCGGGCGCTCTTTATTTTGCGTTTGATTCGATGAAGCGCGCGGGTAATGCGTTCAACCGTTTCAATGAAGCACAGGGTGCTCTGCAGCGTTTGAGTGAAGTGCTGGATGAGCCGAACTCCATTCCCAATCCGGAGACTCCTGTTAAATTGGCTCAGCCTGTTCGCGGTGATATCACGTTCCGCAATGTGTCGTTCTCATACAACAAGGAATCGGGGCTTGCGCTGCGCGATATCAATGTTCACATCCCGGCCGGGCAGATTGTAGGCCTGGTGGGTCCCAGTGGAGCTGGCAAGACGACATTTGCTTCACTTATTCCCAGATTTTACGAGGTGTCCGCCGGTTCCGTTGAGCTGGATGGTGTGGATATCCGCTGCCTGTCCCAGCATGAGCTGCGCGAAGAACTTTCTCTCGTCGGGCAGCAGGCGTTGCTGTTTACGGGGACGATACGGGATAACATCCGGCTGGGTAAGCTTGATGCCACGGATGAGGAGATTAAGGATGCTGCTGATGCAGCGGCGGTGTCCAAATTCCTGGAATCTCAGAAACAGGGGTTGGATACCAAATTAGGGCAGGGGGGCGCCGGACTTTCCGGCGGGCAGCGTCAGCGCGTGGCGATTGCCCGTGCGTTTGTAAAGAATGCTCCTGTGCTGATTCTGGATGAAGCTACGGCTTCTCTGGATGCGGAAAGTGAGCGAGAGATTCAGGAATCGCTGGATGATCTGGCGAAGGGCCGCACCACGCTCATCGTGGCACACCGGTTCAGCACCATTCGGAATGCTGACCGCATTCTGGTGTTTGAGGGCGGGCGTATCGTGGGCGATGGTCCCCATGAGCAATTATACCGAATCTGTCCGCTTTATAAGGAATTATACGACAGACAGGGGATTCAGGGCTGAGCCATGTACTCCTGCCTCCTGCAGTTCAGCCGCTTTCTGGCCTCACACACCTCTGCCTTTGTGCTGATGGTGGGGGCGTTGGCGTTCTGGCAGCCCGCTTTGTTTGACTGGGTGCGCGGGAATGTGCAATCCGCCGTGCTCGGCTTCATCATGCTCACCATGGGCATGACACTCTCGCCTCAGGACTTCCGCATCCTGGCGCAGCGCCCGCTGGACATTGCGCTGGGTGCGGTGGCTCAGTACACCATCATGCCGCTGCTGGCGTGGGCTTTGGTGGCTTGTTTTGACCTGCCCCGGGGTGTTGCGGTGGGGCTGGTGCTGGTGGGGTGCTGTCCCGGTGGGGTTTCCAGCAATATCATGAGCTTCCTCTGCCGGGGAGATGTTGCGTTTTCAGTAGGGATGACAACGGTCTCCACATTACTGGCTCCTGTGGTGACTCCGCTTCTGGTGTTGAGGCTTGCCGGAGCAAGTATCAATGTGGATGCTGTCGGTATGTTCCGCAGCATTCTGTTTGTGACCATTTTTCCGGTGACAATAGGTACCATCGGGAATGCTCTCTGGAGCAGCAAGGACGGCTACCGGCGCTTCTGCTCCGCCATGCCGGGGGCTTCCGTCATAGGGCTTGCCTGCATTGTGGGTGGTGTCATTTCCGCCTGTGGTTCTCACTTCCTGGAGAGCGGCCTCCTGATATTTGTGACCATCTTCCTGCACAATACTCTGGGCTATGTGCTGGGATATCTGGTGGGGCGAATCTGCGGCATGAACAGAGCCAAACGCCGCACGCTGTCCATTGAGGTTGGTATGCAGAATGCCGGGTTGGCCACGGTGCTGTCCGGGCGTCATTTCGCGGCATTGCCGGAGGCTGCGGTTGCATCGGCTCTGTGCTGTGTGTGGCATTCTGTCGCCGGTACCTTGCTGGCGGGTGTTTTCAAAACCCTGGACCGTCTGCGCGGTTTACAACTTGATAAAGATACCCCGCCGATACAGGAACAGGCAGAGCATCCAGGCCAGAACTAATGCCCCGGCGGCATATCCGGCCGGTAGCCAGGCTGCGGGCAGCAGGCGATTCAATACGCCGCAGCCAAGCCTTTCAGCCAGGGCGGAAAAAGAGAACAGGTGGGTTACCATATAGATGAACAAGGCATTGCTGCCCACTACCACTAATGGCTTGCACCACGCCCTGAACCCCGCCCCATCTGCTATCGGGTGCAGCACACCCAGCAGCATCCCGATACCGCCGCAGCTCAGTACAAATCCCGGGGTCCAGATGCCTTTGATAACCGGCAGCTGCATCCCCGCGCCAAGCAGAAGCCCGCCTGCACTCAACAATAGCGCGCACCGTTTGAATGTGCCCATGTCCGGGCGTGTCAGATGCAGCCCGGTCGCATATCCCAGCAGACACAGAGCCGTGGCAGACACGATGCACAGCGGCCCCTCCGGATCATAGCTCCCGCTGTGCAGAATTCCCGGGCAGAGCAGGGTATCAGCCTTGCTGTTGAAACAGCCGCCGGGTGTCATATCCCCGCCCAGCCATTGGGTGATACCCACCACCGCCAGTATCAGGCATGTCCCCGTCAAAACTCCTTTCATCCGGCAGCGGCTCAGCACTACCCAGCTGCCCGCCAGAGCCCCGGAAATGCCGATGAGCCCCAGCACGGAGGCAAACCTCATCTGTGACGCATCCCAGCTCAGCGGCCCGTTGATGACCCAGCCCAGCACCACCAGCACCAGTGCCCGGCGCCAACATTTCCCGAGAATACGCACGGTGGAGTGCCCGTCGCTCATCTGTCGACGCAGCGAAAAGCTCATGGATATCCCCGCCAGGAAGACGAAGAGCGGGAATACCAAGTCGTACACCGTCAGCCCTTCCCATGCCCGGTGCCCCATCTGTTCCCGAATCGTTTGCCACACCCTGTTGTCGGGATATAAGGGAGCAATGCGGTACACCAGCGCATCCAGTCCGATGATGAACAGCATGTCCAGCCCCCGCAGCGCATCCAGTGAGACCATTCTGCCTCCTTTCTGAGATGTTTTGCTCCTGTTTTCTTCCATTTCTCCCATTTTAGCCCCCATTTTCCCATTTTTCAAGGAATAAAAGTCAGAAAAGGCAAACAAAATTAGAAAAATTCTAAAATAAAGCTTGCATCACATCAGATTTTGTGATAATTTCTCGCCAACGAAACACCTCCGGCAGAAAAAACGGAGAATCGTTCAGAAAAAAACGTCAAACAATAGAAAGAACAAACGATATGTTAATCGGAAAGAAAGCACCGGAGTTCAAGGCCACCGCAGTCATCAACGGCGAAATCGTCCCGGATTTCAGCCTCAGCCGTTACATCGGCGAGAAATATGTGGTGTTCTTCTTCTATCCCAAGGATTTCACCTTTGTCTGCCCCACAGAGCTGGTAGGCTTCCAGGCCGCGCTGGAGGAGTTCAGCAAGCGCGATACCGTGGTAGTGGGCTGCTCCACGGATTCGGAATACAGCCACTGGGCCTGGACCAACACCCCGCTCAATCAGGGTGGTATTCAGGGCGTGACCTACCCGCTTGTGGCAGACATCAATAAGGAAGTGGCAGAGAAGTTTGACGTATTGGCAGGCGAACGCTGCAAGGATGAGCAGGGTAACTGCTGCATCAGGGGTGAGCTGGTGGCCTACCGAGGTCTTTTCCTCATCGACAAGTCCGGCGTGGTGCGCCACATGGTGGTGAATGACATGCCGCTGGGCCGTTCCGTAGAGGAAGCCATCCGCATGGTGGATGCCCTCCAGCACTTCGAGCAGTATGGTGAGGTTTGCCCGCTGGGCTGGCAGAAAGGCAAGGAAGCCATGGCTCCCACCCATGAGGGAGTATCCGGCTACCTCAGCCGCTGATATAACCCCGCCTGACTACGATATCGGCAGATTTTGTTGTTCCATAAGTGCTGACCCCGTGGCGAAAGCCGCGGGGTTTTGCCGGGTACGAGTATTTGCGAATTATCAGTCGGGAAAGGAATCAGGGCAGCTTCCAGACCTCACGGTATCTGGCATATTCTGCTCGGGGCAGGAGGATGTATACCGGGTTTTTCCGGGCTCGGAGCCGCGCGATGATGGCGCGGAGGTTCTCTTCCTGCAGGCTGGTACAACCGGCGGTGGGGGCGGCGCCGTCACGTCTCCAGATGTGGAAAAAGATGGAAGAACCGGCGCCGACAATCGGTTTTCCTACGGATTCCACGGTGTTGTGGTGGACGAGCATTTTGATGCTGTGCGGGTAATCCGTCTGCCGCATCTGCTCTTTCAATTCCCATGGTGTGCGAGCCGGGTGGTTGAGGCGGATGTGCCGATTGTGGAGCTGCGGACAGGCCGGATCTGTCACCCACAAGTCGGCCGGCCCGACTTTTACGTAGGGAATGGCCGGGTCGTGCTGTACCGGAGTGGCGTTGGTTACCCACAGTCCCCCCAGCGCAAAGATACCGGCAGGGGAGCGACCGTCGCCCTCTTTTTTTCGGTAGCCGGAGGGGGTGGAGTGGAGTCCCATACCCCAGGCTGAGCCGTTGCGGCCGAGGCGTCCGGGGACAGGCCCGAGAACCCGTTGCCATTGCCCGGAGGCATTTTTTTCAACCAGCGTGAGCGTTACATGAGAGGAATTCCAGGTATTGGTAATGCCGATGATGGCCTGCGAGCAATGGGCGGGGACCGTGGATGAACAGGCTGTGAGTGGGAAAATCGGCAGAAGAATAACAAAAAAAATGTAAAAAAGGCGCTGCATGCGGCGTATATATTATCAAGTGCATCTCTTTTGGCAAGGAGAGAGCCCGTCAGCTCTTTCCCGATGCGTAAAAAAAGAGAAAAACTTTCACTGACATCTTGCAAAAACGCGGAGGATGTGTTAGTATAGCACTATGCCTGCGTTGCTCCGTATCAGGGGGAGTTCTGTATACTGATGCTTCGCGACACTACCAGAAACCAGGTTCATATCCATGTTAATATCTGCTCTCAATCCTGATCGCGCCACCCTCAATTTCCTCAACTCATTTACAGAGGAAGTTCGCAATGAGGGGGAAAAGCTGCAGCGTGACGGTGCTGTCACTCAGATTTTCGGCAACCACCTCTATATTCAGGGGCGTGTTGAGACGCGAGTCGGGGTGTTTCGTACCAGTCTGCGTCTGCAGGGTAACAGGTGGTTCGGCTCATGCTCGGCAGAGGATGAACGCGTTGGCGGCGCCTGCCTTATTGCCACGATGGTGGAGCGCATGTACCGCGGCGCCAACATGCCGGAGAGTCCCAATGAGCTGGATGAGCTTTCCCTGACAGATATGCTGGAGGAAAAGCTGAACCGTGAACTGGATGACCGTGAGTCGGATTATGTGACCAAGCTGGAGAAGCGCTATCGCCGTTTTGTGATAGAGCAGGAGATTCATGACCATGACCTGGTGCGTCTGAATCCCCGCTGGGAAATCACCGGGTACGATGCGCTGGAGCTCTGGCCCTCGCCTCCTCGTAACATCCTGGAGTTCTGGAACTATGTGGCATACGCCTTTGCCAAGCGTCGCATCTCCTACCCGGAGTTCATGAATGCGGTGACGGATTTGCAGAAAGTGCAGCAGCGCATCAGCGAATGGGAGCGCGAAAAGGAAGTCGGTACCTGGCTTGACCGCATCCAGAGCGTGAACGAGCGCCCGCCGCAGCCGCCGCGTCATCCGCTCTACATGCGTATGGTGTCCACCATCAACGAGGCTCATTTCGAGTATCGCTACGGCCCGAAGGACGACTGGCTGTCCATCCGTGAGCGAGGGCAGCTGGACGCCATTCTGGCAGAATTCCTGCGCGGAGCGCTCAAGTGTGACCCGCAGACGGATATCCTGCTCAACGTGCTGCGCGACTATGCCGACCGCGAGGAGACGGTGATTCTTGACCTGGACAAGGAAGTCGCCTGCTGCGTGATGAATCGGCTCTTCCACCAGCCCGCCCTCAAGGGTTATCTGGTGAACCTGGATGAGTGCTATTTCAAGGTGGTGCGTGAGCCGCTCAAGTGGATTTGCATAGATGATCCCATTGTACCGGATTGCTATGGTCTGCAGCTGGTGACGGCTGCCGGGGTGCATGTGACTCACTCGGTGCGCCAGCTGCCCGGGCAGGTGGAGCTGTACCAGTCTGACGAAACGGTATTCCCCGGTCCGCCCCGCTGGTTGGAAAGCACGGAAGTTGAGCCCCGATACTCCATCCCGAAGTCGGTGATTGACAGTCTGGCCGGCGTGGAGTTCCTGCGAAAGATCGGTGCCACGCTGCCGCCCAGCATGGAAGAGCGAGTGGTGGACATCGAGATGAAGCCCACCTTCAACATGCGTATCGTGCGCGGTCTGACGAGCGCCGATACAGAGCATGTGCTGCTGGAAGTGACTGCGCAGGACGACCCCGGTAATCGCGTGGAGCGTCTGGGCAAGGATGACTGGGAACTGGTGGAGCAGAAGCAGATGAAGGATGATACCCTGCTGCGCTTTATCCGCGATTATCTCTACCCCATCCCCGAATTGCTGGATGAGATGAACTTCACCTACGACACCCAGCAGGGGGCATTCAAGAGCCGTATCACCAAGCAGTTCCCGGAGAAGTTTGCCGAGTGGGCCAAGTCCATACCCGATACCATCAAGGTGGAGATGAACGATACGCTGCAATCGCTGCTGGATGACCCGGTGGCGGCGGCCATCCGCTTTGAGGTGGTGAACCAGGAAATCGACTGGTTTGACCTGCGCGTGGTCATTGATGTGGAAGGCGTCACGCTTACCAAGGAGCAGATTCGCTCTCTCGTTTCCGCTCGCGGCGGTTATGTCCGCATGGATGACGGTCGCTGGATGCGCCTGGAAATCAAGCTGGATGATGCCCAACGCGATGCCGTGACCAAGCTGGGGCTTGATCCGTTCGACCTTTCCGGCGAGACCCACCGCATGCACGCTCTGCAGCTGGCAGACCCGCGTGCTGCCGAGGTGTTTGACCCGAAAGCCTGGCAGAAGATTAAGGAACGCACGGCGGAAATCAAGATTGACGTCAAGCCGGATGTGCCCTCCACCCTGCAGGCCACACTGCGTCCGTACCAGATTGAGGGCTTCCACTTCCTGGCTTATCTGGCCGTCAACGGCTTCGGCGGTATTCTGGCTGACGATATGGGGCTTGGTAAAACCATCCAGTCCATCACCTACATGCTGTGGCTGCGGGAAGACTATGTGCGCCGCAACAAATCCGGGCGCAGGAAAGTGGTGATTCCCCCGGTGCTGATTGTGTGTCCCAAGTCCGTGTTGGACGTGTGGGCCAGCGAAACGGAGAAGTTTGCTCCCGGCGTGCGTGTGTTGGTCATTCGCAACAAGGAACAGGCAGACGTGGAGAACATCCTCGCCAACTACGACATGGTGGTCATCAACTATGCTCAGCTGCGCGTCTGCGGCGAGCAGATTAACGCCATCAAGTGGCTCACGGTCATCCTGGACGAAGGTCAGCAGATTAAGAACCCGGATTCCAAGGCGGCCAAGGCTGCCCGCGAGATTTCGGCCAGCAACCGACTGGTGCTCTCCGGTACCCCCATAGAGAACCGTCTGCTGGATATGTGGTCGCTGATGGCATTTGCCATGCCCGGTGTGCTGGGCAGCCGTGCCTACTTCAAGAAGCGCTTCGACAAGCGCAAGGATTCGCAGAGCCAGAACCGCCTTGCGGCCCGACTCAAGCCGTTCCTGCTGCGCCGTACCAAACAGCAGGTGGCCAAGGACCTGCCGCCCCGTACGGAAGAAGAGGTCTATGCCAAGATGGAAGGCATTCAGCGCCAGCTGTACAAGGCAGAACTGCGCCGCATTCAGAAAGCCCTTTTGGGTGTGGATTCCGATGAATCGGTGAAGAAGAACTCCTTCGCCATCCTGCAGGGGCTGATGCGACTGCGCCAGATATGCTGTCACCCCGGTCTGGTTGACCCGAAGTATGCCAAGGAGGACAGCGCCAAGCTCAATGCTCTCTTCTACCTGCTTGACCAGCTGCGTGATGAGGGACACAAGGTGCTGGTGTTCTCCCAGTTCGTGTCCATGCTGGAAATCATCAAGGCGCGCCTGGAGGCAGAGAACCGACCCTACAATTACCTCACCGGTCAGACGAAAGACCGTAAGGCTGAGATTGAGAAGTTCCAGACCACGAAGGAAGCCAGCGTGTTCCTGCTGTCCCTCAAGGCCGGTGGTGCCGGTCTGAACCTCACCTCTGCCTCCTACGTCATCTTGTATGATCCGTGGTGGAACCCGGCTGTGGAAAGTCAGGCTATTGACCGTACGCACCGAATCGGCCAGAAGAACAAGGTGATTGCCTACCGCCTGCTCACCCGCGATTCCGTGGAAGAGAAGATTCGCGTGCTGCAGCACCAGAAGAATCAGCTGGTCACCAATGTGTTGGGCGATGAGGGCTTCGCCTCCAGCCTCGATCTCAATGACTTGCAGTTTATTCTGGCACACGGAGGTGAGGATAATGATGATCCGGAAGTCATCGATGTCTGATGCCGTCACTTTTTCTAATCCTGTCCGCGAAAAAGATGCGGCTCTTTTTTACTCAGTATAATGAATCAAATGAAAATTCTGTTGTTCCTAGCCGTTGTGATGACTGTCTCTTTTCCCAACTTGCTTGCCGCTTCAGAAAAGACCGTGCCAGTGATTTTTGCTGCCGCTGAAAAGTCAGCAAGCTTCGAGGTGTATGGTCGTAATATGCGTGCTGTGAAGGTACAAGGTGGTGAGTTGCGTGGGTGCTTTCCTGATCAGCCCGGAGAATATG
Source organism: Akkermansia sp. (assembly GCA_017472085.1). Classification (GTDB taxonomy): domain Bacteria; phylum Verrucomicrobiota; class Verrucomicrobiia; order Verrucomicrobiales; family Akkermansiaceae; genus Akkermansia. Next base: position 6,081 of record JAFUQZ010000005.1, on the reverse strand, counting down.
CGGTGATGAGTGGCTCTCACATCCTGAGGGAAGGAAGGGCTGGACAGGAGTTCAACCTTCAGGTACCCCCGGGGTGCAGGAAGTTGTATCTGCGAGGAAACGTCTCTGCGGAGTGGAAACCGCTGCAATGGAGTGGAGATGAGAAAATCCCCCTTGCAATGTGCAGTAAGGTCATCACGGTGAATGCTGCGGATTTTGGTGTGTCGCCGGGTGAAACAGATGCCGCTCCCGCTCTGCGTCGGCTTATAGACCATGCTCGCATGCTTGATGCCGGCGGAGTGGAAAAAATAATCGTTTCCTTACCCCGGGGAGTTTATCATTTCTACCCGTCCGGTGCGCACCTGATGAGTCTTTACATCTCCAACCACGACCAGCAGGATTTCCTTCCGGTGGGCATTCCTCTGGTGGACGTGAAGAATATCGAGCTGGACGGGCAGGGAAGCACTTTCGTGTTTCACGGCCTCATGCAGCCCATACTCATCATGGATAGCAGCAATGTCACCTGTCGCAACATCAGTATTGATTACGCCACACCTTTCTATGCTGAGGGAAAAATCGTGGCGATTGAGGATGGCAAGACCACGCTGGAAATACCTGAGCGCTTTTCCTGGTGCGTAGAGGACGGAAAGTTTTATACGCATGGGGATGGCTGGAAGGTGCGGGCCGGCACAGCCCTCGGCTTCCATGAAGATGGTCGTATGGTGGCCACCGGGCGTGCGGGAGATGCCTATTGGGGGCGTAAGGCCACTCAGGTGAGTGAGAATCGTGTGCAGTTTGAGCAGGATGCCCGTCGGCTCGGTTTTGATGTGGGACAGGTTCTCGTACTGCGCATCTGGAATCGCCCCTATCCCGCCATGGTGCTGCATCAGGCAGAGGATACCCGATTGGAGAATGTGGTATTCCACAGCTCACAAGGTATGGCTCTGCTGGCACAGATGAGTCGTGATGTGACTATTCGCGGAGGCGGCTGTGTGCGTGGGGATTTGCGAGTTCACACCGCCGGGGCGGATGCAACTCATTTCTCCAACTGCGGGGGGCATATCTCGGTGCAGAACGCGCTCTATGAGGGGATGCTGGATGACGCCATCAATGTGCATTCCACCTGCCTGAGTATTGAGCGTGTGCTTTCCCCCACTCAGGTGGAGCTGTGTTTTATGCATCCGCAGGCGGTTGGGTTCAATGTATTCCCGGTGGGCAGTACCCTACAGTACATTCGGGGAAAAACGCTGGAGAATCATCCGTCATTGGGTAAGGCCGTTGGCGTGGAGCGAGTGGACGAATGCACCGTGCGCCTGACGCTGGAGCAACCTTTACCGGAGGGGATCGGTGTTGGAGATTCGGTAGAAAATGCGGATTTTTATCCCTCTGTGGATTTTGCTCATAACATTGTGCGATCCAACCGCGCGAGAGGCTCTTTGTTTACCACGCCGAAGCCGGTGGTAGTGGAGGGTAACAAGTTTATCGGCAGCAGCGGTTCGGCCATTCTGCTGGCAGGAGATGCGCAGGGATGGTATGAGAGCGGGCGTTGCCGCAATGTTGTCATCCGCAACAATCTGTTTGAGCATAACCTCATCTGCCGCTACCAGTTCACGGAGGGTATCATTTCCATCTACCCGGAGGTGAAAGAACCGGCTTCCCAGAAAGAACGCTACCATGAGAATATCCTCATTGAAAACAATACCTTCATCACCCACCGCGTGCCGTTGATTTACGCTATCTCGGCAGATAACATCATTTTCCGCAACAACAAGGTGACGGTGGATGATAAATATGCCCCCATGCATGATGGAAAACCGTTTATCCTGAAGCATTGCGGGAAATGGACAAGTGATTACCCCGGGAAAGAGGCAGCAGAGCCCTCTGCATCACGGTAGTGATTGCAGGAAATCGGCCAATGCCGTGTGGCCGTTTCCCCGGGCAAGTTCGGCTGCGGTCTGGCCGTCTTCATTGCGAAGGTGGGGCAGAGCCCCGGAGTCGAGCAGGAGACGTACCACGGTGGCGTGTCCGTTCTGCGCAGCGAGCATGAGGGCGGTAGTGCCGTCCGGCGGCAGGTCTCCCTCTGTGGGGAAAAGGACATCGTTCGGCTGGTGCCCGCTCTGCAGCAGCTCGCGGACGTAGGGGAGAAGCCCGCCTTGCGCGGCACTCATGAGCAAGGTCTGCTTGCCGGGAGCGTGGTTGGGGGAGAGGTTGGCGCCTGCTTTGATTAATTCCTTAACAATGGTGTCGTGTCCCTGCTCCAGAGCTTCCATGAGCGGCGTTTTCCCGGAGCGTGAGAGGGTGCGGACAGAGGCGCCCATGCGGAGAAGCTCCCGCAGTTCCGGCAGTAGCCCGTGGCGGGCTGCGAGGATGATTTGGCTATCTCCATCTTCTGTGACAGCGTAGATGTTCAGGTGAGCACCGGCTTTGCGCAGGAGTTGAATCACATCCGGATTGCCGCCTTTCAGGGCATAGGTCATGACGCTTCCCCCCTTGGAACAAATGTCTTTTGCATCTGCCCCGGCTTCCAGCAAACGCTTCGTTGTTTCCGGGAATCCGGCTTCTGCTGCCAGCATGAGCTGGGTTTCCCCATTATCATCCGGGGTATCTGCCTCGTATTGTGCCCCCGCTTTTTCCAGAAGATGCAGCAGGTGCTCATCCCGGCAGCGGAGGGCTTCGCACAGGTAGTTCCAGCCATCGAGCTCTGCATCGAAGGTCGCCCCATTCTCCAGAAGCAGACAGGCGATATCGCCATCACCGTTTGACAGGGCAATCGGGAGGTGTTCAGAGGCTTTGTTGCGGAGAGTTTTCTGCCTTTTTTCCTCGCGCAGTATGAGTTTGACACAGTCGAGGTCACCGCCGCCAATGGCGTGTCGGAAAGCATGGTTGCCCTCGTGGTCTCTCATGCTGATTTTTGCTCCGTGCTTCAGCAGAATCTCCGCCACGTTCGCGTGCCTGTGAATCAGGGCAAGCATGAGCGGTGTCCATTTTTCCTCCGTACTCGTTGCGTTGGGATTGGCCTGTTCGCGGAGGAGTTGAAGAGCGAAACCGGCGCAGCCGCCGATGGCGGCATGGTGCAGCAGGGTGCACCCGTTATCGTCCTCCAATGCAGGCGTTATTTTGGCGCCGTGTTTCAATAGCGCGTTGACCACATCTTCATTGCCGCTTTGGAGAGCAACAGCCAGCACGGTTTCGCCGATGTCGTTCTGGGTGTTCACATAACTGCCGAGCTTCAGGAATTCTTCCATGCTGCGGATGTCTCCCTGCTGCACGGCGTGAAAGAGCGCCGTCATGTCGGCCTCGTCACCACGATGAATATCAAACTCTGCTCCGGCTTGCCGGAGCGTATCAAAAAACATGGCGGTGGAGGTTCTGACCCCGTAATCTGCTGCGGTCAGCCCGTAGGAATCCGCTGCATTGATATCGGAACTGATGCTGATGAAACATTGCAGAATATCCGGTCGCACCAGAAAGGCGGCCTCATTCAGAAGCGCCATGTGTAACAATTCGGCCACCCAGGGATATTCGCTGCAAGCTTCGGGGCTCTTTTCCCAAGCCGCGACCTGTTGCCGGAAGCGGGCGGCAATTTCCTTGAACGTCTCTTCATCGTCTGGCAGGCAGTTGTCGCTGTTGAAGAAATTCAGGGAATCAAGGCTTCGCAATGCCTGTGCCGGAGTGAGTGTCAGCGGCACGGTTTCTGCTGGCGCCGGAGGCTGCGGAGCAGGAGCGGCGAACACGGGAACCGACAGCAGGGTACAGCTCAACAGAACCAGCGGAAGTCTTTTCATAGGGAGGAGAGGCAAAGCGATTACTTCTCGTAGAGCACGAGCCGGAAGCCGTCAAATTGCTCCACCGGGGTGCTGCGGAGGAAGTGGTGAGCAAACTCCGGGAACCAGGTGTCTGCCGCATATTCTCCCTGCACCTCGGAGACATAGAGCTTCTTCATCTTCGGCAGCAGGTGGGCGTATATCTGCGCACCGCCGATGACCATGACCTCGCTGTCCATCAGTTCCAGCCCGGAAAGCTCGTCCACGCTGTGGATGACCGAGGCACCCTCGGCGGTAAAGTTTGCATCGCGGGTGAGGACGATGTTCTGACGCCCGGGCAGGGGCCGCCCCAGCGATTCCCAGGTCTTGCGTCCCATGAGGATGGGATGCCCCATCGTGAGCCGTTTGAAGAGTTTCATGTCCTCCGACAGACGCCAGGGGATACCTTGTCTGAAGCCGATAGCTCGGTCCGAGGCCATGGCCACAACGCCTGTGAACGTGCGGTTCATACGGATACGGCTGCTTTGATGTGCGGGTGCGGGTCGTAATTCTCCAGCGTGAAGTCGGAGAAATCGAAACCGTCAATCTCGGTCACATCCGGGTTGATACGCATGGTGGGCAGGGGGCGGGGCGCGCGGGTGAGCTGCAGTCGGGCCTGCTCCAGATGGTTGTTGTAGAGGTGGAGGTCTCCGTAGGTGTGGATGAACTCGCGGGCTTCATAGCCGCAGACCTGCGCCATCATCTGCAGCAGCAGGGCATAGCTGGCGATGTTGAAGGGAACACCCAGGAAGAGGTCACAGCTGCGCTGGTAGAGCTGCAGGCTCAGCCCATGCTTTTCCCCTTCCTTCTGCGCCGGAATCACGCAGAACTGGAACAGACAGTGACAGGGCGGCAGTGCCATGCCATCCACCTCCGCCACATTCCAGGCTGTCACCAGGTGGCGGCGGCTCCAGGGACTGTTCTTCAGGCTGTCCACCAGTTTGGCTATCTGGTCAATACTGCCGCCCTTGCCATCCGGCCAGGCGCGCCATTGAGAGCCGTAGACCGGGCCCAAATCGCCGTTCTCATCCGCCCATTCATCCCAGATACTCACGCCGTGTTCCTGAAGATAGCGGATGTTGGTGCTGCCTTTCAGAAACCAGAGCAGCTCGTAGATGATGGAACGCAGGTGCAGCTTCTTGGTGGTGAGGCAGGGGAAGCCCTCCCGCAAATCAAAGCGCGCCTGCCGACCGAATACACCGATGGTACCGGTGCCGGTGCGGTCTTCGCGTCCCACACCGTTGGTCAGCACATCATCCAGCAGTTCCAGGTATTGTTTCATGGACGGGGAGAGAAAAGGAAATCCTGGTGTTACAGCCCGAGCGCCATGCGAATGTCCTCCGCATAGCGGGCGGCCTTTTCTGCAAAGCTCAGATCTGCATCCTTGTACAGAATACCACGAGAAACATTGATGGTGGGAGGCGCCGTGCGGGTGCCGCCGGTGAGGGCAGAGAGGTCGCCGCCCTGCGCCCCCAGTCCGGGGATGAGCAGGGGGGCATCCGGCAGCTCGGTGAGGATTTCGCTGCTGGCGTTGGTGAGCCCCACGACCATGCCCACTTCCGTGGCGCTGTTTTCTGCGCGGGAGCGTTCCACCATATCACCCACCAGTTGGTAAACCTTACGTCCATCGGCCAGGATTTGCTGCTCCACATCGGCGGCGCCGGGGTTTGTGGTGACGGCCAGCAGGTAGACTGCCTTGCCCGGTCTGTCCAGGAATGGCGCGAGGATGTCATAGCCCATGAAAGGATTGAGGGTCACGGCGTCCACATCCATGCGGTCAAAATAGGACTGGGCATAGTATTTCTGGGTTTCGCCGATGTCGCCGCGCTTGGCATCCAGAATCACGGGGATGTGTTTGGGCATATCCGGCAGCAGCTCTTCCAGCAGTTGCAGCCCGGGAAGCCCCATGGCCTCAAAGTAGGCGATATTGGGCTTGTAGGCAGCGGCATACGGGGAGGTCTCCTCCACCACCTTGCGCAGCCAGTCTGCCAGCTCGTTCATGTTTTCCGTCTGCGGTCGGGGATCCAGCCCCACACACAGCGCAGAACGCGTCTCCTTGATTCGTGCCGAGAGTTTTTCCGTGAATTTCATAGCTCACACCGATTCTAGCAGAAAAGGCATCAGGACTCAAGCTTATTCCCCCTCCGGCTGGCTATCATCACATGTGTCCCAAAGTTTCCTGGCTCATAAGGCGAAAGCCCGATGAGAAGCGGAGTTATGGAAAAGAGCCGAAAACTTTATGCTCAGGAGGTGTCAATAGCAACATTTTCGTCTTCGAGCTGAACCAAGCACAGTGGAT
>JAFUQZ010000025.1 GCA_017472085.1 Akkermansia sp. | reverse complement strand
TTTAGTATACTCAACGGCGTAAGCTGACCATCCTGCGATTGGTAGAATCTCGTTTATTGTTTTCACACCTCATTATAACGGATTCTGGGCAGGGTGGTCAGTTTTAGTCTTCGTCATAAAATCTGACGCAGCGCCATTTTTCTGCGGATTGGCCACTCGGCAGGATTAATACATGTGTATGGAGCAGAAAGAGAAAACAGCAAGTGAACATGTGCCGCCGGAAGCTTCGGAGTCGGTACAGCCGTTTCGTTCCTTGCTGGCGGATGGCCTGATGGCGGCGGCTCCGCTGCCTGTTATGGTGTTCTGTTTCTGGCTTGGGAGGGAAGAATGGGCAGCGTTCTCGGAATTTCCTTTCATCATCATCGGGGCTTACCTGTTGGCGGCGGGGACAACGGCTGCCACGGCATGGCGTATGCTGCGGTGTGCTGATTCGGACCCGCTCCGAACGCAGTGCTCCTTCGTTTTAAGTACCGCGTTGTTGCTGAGTGCTCCTTACCTTGTGATTTATTGGACAGCGGGGGCAGGGGAAACCGGTGACCCGTGGTGGGGGCCCGCAGCGTTCTTGCTTTTCATGGCGCATGTTCCGGTACTTTTTCTGGAACGCCGGCGGTGGCGTCGGAAAATCGCTGCCGAGAGCATGTCGCAGGAGCCACACCGGAAGATTCCTCGCGCACTGCGCGGCAACCTGTTCATCTGCGTTCTGATGTCGCTGGCGCCCGCTGCCGGGATGCTGCATGTGGTGGCACTGGTAGACTGTGCACATGGTGGCGGCACGAGCACGGTAGATATCTGTTACCGATGCGGAGCTCCCGTTCTTGCCTGTGTGGTGCTCTCTGTTCTGATTTATCTGCTGCTGAAACTGTTTCGCCGTGCGGTGAAGAGATTCCCGTCTCTGCGGGAGGTTTTACCATCGGGAGTGGGGTTGCTGCTGTTGCTCACCTGTCTGTTGCTGCCGGGAGGAGTCGGCCTCCTCATCGTGGCGGGTGTTGTGCTGTGGGCGCTGCTGCTTCGGTATCTCATTCGGCTGAGTACGGGAAGTTGTCATGGTTGGTATTGGTGGCGGGACTCCCGCCCGGCCTGCATCCTGCAGAGCCTGATTCCGACGGGGATTCTCGTATGGGCCTGTTCAGGGGATGCAGGGTGCTTTTCGCTCTTTATTTTTCTTGGTCTTTACCTGTCGAGTTTCTGTGCGCAAGGGTGTCGAATGTACAGCTCGCCGCTACGGAGGGTGCTGTTTATCATACTTGCGTCTCACCTGCTGGCGTGTTCTTTCATGTGCATGTGTGCGAGAGGGTTCATATTGTCTTCCTATGCGTTGGGGCTTGCTCCCACGGCTATCCTCCTCCTCTATCTTCTGGAAAACCGTTCGCCCGAGCGAAAACCTGATCCATGATGAACCCGATACATTCAACCGGAGTAACCCCGTCTCCGCCGTTGCGGAGCGGAGTCCGGGCGTTGTGGGCGTCTGCCGTTTGGGCTGTATTCCCACTGACTGGGATGGCCTATATAGGAGTAGTGGCAGGTATGCACCACCTGTACCCGGATGAAATACCCGGATACCTGTTGCGCGGCGGACTGTATATCCTGGGAGGATGGGCGGTGTTGGCTGCGCTTCTGGCAATGGTATGGGGACTGATTCGTGCTGCACGGTGGTGGGGGCTTGCCGTGTTCATCTGTTCGGCGGGTGCACTTCTGTTGACGGCTCTGTGGTATGGAGGAATGCCGATGGTGCGGGCTGTTGCCCTCTGTGCTGCGGCGTTGTTGCCTGCCGGAATCCTGGTTCAGCGCCTCCTGCGCATGCGCTGTCCGAAGCTTTCCTCTGCTCCTGAGAAAGAGCGTTCCCTTTTCTCGTGTGCCGTATCCGCGGTTCTTCCTTGTATGGGAATCGGGGTGTTGGGGGGCTTGGAATCCCTGACTCTTCTGGTCTGTGGTCTCATCACCTTCTGCGTCTGCTTCCTGCTGCATGCTGTCGTGTTGAGTGTTCTCGGAATGTACCTGTTGCCGGAGCGAAAGCCGATAACGCCGCTTCGTCGTGTCCTGTTTGTGCCGACGGCGGCTTTCCTGACATCGATTCCGATGTTCTTTCCGTGCATGTGCCCGTATCATTATGGGGATTTCCTGGCTTTTGCCCCGGGCTTTGCTCCGACGGCCATCCTTTTCGTTGTACTGGTGACAGAGAATCGAGCTCTATCGAACCCTCCTCGCCCCCATGCCTGAAGCCCCCCTCCCGATACCGACTTCCGTTGAAGATAAGCCCCGGGTGTTTCCCGTCCCCGGTTGGCGGGATGTGCTGTATTGTACGCTGTTGGCGTGGCTTCCGTGGATGTGGCTGCTGTTGCTGATGGTGGTGCTTTATGCGTTTGATCTTGGTGGTTATTGGCAAGAGGACTTACCGATAGGTGTCGCTATTTTCGTGTTGTTATATGCGCTCGCGGTGTTTCTGACGGCAGGGATGGTCAAGCCGATGCTGCGGCTGCACCGCTATTCCCCCGTTTTGTCGCAAGTGCTGTTGCTCGGTGGTGTTGTACTGATGGTGAATCTGTTTCTGTGGCGGTACAGTCTGGCCATTCGGGAGGGAGTGGTGTGGTCTGTTCTGCCGATGTCTCCGCTGCTGATGGGGCTGTTGCATCGGAACGCGGCCGTCGCGACGTCCGGCATTTGGGGTGAGGCAGGGAGAGTTCTGTCGGTGCTTGCTCCGTATGTGAGCCTCCACGTCGGGATGACGCTGCATGCTGTGCCGTACTGTCATGACAAGTGGATGTTGGCCGGGGTGGCGCTGGCAGAGGCGTTGAGCTGTAGTCTTGTTGTGACGGCGCTGCTGGTGTTGCTGGCGCGGATGATGGGACACCACCGCCACCTGTGCCGCGTTCTGTACGCCCTGGCTGCCGCATGTCTGCCTGCCTGCGCCTGCTGGGTGCTGGGGATGACGCCCCTCAGCTGTATTCCGGCCGTTGCTCCGGTATTCATTCCCGTGCCCATCCTGCTGGCGTTTTTTCACAGACAATACTGCACACGATGAATGGAGAGATGGATAAAGATAAGGCCTCGGAAGAGAAAGCGGACATGTTGGGTGGCGCTGCGAAATCCCCGGAAGCCGGAGTGCTTTCGAACTGCCCATGTCTGCTCCGTTTCATTGCAAGGGGGAGAGTATGGCGAGGTAACCTGTTCAGCTGCGTTTTGTTATCGCTGGCGCCTGTTGCCGGATTGTTGTATGTTGACGCTCTGCCTGAGTGGCTTCATCAGTCGGCGTGCCGGGCAGAGCCGGCCCGCCACGGCGGTAGCCTCCTCATTGCCCGGATTCTGCTTTCATCGCTGATTTACCTGCTGTTGCGACTGGGGGCCGTTGCGCTGAAGCGGGTGCCGTCCCTGCGCTATGTTGTTGCAGGGGGAGCAGGGGTGGTTCTGCTTTGTCTGATGTTGTTTCCGGAAGAGTCCGGCCTCCGGATGGCGGCAGGGCTGATGGCCTGGGGGGCTTCTGCTTTGGCATCTTATCCGGCTGAGCAGGGGCGGGTATACCGAATGGCGTCTGTGGCGGGATTTGCGTCTGAGTCGCATTCTGCAGGCCTTGCTGTCCGTGGGAGTGATGTACCTTGCCTGCACGGGACGAACGTCTTTTTTGCGCTCTTTAATTGAACCTCTCTCTCTGTTGGTGCTGTACCTGCTGTCATTCTGTGCACAAGGGCCGCGCGGTGGGGTATCGTTCGTGCGGCGAGTGGTATTCATATCGGTTGCTGCCTGGCTGTTCCCCATGTTGATGGGTGTCATGTGTATGAGTTCAAAGGGGGCGTGCCTGTCGGACTACGCCATCCCGGGACTTGTTCCCTCAGCCATCCTCCTCCTCTATCTTCTGGAAAACCGGGTAGCGCGGGATTGAGCCGGAGCGATCTGCGCGCGCGTGTGTCACAACAGAGAAAATGAACTTGACGGAGAAGTGACGCTCTGCTAGCATGGGAGCATGAGAGTTGTCGAAGCACGCATCGAAATCCCCATGGGAAGCCGGAATAAGTACGAGGTGGATGAAAAAACAGGGAAAATCAAGCTGGATCGGGTGCTGTATTCCTCCGTGTACTACCCGGCTGAGTACGGTTTCGTGGAGGAGACTCGATATCTGGACGGTGACCCGCTGGATATCCTGGTGTTCACCTCTGCCCCGACGTTTCCCGGCTGTTATGTGGATTGCCGCATCATTGGCGGGATGGATATGATTGACTGTGGTGAGCCGGATGTGAAAATCCTTGCCGTCAATGTCGGAGACCCCCGCTATGAGCATATCAATACGGTGCAGGATCTCTCGCCGCACTACCTCCAGGAAATTCAGAATTTCTTCCTGACCTACAAAACGCTCCAGAATAAAAAAACGGAGGTGGGTGATTTCTTCAGCGTGGAAAAGGCAATAACCATTCTGGATGAATCCATTGCCCGCTACAGGGCGGAAGAAAGTAAGTGATATCACTCCGTCGGAAGGCGTGCGGAGTGTGCCGAAATTGGCAATTCTGACGAAAAAAGGTTAGAATCATTCTGAAATCACTTGACAGAAAACCTATGTTTCTGTTATGATGCAGGGCGGCAGGAAAGCCTGAACCGGGCCGGTTTGGCGCGGTTGATTTACTCCATTTCAAAAAAATAACCGAATATGAGCACAACAACAGACGAACAGGTAAAGGCCTGCACTCCCGAGGGATGGCAGGGGTTCAAAGCGGGTGCGTGGCAGAATGAAATCAACGTGCGCGATTTCATTCAGCAGAACTATACGCCCTATACCGGCGGAGATGATTTCCTGGCCGGCCCGACTTCCCGCACAGAGAAGCTGTGGGACACGGTGAAGGAGCTGCTGAAGAAGGAGATTGAAGCCGGCGGTGTGCTGGATGCCGATACAGAGGTGGTGTCCTCCATCATTTCCCATGCCCCGGGCTACATTGACAAGGAGCTTGAGACGATTGTCGGTCTGCAGACGGATGCTCCGCTCAAGCGCGCTCTCATGCCCTTCGGCGGTGTGCGTATGGCACACCATGCTCTGGAGGCCTACGGCTATACCATGAGCAAGAAAACGCTGGATGCCTTCAAGAAGCTGCGCAAGACGCACAATGACGGCGTGTTTGATGCCTACACCTCCTCCATTCGTGCGGCTCGTTCCGCCGGTATCGTGACCGGTCTGCCGGATGCCTACGGCCGCGGTCGTATCATCGGCGACTATCGCCGTGTGGCTCTGTATGGTATCGACAAGCTCATCGCCAGCCGACGCAAGGATTTGAAGGCCCGTGAGAATCTGGTGCTGACGGATGATGTCATTCGTCTGCGCGAGGAGCTCAACGAGCAGATTCGCGCGCTGGATGAACTGGCTCAGATGGGTGAGTCCTACGGCTGCGACCTGCGCCGCCCGGCCATGAACTCCCGCGAGGCGGTGCAGTGGACCTACCTCGGCTATCTGGCTGCCGTGAAGGAGCAGAACGGTGCCGCCATGTCCCTGGGCCGTGTGTCTACCTTCTTCGATATCTACTTCACCCGTGATTTGGAGCAGGGCACCATCACGGAAGCCGAAATCCAGGAGCTCATGGACCACTTCGTCATGAAGCTGCGCATGGTGCGTTTCATCCGCACCACGGAGTACAACAACCTCTTCTCCGGCGACCCCACCTGGGTGACGGAATCCATCGGCGGTATGGGCGAAGACGGCCGCACACTGGTGACCCGCAGCTCTTTCCGCATGCTCCAGACGCTCTACAATCTGGGGCCTGCCCCGGAGCCGAACCTGACGGTGCTGTGGTCCACGCAGCTGCCGGAAGGCTTCAAGCGGTTCTGTGCCAAGGTGTCCATAGAGACATCCTCCGTGCAGTATGAGAACGATGACCTGATGCGCCCGCACTGGGGCGATGACTATGGCATTGCCTGCTGCGTGTCCGCCATGCGCATCGGCAAGCAGATGCAGTTCTTCGGCGCCCGCGCCAACCTGGCGAAGTGTCTGCTTTACGCTCTCAACGGCGGCGTGGACGAGGTCAAGTTCAAGCAGGTTGCTCCCGTTTCTCCGCGCTACGAGGGCGATGTGCTGGAGTATGACAAGGTGATGGAGCTCTTTGACAAGATGCAGGATTGGCTCGCCAAGACCTATATCGACGCGCTCAACGTCATCCACTACATGCATGACAAATACTGCTACGAGCGCATCGAGATGGCTCTGCACGACCCGGAAATCCTGCGTACCATGGCCTGCGGTATCGCCGGCCTCTCTGTGGCCGCCGACTCCCTGTCCGCCATCAAGTACGGCAAGGTGACGGCCATTCGCAACGAGGAAGGCCTCATCGTGGACTTCAAGACGGAGGGCGACTTCCCCTGCTACGGCAACAACGATCCGCGCGTGGACGAGATTGCCTGCTCGCTTGTGACCAACTTCATGAACAAGATTCGCAAGCTGCACACCTACCGCAACTCGCTGCCCACCCAGTCCATCCTCACCATCACCTCCAACGTGGTGTATGGCAAAAAGACCGGCAACACCCCGGACGGTCGCCGCGCCGGCGAACCCTTCGCTCCCGGTGCCAACCCCATGCACGGTCGAGACAAGAATGGTTCCGTGGCTTCCATGCTCTCCGTGGCCAAGCTCTCCTACGATGATTCGCTGGATGGCATCTCTTACACCTTCTCCATCGTGCCCGGTGCACTGGGCAAGGAAGAGACAGAGCGCGAGAGCAAGCTTGTATCCCTGCTGGATGCCTACTTTGCCGCCACCGGTCACCACATCAACGTGAATGTGCTGGAGCGCGAGACTCTCATGGATGCCATGGAGCACCCGGAGAAATATCCGCAGCTCACCATTCGTGTGTCCGGCTATGCGGTGAACTTCATCAAGCTCACCCGCGAGCAGCAGCTGGAGGTCATCAGCCGCACCTTCCACACCAGGTAAAGGTAAACAAAACCTGAAGGATAGGGAAGTTCGGGGCCGTCGGCTCAGGTGGTAACACCTGCGGGCATCAGCCCGCCGAACTTCCCTTTTTTCATCCCCCTCTTTCCTGCGCTCTAGTCAATTCTCAATTCGTCATTCGTAATTTCCCATGGGTTTAGTACATTCCGTAGAATCCTGCGGTACCGTGGATGGGCCGGGCATTCGCTTTGTGCTGTTTTTGTCCGGTTGCAGCCTGCGCTGCCGTTACTGCCACAACCCGGACACCTCATTTACCCGCCGCGGGACGGAACGCAGCGCGGAGGATGTGCTGGAGGAAATATCCCGCTACCGCGATTTTCTGGTGAATGCCGGCGGCGGCGTGACCATCTCCGGCGGTGACCCCCTCTTCCAGCCGGAATTTACCCGCACCATTCTGCGGGGGTGCAAAGCCATGGGGCTGCACACCTGCCTGGATACCTCCGGGCATCTGGGGTGCAATGCGGATGAGGAAATGCTTGCCCTCACCGACCTGGTGCTGCTGGATATCAAAGCCTGGAATCCGGAGCAATATCGGCAGGTAACGGCCCGGCCACTCCAACCGACTCTTGATTTTGCCGAGCGCCTGGCGGCCTTGAAGAAACCTGTCTGGTTGCGCTACGTGCTCGTTCCCGGCCTCACCGATCGGGTGGACGATATTGAGGCGCTGGCTCGCTACGCCTCCGGCCTGGGCAATATACAGCGCGTGGACGTGCTGCCTTTCCACCAGATGGGCCGCTACAAATGGCAGGAGCTCGGCCTGGATTACACCCTGGCAGACACCGAGCCCCCCGAGCCCGAGCTCACCAACCGCGTTCGCACCATCTTCCGTACCCACGGTTTCGCGGGGTGTACCTATTAAGTGGACATACGCATTTGTGACAGACCGCGGGAGAAATGCTTGCCGGAATGGCCTGAGGATAAAAAAGCGGTTTATTGCAGCTCGCTGAGGATGAGCTGAGGGTCGGAGAAGGGGTAGTGGAAGCTGTCGAATTCGATGCCGAGGCCGCAGGGATTCCACCAGGCGCGCATGCTGTCCGGGGGGAAGATTTCATCGCGTGTGGCGATGTAAGCGGCATCCCAGCAGAGGTGAGGGGTGGAATCTGCTGCACTCCATTCGGCCAGCAGGTTGAGCTCATCGAGCTTTTCCTCTGCTGTGCGGTCGGGGTAGGGGCCGGTGGGGATGTAGCGGCCTTCCTCTCCTGCGGCGGCAAAGGAATTGGTGCCGCCGTTGCGGATTTGGGCGCGCATGGTGCGCTGCACAACACGCAAGCGCATGCCGTAGCGCGGGTCGACAGGGTAGGGGGTGCCGTTGAGTGCCACGGCGCGGTGCAGGGGCAGAGCACGGCAGCATTGCTCGCTCACCCACACGCCGAATGACCAGGCAAAGAGGTAGATGCGGCGGTAGCGGGTGAAGCGGGCAGGCTCCAGCGGTGCGATGCTGCGGTGGTCGTAGCAGACCAGCACATCGCAGCCCGGCGGGTCGATGTGGCACACGGCATTGGGCGTGGCGGCCCAGCCGAGCATGAAGATGACCAAATCCCGGTTGGATTCATCGCGCTTGAGCCAGGCTTCCTGCATGATCGGGAAAAGGTTTACTCTCCGTATTCTGCCCAGGAGGAGCTGGTTTCCCAGACGCGTACGCGCTCCAGTTTCACGCAGTCACGCACCGGGTAGCGGAGCGCACCGGATTTGGCCTTGTTGAGGGCAGCCTGCGCATGCTGAAAGACGGCGTGTGCCATGGCCTCGCTGGTGGGATCCATCTTCTCAAAGGGGATGATGCGGTCGCCGTAGATGCGCCGGAAAGCCTCGTAATTCGGGTCGGAGGTGTTCATGCAGAGCGCGTGGTCGAACTGCTCCAGAAACTCGTTCATCATCTCCCCGATGGCCTTGAAATCCATGACCATTTCGTGGTCATCCAGCGTTTCTGCGGCAAAGACCAGCTCCACGCTGCGGGTGTGGCCGTGCGGGAACTGGCAGTTGCCGGGGTGCTTGGAGAGCAGGTGCCCGCTCTCCAGTTCAATGCATTTGCAGATGCGGTACATGGGGGTATCAGGCAATCGGGGTGACGCCTTTCTTCAGGATGATGTTGCCGTATTTGGCGGTCTCACCGGTAATCACCACGGCATAGGCAGCCTTGGCACGGTCGTAGAAAGCATAGCGCTCCATGCGCTCAATCTCGCCCTCGTAGCCGAGAGCGGCGCGGTACTTGGCCTCCACGGCGGGGTCGAGGGTATCGCCCGGCACGGCGGCCATCATGATGACCGGGGTGGCATAGGCATCCAGCTCAAAGAGCGGAATCATGCCTGCCAGAATGGCATCTGCCCCCACGCCATCGGCCCGTACCACCGTGTCGTTGAACGTATGGGCCGGGAAGTGTGCATCAGAGATAACGATTTCATCACCATGTCCCATTTCGGCCATAATCTTGAGCAGATCCGGAGAAATGACAGGAGAAATACCTTTTAACATAACGCGTGTATCATGCCACAATTCTCCGCGAGAGTCAATTAAGACTTCGCCCGTTGGTCTGAAAATTGTGTTTGACTTGAACGGAGCGCCGCGGTGTTTTAGTCCTGAAGGCGGTAAAACGAGGGCACGGCAAGCTGTTTGGAGTGGTCGCCGATGCGTTCAATGGCACGCAGGATGAACAGCAGCCCGGTTCCTGTTCTGAAATCGTAGAACAGATTGTCCGATGCCTGCCGGAAGATGTTTTCTATTTCCGTGGCATACAGAGAATCCAGGTCATCATCTTTCCGCCGAACGCCGAACGCCAATTCTTCATCCTTTCTCAGGATGGAAAGCACTGCATCCTTCAACTGCACTTCGGCCATCAGGAACAGGGGCTTGAAAGCCAGTACATCCTTGCACGCCACCTTGTCGGCTATTTCACTGATGCAGGTTGCAATGTTGCGAATCTGGTGTACGATTCTGCCCAGACGGTTGCAACGCTGCGCTTCTTTTACCAGGTAAAATCGCAGATCCGGGGAGATAATGCCGCTACCGCTCATGAGCTCCGCGTTGCATTTCCCTTCCGCTTTGGATGCTTCCCGACTCAGTAGATCTCCTTCTGCGTTGATTCGCAACGCCAGACAGCTGTCCAGTTCAAAAAGAGCTGTGCGCGTACGGGTCATCAGGTCAATGACTTTCCTGCTCAACTCGGCGAAGAGATCCGGCATATCCATTTCATTTTTCATCGTCTTCTTTTCTTCTTTGTTGCATCTTGTGCCGGGGGAACCATTTCCTCCCGACGCATATATCATGCCTGAAATAAGAAAAGAAAGCAACTCGGATATGGTGACAAAAACGCCGCGTGTCATGTGGCGCTTCTGTCACGATGCAGGGAAATGGCGGGCATTATACATCCATGGCGTTGGCATCATCCATGATACCGGATTTCTCCAGATAGTAATCATAGCCGCCCGCATAGGGGGTGACGACCCCCTGATTGATGTGGAGTGTCTTTTCTGCCAGAGCGCGGATGAAGTGGACGTCGTGCGAAATGAAGACGAGCGTGCCCTCGTAGTTCTTGAGCGCCTGGGAGAGCGCTTCCACACTCATGAGGTCGAGGTGGGTGGTGGGCTCATCCATGAGCAGCAGGTTGGGAGGATTCACCAGGAATTTGACCAGACTCAGGCGCGATTTTTCACCACCGGAGAGCACCTCCACGCGTTTTTCCACATCCAGGCGGCGGAAGAGGAAAGAACCGAGGATGCCGCGGGCTTCTTCTTCCCGCAGTTCCGGGTTGGCATTCATGATTTCTTCCAGCACCGTGAAATTGGGGGTCAGGTTTTCGGAGCGCATCTGGGAGAAATAGCCGATGCGGGTGGTGGTGCCCAGCGTGCGGGTGCCCTCATCAATGGGGATAACCCCGGCCAGAATCTTGAGCAGGGTGGACTTGCCCGCGCCGTTTGGCCCTACCAGCACAATGCGGTCGCCGCGCTCTATCAGCAAGTCGAGATTGCGGTAGATGCGTTTTTCGCCATAGCTCTGGCCCACCTTTTCCAGCTCCATCACCTTCTGCATGCTGCGCGGCGGTTGCGGGAAGATGAACTTGAAGAGCTTGCGACCCTGTTTCGGCTTTTCAAGACGCCGCATTTTCTCCAGCTGCTTGATGCGGCTCTGCACCTGGGCGGCCTTGGAGGCCACGGAGCGGAAACGCTCGATGAAAGACTCGAAATGGGCGATTTCGCGCTGTTGGTTGCGCCATGCGGCCAACTGCAGTTCGTAGCGCTGCTCTTTCAGCTCCAGGAATCGGGTGTAGTTGCCGGAATAGCGCACCAGCTCCGCGTTTTCGATGTCGTAGACCGTTTCCACCAGCGTGTCCATGAAATCGCGGTCGTGCGAAATCATGAAAATAGCGCCCGGGTAATTCATCAGGTAACGCTGGAACCACAGCAGACTCATCAAATCCAGGTGGTTGGTCGGTTCGTCCAGCATCAGCAGGTCCGGCTCTGCCACCAGCAGCTGCGCCAGGTGAGCGCGCATCACCCATCCGCCGCTCATCTCGCGCGCCGGGCGGTGGAAATCCTCGTCCTTGAACGCCAGCCCCTTGAGGATTCTCTTGGCCTTCGGCTCAATCTGGTAACCATCGTGGGAAATAAACACATCCATGGCTTCGGCATAGGCATCGCTGGAGTTGTCGCCCTTTTTCTCGCATTCCTGAAGCGTGCGGATGGCATGGCCCATCTCCGGGGTGATGCTCATGGCAATCTCCAGCACGGTGCGGTCGGAGGGGTCGCCCGCCTCCTGCGGCAGATAGCCCACCACGCCGTAATCATCCATGAGAATCTGGCCCTCATCCGGGGAATCTTCGCCCAGAATCATGCGGAAGAGCGTGGACTTGCCCGCGCCGTTGGGACCCACCAGCGCAATGCGCTCGCCCCAGTTCACCACGAGCTCGGTTTCGTAGAACAGCGTTCGCCCGGCGTGGGCCTTGGTCAGTTTCTTGATGGTCAGCATGCGCGGTGAGTATACACCAAATCCGCGAAATTGCAATATCTTTCTTGTTTCAGTATGTTCCGATTCTTTTTTCTTATGTTTTCACTTGAGGGTTGCTCGCGCGTGTGTTAGTCTCATTCCGTAATGAACGGAACGTCATCTCAACACCCTTTGAGCCCGGCAGAACAGAGGTTTTTGCAGCAACATTTGCAGAGCGGAGAGCAGCTTCTGTGGTATGTGCGCCCGCGGGGAAGTTTTTCCGGGGCAGAGTGGCGCAATGTGCTGCTGGTGATGTCGGGCTTTTGTGCCGGTGGCTTGTTGTTTCTGGTGTTGCTGCTGGGTGGTCAGGAGCAGGATGGGCTGATGACGGCGGTAGCCGTGTTTGTATTGGTATGGTTGGCACTGGGGCTGCTGATTCCGTTATTGATTCTGCTGAACAGACGGCGGGGTGTGTATGCGGTGACGAATCGGCATGCCGTGGTGCTGAAGAGCCGTCTGCCGCTTCCGGGGTGCGGGGCAGAGCTGTACCCGCTGGCCTCCAACATGGTGGTAGAGGTGGTGGAGCGCGCGGACGGGAGTGGGGACATCGTATTGGCCTATGAATCGACTTCCCCGGATGCTCTGGGAAAGCGCCCGGCAAAAGGTTTTTTGCGTGTTCCGCATCTTGAGCCTGTGCTGGCAGCCTTGCAGCAGTCCGCTGCCATGTTTCCGCCGCGTACGGATGCAGAGCATTCCCGCTATGTCAGCTGGTCAGACCCGCGTAACTCTCTGCGGCCTGCGGAGAAGGGGGTGAAGGTGCTTTCCGTGGTGATGTTGCTGTTGGGGGGAGCTGCTTTATACGGCGGCCTGACTCTCGGGCAGGAACCGCTGCGCTATCTGTTGCAGGCAGAGCGAGCCGTCGGCACGGTGGTGCGGGCAGAGCGGGAGGTGCGGGAGGAATCAGGTTCCTCGCATCGGTCATACTATCACGCCGTGTATGACTACACGGTGAACGGGCAGAGATACTGTCAGCGAGTGGAGGGTTCGGAGCTGTTCACGGAGCGCCCGCCCCTGGGGATGCAGGCCTCGCTGCTGTATTTTGCGGATGCACCGCAGGAGGTGCGGGTGTTGAACCTGCGGCAGCTGATAGGCTTGCCCCTGTTCTTCTGCGTATGGGGTGCGTTCTTTTTGATTGGGGGGACTCTCGCGTGGAACACCGAATGCAGAAAAGCGAAGAAATACCGCGAGCTGTTCGGCGAGAGCGCATAAAAACGCCTTGTCCCGCAGGGGGAACAAGGCGTTGAGAAAAACTGCTGATTCTGAAATTTATCAGTAGGGAACAGCGATGGTCTGCTCGCGGTCGGGGCCGACGCCCACGGTGCCCACGGGACAGCCGATGACCTCGCCGAAGCGCTTCACGTAGGCCTTGCAGGCCTCGGGCAGCTCCTCCCAGGTGGTGCACTTGGAGATGTCCTGCTTCCAGCCGGGAACGGACTCATACACGGGCTCGCACCTGGCCCAGTCATCCATGAGGGCAGGGGGGTATTCCAGCACCTCATCACCGCAGCGGTAGCCGGTGCAAATCTTGATGGTGTCGCACTCGTCGAGACCATCGAGGTTGGTCATGGCCATTTCATCAAAGCCGTTGAACATGGCAGAGTAGCGCAGAACTACGCCGTCTGCCCAGCCGCAGCGGCGGGGACGCCCGGTGGTGGCGCCGAACTCGCGGCCCAGTCCGTGCAGGTAATCGGCAATCTCGGCATCCTCCGTGACCATGGGGCCCTCGCCCACGCGGGTGGTGTAGGCCTTGCAGACGCCGATAATCTTGTCGATACGGGTGGGCGCCACGCCGGAGCCGGTGCAGCAGCCGCCGGCGCTGGTGTTGGAGCTGGTGACGAAGGGATAGGTGCCGAAGTCGATGTCGAGCATAGCGCCCTGAGCACCCTCGAAGAGGACGGTCTTGCCGGCCTTGATGGCCTTGTTGACGGCGGGGATGGTGTTGGTGATGTGCGGGCGCAGCACGTCTGCGGCAGCCATCACGGCATCCATCGTCACCTGCGGGTCAGCCTTCGGCCAGCCGAGGCGGGCCAGCTCATCATTGGCGGTTTCGATGCGGGCTTCCAGCACTTTGCGGAGGCGGTCGGGGTCTGCCAGGTCAATCATGCGGATGCCGATGCGGCGAGCCTTGTCGGCATAGGTGGGGCCGATGCCCTGCTTGGTGGTGCCGATCTTGTGCTCGCCGAGGGCTTCTTCCTGGGCGGCGTCGATTTCCTTGTGGATGGGCAGCACCACGTGGGCGCGGTCGGAGATGATGAGGTTTTCCGGGGTGATGGAAACGCCGAGGTCGCGCAGGTAGGTCATTTCCTCCACCAGTGAGGTGGGGTTGATGACGACACCGTTGCCGATGACGTTCACTTTGCCCGGCCACAGGATACCGGAGGGCACCAGGTGGAGGACGTATTTCTTGCCGTTGGCAATGACCGTGTGGCCGGCATTGCTGCCGCCCTGGCTGCGGATAACGAAGTCGGCGGTCTCGGTCAGGAAGTCGATGACCTTGCCTTTACCTTCATCGCCCCACTGGGAGCCGATAACGAGTGTGTTCATGATGTAGTGTTGTTTGGGGCCCCGGGGGGCGGGTTATTTCTTGAAAGAGTCAACCATGTCGATGAGCTCCGCAAAGGTGCGGGAGGCATCGGTGGGAGGAGGAACGGGCAGGAACTGCACGCCGGCGGCGGGGGCGCTCTTGCTTGCCACGCCGGCCACAGTGCCGTCGCTCAGGTTGGTGTGGGTGATGACGGCATCGCCGGTCACGGAGTCCGCCGTCACGGCAAAGAAGTTGTTCTGTGTGGTGATGGAAACGGCATCGCTGCGGAGGTCTCGCACGGCATAGTTGCCGCCGTGGTGCCCGAAGGGGAGCTTTTCAGTCTTGCAGCCCAGAGCCATGGAGAGCACCTGGTGTCCCAGTCCCATGGCGTAGATGGGCAGCTTGCCGATGAGCTGTGCCACTTCTGCGGCCACGCCGGAAAGGGCGGCGGGGTCACCGGGGCCGTGGGAGATGAAGAGCCCGTCCGCACTCAGCGCCAGAATATCGGCGGCAGAGGTGGAAGCCGGCACGACGGTGAGGTCGAAACCATCGCGACGGAGGGTGGCCAGCACGCTGCGCTGAACACCCAGATCCAACACCACGGCCTTGCGGTTGGCTGCGGGCAGCTCGGTGTAGTAGGAAAGGTCACCGCGGGATTTGTTCGGCAGCTTCCAGCCGCGGGATTCGCCCTCCCACTGGTACGGGGCGGTGCAGGTGACGGCAGAGGCCAGGTCTGCGCCCGCCAGTGTGGGGGCCGCTTTGGCTGCGGCGATGGCCTCATCCGCGCTCAGCTCGGTGGTGAGGCAGGCGCGCAGAGAGCCGTTTTCGCGGATGATGAGGGTGAGTTTGCGGGTGTCGACGCCTTCAATGCCGGGCACGCCGTAGCGGGCCAGCCAGTCACCTAGGGATTCGGTGGCACGCCAGTTGGAGTGCAGGCGGGAAAGTTCTGTTGCAATGACGGCTGCGGCCTGAGGACGGTCGCTTTCGTTGTCCTCTTCGTTGATGCCGTAACTGCCGATGTGAGTGTAGGTACAGGTGAGGAAAAGCCCTTTCCAGGAGGGGTCGGTGAGGAGCTCCTGATAGCCTACAACGGCGGTGTTGAATGCGAGTTCGCCGGTGACAGTACCGGTGGCACCGAATGAGGTGCCTTCAAAGATAATTCCGTTTTCGAGTGCAAGAATTGCTTTCATGCCAGTTATTTGAAGCCGTGACATTATAGCGCACCCGCGCGGGAATGGCAAGGCAATAATGTGCGCAGACGCAAAATCTGAACTAACAGGTGTTGGCGTCTGCCGGAATGCGATTTTTCTTGCCTTGGGTAAGGGGTTGCGGTAAGCTGTGCGCGTGGATTTTCGTATCATAGCAGCGGCAAAGCCCTCCATCGCCTATGCCCGCGACGGCGTGCGGTTCTTTGAGGAGCGCCTGAAGCCGTTGGGTAAGGTGGAGCTGCGCTATGTGAAAGCCGGCAGCTCGGAGGAGGTGTCGGCCCGGCTTCTGCAGGCCAGCGAGGGCTGTCTGCGTATTGCTATGGATGAACGGGGCGAGAATTGGACTACTCGTGAGTTTGAGAGCCGTGTGCGCCGGTGGCAGTTGCATTCCGTCAGGCATGTGGCCTTTCTCATCGGTGCGGCTGATGGGCATACGCAGGCGCTGCGAGAGACCTGCGACCACGTTCTCTGTCTTGGTCGCCACACCATGCAGCATGAGCTGGCACTCGTGGTTCTTCTGGAGCAGATTTACCGCATTCATACGCTCCTGGCCGGCTCTCCGTATCATCGGGATTGAGCCCGATGTGCAACAATCGGCAGTCTGACGATGCAGACTGCCGATTGTTGAAATAGCTTGTTGCGGAACGATTATGCCTTGTCGGTCAGAGAACCGATGCCGGGCAGAACCTTGCCTTCCAGCAGCTCGAGGGAAGCACCGCCGCCCGTGGAGCAGAAGGAAAGCTTGTCAGCCACCTTGAACTTCTTGGCAGCTGTCACGGAGTCGCCGCCGCCCACGATGGAGGTGCAGTCGGCCTCTGCCAGACACTCGGCCACGGCCTTGGTGCCGGCGGCGAAGGAGTCCAGCTCGAACACGCCCATGGGGCCGTTCCAGAGGACGGTCTTGGCGCTCTTCAGGATGCCGCAGATGTTCTCGATGGCCTTGTCACCGATGTCGATGCCCATGCCGCCTTCCGGTACCTCGCCGCCCTCAGCCCAGGGAGCGGTGCAGAAAGTCTCTGCGCCTTCCTCGAACTTGAAGGAGTAGCGGGTGTCAACGGGCAGGATGAACTTCACGCCGCGGGCCTTGGCATCTGCCAGAATCTCGTTGGCGAGGTCCAGCTTGTCGGCCTCGATCTTGGAGTTACCCACATTGTGACCCTGAGCGGCCAGGAAGGTGTTGGCCATGGCGCCGCCGATGATGAAGGTCTGGCTCTTCTCCATGAGCTTGGAGAGCACCTGAATCTTGTCGGACACCTTGGCGCCGCCCATGATGACGACGAAAGGCTGCTCGGGAGTCTCCAGCTTACCTTCCAGGTACTCGAGCTCGTGCTCGATGAGGAAGCCCATGGCGGACTTCTCGGCAAAGTGGGTCACACCCTCCGTGGAGGCGTGAGCGCGGTGGGCAGAGCCGAATGCATCGTTTACATACAGCGTGGCATTGCCCAGGAGAGCCTTGGCAAACTCGGGGTCGTTCTTCTTCTCCTTCTTATCGAAGCGAACGTTGTCCAGCAGAAGCACATCGCCGTCCTGCAGAGCGGCGCGGGCTGCCGTGGCGGCCTCGCCGATGGTCTCGGGAACGAAAGCAACCGTCTTGCCCAGGTGGCCGGAAAGGCACTCGGCAGCAGCCTTCAGGGAGAACTCGGCCTGGTAGCCGGTGCCCTCAGGGCGGCCAAGGTGAGAGCAGAGCACGAGGCGGGCACCGCCTTCCACCAGATACTTGATGGTGGGCAGGGCGGCCACGATACGGGCATCGTTGGTGATGACGCCGTCTTTCATGGGAACGTTGAAGTCCACGCGCATGAGGACTTCCTTACCGGCGACGTCGAGGTCGCGAACAGTCAGTTTTGCCATAGTTGTATTATTTTGTTGGAAGTTTATCGGAATCAGCTTGTTCTACTGCTCCGCGCGGGCATTTTATACTCTTTTTTCTGAGGTTTCAAGGCTAAAGATTCGGTTGAACGCGAAAAGTGTCGCGTCTGAAGTCAAATTGATGTCGGAGTCGCCCATCCCTGTGACCACAGGCCGCGCCCGATTCCATTCTTCCCCGGTGCTGACTAGTTGTTATCGAATCCCGGGGCGGTACAGCGTTTCCTCTGAGATATGGAGGAGGAAGAATTGCAGCAGACATCCCGGTACTGGCGCTGGGTGGAACAGGTGTGGGGGTATACCGGTACGCTGGCCGTTGTGGCGGTGCTGGGGGGAACCCTGGGGAGTGGTGTTTTGCAGGTGTTCAGGTTGCATGAGCGGCCGACAGATGTCATCTGCTGTGTCGGATTGAGTAACCCGGCTGCTCCCTTGCCGCCGCAGCCCGTGGGGGTGCTGGGGAAGGGGACTGTGCCGAACGTGGCGCATGTGCAGATGCGGCAGAATGCCGAGGGTCGCACCGTGGAGGCTCGTTTTGTGAATGCGGATGGGAAACTGCACGCCCTGCCGGGGAGCAGGGTGGCCACCCAGACGGTAGAATATGATGAGGCCGGGCGGGTAACCCGCCGCATGAATCGGGATGCAGCCGGAAAACCTGCGGAGGATGCCGCCGGGGTGGCGGTGCGCGAGTTTGCCTATGATGGGAACGGGAATCTGGTGCGTATGTCATATCGCGACGCGCAGGGGCAGCCGACGGTGGCGCATCCCACCGCCATAGCGGAGCAGCGGACGGTGTATGATGCCAAGGGGCGGCCGCTGATGGTCCGGAATCTGGGGGCTGACGGTCTGGCAAAACCTGATTCTGTGGGAGAGGAGACGGTGCGCTACGAGTACGATGATGCCTATGGGGTCGAAAGTCGGCGTAACTTTGTGCATGATTTCCCGGCGAACAATGACGGCGGCGTGGCGGTGCAACGCATCGTCCGCAACCGGGATGGACAGGAGTTGCGGCGAGAATGGAGGGATGCGGAGGGAAAACCGGTGGTGCATCCGCAGGTGGGGGCTTCTGCGGTGGTGCAGGAGTACCATCCCGCCACCCGGATGCGCCGCCGCTTTCTGCAGACGAATGACGGAGCTCCCGCCCCTGCTTCCGATGGCTGGACGGAGCATCTGGTGCGTCACACCTCCGGGGGGCAGCCGGAGTGGGAATGCTATGCCGGGCCGGATGGCTTGCCGCGCAATAATCCGGCAAAGGGGTACGCGGAGAAGGTGAGTCTCTATTCTACGGACGGCAGCAAGTCCTATGAATACTTCTGGCGGGCTGATGGGTCGCACGCAGACTGTTGCGAGAAACGCTATGCCCGCAGCCCGGACGGTCAACCCTATTGCCTGAGCCTGCATGCCGACGGCAGCTCCACGGTTGCTCCGGTGGCAGATACCGTGACGATGCGCTGAAACGGCGGCTGAAGCGGAATCTATCTTCCTTTGTAGTTGAAAAGAGCGGGGAAGAGGTGTAACATGTCCGCATGCACGATATCACGCTCACGATGCTGGGCACGGGGAATGCCGCTGTGACCCGCTGTTACAACACCTGCTTTGCGCTCTGTCGCGGGGAATCCGTTTTTCTGGTGGATGCCGGCGGCGGTAACGGAATCCTGTCCCGCCTGCAGGAGGCCCGGCTCCCGCTGGCCCGGATTCACGAAATGTTCGTGACTCATGCCCATACGGACCATATCCTCGGTGTGGTGTGGGTTGTGCGCATGATTGCACAGGCCATGAATGCCGGGAAGTACGCAGGCGAACTCCGTGTGTACGGTCATGACGAGGCTCTGGAGACGCTGGAGTGGATGTGCCGCCGGACGCTGCCGGGTAAGGTGTGTGCTCATTTCGGGGTGGATATTCTGCTCTGTCCGCTGGAATCCGGTGCGGCGTTTCCGGTGCTGGGGATGCCGGGGGTGGCATTTGACATCGGGTCAACCAAGACGAAGCAGTTCGGCTTTCGTTTGCAGCTGCCGGACGGACAGCAGTTGGTGTGTCTGGGGGATGAGCCCTTTGCGGAGAGTACCCGGGAGTACGTGGCCGGGGCAGACTGGCTGCTTTGCGAGGCTTTCTGCCTGTATGCCGACCGCGAGCGCTTCCACCCCTATGAAAAACACCACAGCACAGCGCTGGATGCCGGGCGGCTGGCTGCACAGCTGGGGGTGAAGAATCTCCTGCTCTACCACACGGAGGATGCCACGCTGGAAACCCGCAGGGAAACGTATACCGCCGAAGCTGCTCAGCATTTTACCGGCAATATTCTGGTGCCGGATGACCTGGAGGTGGTGATGTTGTCGCAGAAATGAGCCGCGATGAACCTGCTTTTGTCTTGGCAAGAGCTGTATTTTAAGATAGAATGTCCCGCGTTATGGCAGATCGTACTCAGACGGATCCCGTCCGAATGGAAAAAATCGTCAGCCTTTGCAAGCGCAGAGGCTTCATTTTTCAGGCAGCAGAGATTTACGGCGGCCTCAACGGCTGCTGGGACTACGGCCCCCTCGGTGCTGAGCTGAAGCGCAATCTCAAGGACTACTGGTGGCGCGTGCATGTGCAGGAGCGTCCCGATATCGTGGGCATGGATGGTGCCATTCTTACCCACAATTCCGTGCTGGAGGCTTCCGGCCATGTGAATGGCTTTACCGACCCGTTGTGCGATTGTCTGCTCACCAAGGAGCGTCTGCGCGCAGACCAGATTCCTGCACAGAGCGGCGTGGCCTACTGGTGGAAGGGCGCTGCTGCTAAGGACGGCTCCTGGAGCACGAAGAAGGAGTTCTCCATGCTGGTGCCGGATACGGATGAAAAGAGCGCCAAGACCGCTCGCAAGGGCGCGGCCCAGTACTATGCCCAGATTTCCGGCAAGAAGCTGCAGGCGGCTGATATCGAGCTGGCGGAGGAAACGACGGAGGAGGTGACCGATTCCGTGCGCTACAATCCCGCCAACGGTTCTCTGGTGACGGAGGCGCGCTCGTTCAACCTGATGTTCAAGACCACCATCGGTGCCACGTCTGATGAGAATGACCCCTCGGCCACCGGCTGGCTGCGCCCCGAGACGGCTCAGAGCATCTTCTGCCAGTACAAGAACATCCTGGATTCTTCCCGCATGAAAGTGCCTTTCGGCATTGCCCAGATTGGCAAGTCTTTCCGCAACGAGATTAACCCGCGCAACTTCACCTTCCGCTCCCGCGAGTTCGAGCAGATGGAGATTGAATACTTCTGCCGCGAGGAAGATGGCTTCCGCCTGACGGATGAGTGGCTGGAGAACTGCCTGGTGTTCTATGAGAACATCGGCATCCCCCGCGATAAGATTCATATCCTGGACGTGCCCAAGGATGAGTTGGCCTTCTACTCCAAAAAGACATACGACCTGGAGTACCAGTTCCCCTTCGGTGTGCAGGAGTTGCAGGGTATTGCCTACCGCACGGACTACGACCTCTCCACCCACCAGAAGGGCTCCGGCAAACCCATGGAGTACTTCGACGAGGTGACCCGCGAGAAGTTTATCCCCCACGTGGTGGAGCCCTCTGCCGGCTGCGACCGCACGGTGCTGGCCGTCATTTGTGAGGCCTTCGATGAGGAGGAGCTGGGTAAGGACGGCAAGAGCGACATCCGCACCGTGATGCGTTTCCACCCGCGCATGGCTCCCATCAAGGCCGCTATTTTCCCGCTGCTCAAGAAGAATGCAGAGCAGGTGCGCATCGCCCGTGAGATTGAGGCAGAGCTGCGCCCGTTCATGAATGTGTTCTATGATGAAACGGGTGCTGTGGGTCGCCGCTACCGCCGCCAGGATGAGGTCGGCACTCCCTTCTGCATCACGGTGGACTTCGAGACGCTGGGTGAGGAGGGTGACCCCGCACTCAAGGATACGGTGACGATTCGCCACCGCGATTCCATGGAACAGGAGCGTGTGGCTGTCAAGGAGCTGTTGCCCTGGCTGCTCAAGCGCATCCACTAATGCCATATTTTCACCGCCCGCAGGTGCGTTTCTGCATCTGCGGGCGTTTTTCTGAACTACCGTATGACAATCGATGATTTGAACCCGCCGGAGAGGGTCGTGTTGCAGGGGGCTCTCCAAAAGGATGAGGAGTTGCTCTGGGTAGGGCAGCCCAAGCCGCGTCTGTGGACGGTGATGAGCAGTTTGCTTTTTTTTGTGCGGCATGCTTTCATTGCTGGGAGGCATTGGGGCTGTGACGTATGTACAGTTGAATGAGGGATCGAACCCGGCGAATCAATTATTGCTCGCTATGTTTTGTGCCGGACTTCCCCTCGTTTTATTGGTGGTGGCAGCCCCGTGGATTGGCCTGAGCTGGCAGCGGCGCTTTGTGTATGCCATCACGACCAGACGAGTCCTCATCATCCGCTACCTCATCGGGAAATACGACTTCCGTGACTTCTTCGATTGGGAGGGGCAGCCGAAAGATCGCAAAACTCACGCTGACGGCACGGTCAGTCTGATTATGGGCACCAGCAAAATTTCCACAACCAACGGGCGCCCGGATCCGGAGGGCTTTCTGCATCTGCCGCCGGATGCCTGGCAGGAGCCGGAGCAGCTGCTGCGCCGAATGGCAGAAACTGCCGGGGCGAATGTGACGAAATAGCGCCGGAAATGCGTCATTTTCCTTGTTAATGAGGTCGGGTTGCGGTACACTCAATCCCGTACCTGATAAGCCATGTCTGCTGCTGAACGAAACTCGGATTTCGACCTCTCTCTCATCATCATCTGCCGTGACTCCATGGCGGTGCTTCCGCACTGCGTGGGCGCGGTGCAACCGCTGATGATGCAGGGGGAGCTGCGCGTGGAGTGTCTGGTGGTGGATATGGATTCTTCCGACGGTTCGCAGGAGTATCTGGCGGCAGAGCGTGACCGCTGGCATATCAGCGGATTCGTTTCCGAACCTCTGGAGAATCGTTTTGCCGCCATGAATCGCGGCCTGGAGCTGGCGCAGGGCAGGGTATGCCTTTTCATCTCGCCGGAGACGGAGTTGATGGTGGAGAATACGGCGGCGTGCTGCGAGCCCATTCTGCGGGGCGAGGCGGAGTGCGTGTTTTCCACCGCCGTGCAGGTGAATCCTGATACCGGCCGCCACCGTCCGCAGACGCCCAACCCGGAACATCTCTTCCTGCGTACCCCCTGCAATCATGCCGCCTTTTTCTGTGCAACGTCTCTCCTGCGGCGGCTGGGTGGCTTTGATTGGCAGCGCTACTCCGCTCTGGCCGATGTGGATGTGATGCACCGTGTGCTGGCGGCAGATGCTTCTTATCGGGTGGCCTCTCTCAGCACCTGTCGTCAATATGTGCGCCCGGAACGGGAGGAAAACGAGGCTCTTCATGTGGATTTTCTGCGCTTCATCGCCGCCCATCGGGAGGAAATCCTGCTGCAATGCAGGGCGCATCCTTCCTACGCGGTGCGAACCGTGCATGAAATCCTGCGCCACGCCGTTCGCTGCGACTGGCCGGTGACCGATGACACCCTGCAGGCTCTGGATGCGCTCCTGAGCGACCTCAGTCGGGTGATTCGCCCCATCATCCGCCGCAAGATTGCGCGCCGTCTGCGCCGCCGGGCTCTCATTCAGGCGCTCCTCATCCCCTTCAAAGGGCTTCGCCGCGCCCGCATCACCCGCAAACTCTGTCGCAGCCATTTCCATGTGGCGCGATTGCTGGAAAAGTCGGTGTGAATCGTGAGTAAGCCCTCTTTGTGAAAGTATAGTCGGAAAAAAAGACATATTTATGTCCTGACGGCTTGCATTTCACGAGTGTATGTGATATATAGTATGGAACGAGGGAGATTATGACTCTCTGTGTTGAACCTTTTCAGTAAAAAATAAATCACAACCTCATCATGGAAAACGAAGAGAAAATCGAGACTCCGGTGCCGGCTCCTGCTCCCACGACAGATGCCTGCGATCGTCTGACGGCTGCCCGTAAGTATGCCTGCGAGCAGTATGAGAAGCTCCGTGCCGTTGCTGCTGAGCAGATGGATAGTGTGCGTAACTATACCGAACACGCTCGTCAGCAGGTGAATGAAGGCTGGGATGTGACTTGCAGCAAGGCCAGGGAACTCCACAAGGCCGGTGAGGCTTATGTGAAGGAGAATCCGACGGGCTCCGTGCTCGGCGCTCTGGGTGTGGGTGTTCTCATCGGGCTGCTGCTGGGCGTTTCGAAGCGCTGAGGGATAGTCTCGCGCCTACCCGCTGAGTGATTGCCTTTTGCGATCGCTCAATGGAGTCTGTGACCAATATGTTCGGATTATTCAAAAACAGGACGGCAGCGCCTGCTGACTACAAGCAGCAGGCGGTGTCTGCCTTTGAAGGCGTGCGAGCAGCCGCAGCTCAGGTGTCGGAGCATCTCGGCGCTCTTTCGGAGTTGTTTGCTGCTGAGCTTCAGGAATATATGCGAGCTCAGGCGCGGCGCATCTGCCTGTTGGCTGCGGCCTGCGTGCTGCTGGCCGGGGCATATCTGGTTGCCTGTGCACTGTTGAGTGTTGTGTTGCAGCTTTGGCTGGGATGGATTGGTGCTTTGGGAGTGGTGCTGGGCTTGCATCTGCTTGGCGCTGTACTTCTGATTCGACTTGCCGGAAAATATGGCCGGGTGCCTTTTGCCCCCGCTACTATTCAGGAATTAAAGAATGATAAGCAATGTCTCGCGTTAATGATCAAGCCCGACAGCAAGTCCTGACCCGCGTGGCGGCAAGCCGGGTTCGTGTGGTTGACTCTGTGGAGGCCGTTCGCAGCGGTATTCGTGGATGTGTGCGGGCATTCCCTTTGTCTGCAACGGCGCTGAAGATGGGTGGCGGCGTTCTTGGCGGTCTGGTATTGGCCGGATTGGTTGCGACGAAGTTTTCCCGCAAGAAAGCCAAAAAAACTCAGTCGAAGCCGGGATTGAAAGGGAGTACCGTGGCGTTGCAGGCTCTTTCAGCCGTGGCCATACCGATGGTACAACGTTGGTTAGCCGCGCGTTCTGCAGAACAGTCGATGGCTGCTTCTGTCGATTCGGCGCAAAAGACATCGCCTCGTTTCCCTCTGCCGGATATCAACGGAATGTTTTATCGTTGGTTGGGCTTGCAAAAGTGAATATAAGAATTATTTGAATAATGAAAAAGGTATTTGTTACAGGAGCATTTCATGTGCTGCACGCCGGCCATGTGAAATTTTTTCAGGATGCGAGGGCGTTGGGGGATTATTTGATTGTGTCCTACCCGCCGTCTGATTTGCTGTGGCGCTTGTATGGGCGCAAGTCTCTGCTGGATGATGCAGATAAACTGGCGGTCATTTCCTCTTTCGAACAGGTGGATGAGGTGGTGCTTTCCACCGATGAAGACGCGGCGCTTTCGTTCAAAACTGCGTTTTTGCAGGTGAACCCGGATGTGTTGGCGGTCACCACTGATGACCGTTTCAAGGAGGATAAACGCCGGTTCTGCGAGGAGCAGGGCGTTGAGTTTGTGGTGTTGGAGAAATCGGCTCCTGATGGCAAAACGGCCAGTAGTGTGGAGATGCTCAATCGCATCAAGGCGCCTACACACGCACCGCTGCGTGTGGACTTTGCCGGTGGTTGGCTGGATGTGCCGGAGAATGCCATCCCCGGTGAGTATATTGTCAATTGCTCTATTTCTCCCACCGTTTCGCTCAAGGAATGGCTTTATCGCAAGGGGGCCGGTTTGGGTGGCAGCGGTGGCTGGAGTGTGCTGAATGGTTGGGACCCCGTGGCTTCAGAGCTTGGACTCGGCGTTGGCTGGCAGGATCCAGCCGTTATAGCAGAAACCGGTGCATGTGTTTGGAAATCCGGGGAGAAACCGGTGCTGGACTTCAAGAATACAGGTGAGTTCCTTCGTGGTCGTATGGCTGTGTATGACACTCGCATAGAGCATAATACGCCGGGGCTGGCCTGTCTGGAACGCAACTTCCGGAAGATAGCCAAGGCCGGACGAGTTGCCCGTCTCGGTGTGCAGGAGCAGGATATTACCGTGCTGGCTGTCGGTGTGCAGATGAGCTATCAGCTTCAGCTGGATGAGGGGATGCTTCCTCTGCCGAAGATAGGCGAGTGCCTGGCGCATAAATACTGCGGAGGTGGGCATGGCGGCTATGCTGTCTATCTGTATGAGACTTCCGAAGCTCGCGAAGAGGCTCTGGAGGCGTGTGAGGATTTATATCCCATTGAACCCTATTGCCGCACCTTCGGTAAGGACGAGGCTGTGGAGTGGGAACCGAAGTACCTGGAGCGCCTGCGTAAGCGCGGTGTTATCGAATAATCTCAACCCCCAATTCTTACTTATATGCCTAAAGTATTTGTATCGGGATGTTTTGATGTGCTGCACAGTGGGCATATCGCATTTCTGGAGGAAGCGGCAAGCTACGGCGATGTGTATGTTTCCATCGGTTCGGATGCCACGGTGATGGCTCTCAAGAACCGCAAGACAATGTATACGGAGGAAGAACGTAAATACATGCTGGAAGCCATTCGCTATGTCAAGAAGGTGTACATCGGCCCGGATACCGGGAAGCATCTGGACTTTGCCCCCTTGTTGGATGAGGTGAAACCGGACATCTTTTTTGTGAATGCGGATGGTATCAGCGATGAGAAGAAAGCCTTTGTGGAATCGAAAGGAATTCGCCTTATTACCAGTTCCCGCATTCCGCATGGCAGTCTTCCGGTGCGCTCCACCACCAGCATTCGACAAACTCTGAATAAGTGAAATCGTTGAGCCGAATCGGAGCGACAAACGAAAAAGGAGACTTTCTCACGTGCGCAAAGATGTGCGGTTAATGAATGCATGTGAACGCTTAACATAGACTTTCAAGTGATGTCGGAAAAGAATGTGAATCAGGCATGGGACAAGGTTGATGGTATCCTGGTGATTAACCTGGATAATTTTCCCGAACGCATGAGCGATTTCATGGCGGACAATGAGGGAAAAATACCGGCAGATAAAGTGCATCGTCTGGTGGCCGTGGACGGTCGGAAGTTGCCCGGCTACGGAGAGCCGCCATGGTTTATGCCGCGTACCATGGAACGCGCCTACTTCTGGGGTGGCACGGCTGGCTGTGCGCTTTCCCATCGTCGTGCCATTGAACGGGCGAAGTCGGAGGGGTGGAGAAATGTGTTGGTATTAGAGGATGATGTGCGGGTGCTGGATGAACCGGGAGCCCTTCGTGTCATGCAGTATGCACTGGATAGCCTGCAGGGCAAATATATGCTGTATCTCGGTTACAGTCGTCCGACGCCCTATGGCCGTAAAGTCTATACGGAAGGGGAGCATTCGCTGTGGAAAACAGAGGGGGTGTTGGCCGGCTACGGTTATCTTGTGCCGCAGAGTATGTACGACATGATTCTGTCGATGATGCCTACAGAGGAGAACATTTGGGAGTGGTTGTCCATATACAGGGCTGTGGATTCATTCTACCGCGATAATATTGCTGAGTTGCCGGGGGTTTGTGTCTATATGGTTCAGCCTGATTTGATTGAACATGTGGATGGAATGTCCAGCATTGCCGCGACCTATACCAGTACGACGGGCTTGTCTAAAACGCAGCAACCATATAGTTATGCGTCGATTGCGGGTGTATTGCATCTTCTCTCCTATCCGTTGCGCCGGCTCAAGATATATCTGAATTCCATCCGTACGCACCGGCGTGCGCTGCGCGGAGGCTTTCCCGGCCACAGAAAGAAGAAAAAATAGGCAAAACGGTTGTTTTTAATGAATTTTATTGATGTGGCGCGAATAAGGCTTGAAAAATGAGCGCAAACACGCCATATTAAGGCTTCACCAAGTAAAATATGTCTGAACAGAAAGAACGAAAGACACTGGAGGAAAGAAATCAGGCCAGCGATCTGGAGCGTCTGCGTCACTCCTGCGCACACGTTCTGGCTGCGGCTATCTGCCGTATCTGGCCCCAGGCTCAGCTGGCCGCCGGCCCGGCTATTGAGAACGGCTTCTACTATGATATTGAGCTGGATCACAACATCACCACCGCTGAGTTTGAGCTGATTGAGGCGGAGATGAAGAAAATTGTCAAGGAGAACCAGACTTTTGAGCGAACTACCGTTTCCCGCGATGAAGCCATGCAGATGGCTCAGAGCGGCGAGCTCGGCTCCGTAGGCCCGCGCGATGTGGCCTCCAGGTTCAAGGTTGACCTCCTCAACCGCATCCCGGAAGGGGAGGAAATTTCCATTTACCGCAACGGCGACTTCACCGACCTCTGTGCTGGCCCGCATGTGGGCCGCACCGGCAACTGCAAGGCCTTCAAGGTCATGAGTGTGGCTTCTGCCTACTACCAGGGGGATGCCAACGGCCCGCGTCTGCAGCGTGTGTACGGCACCTGTTTCCCGAACCGTACCCAGCTGGACGAGCACCTTGCCCGCCTGGAAGAAGCCCGCAAGCGCGACCACCGCAAGCTCGGTCGCGAGATGGGACTCTTTGCCATAGACGAGATGGTGGGGCAGGGGCTTGTGCTGTGGAAGCCCAAGGGCTCCATTGTGCGCCGCGAGCTGCAGGACTTCATCACGGAGGAGCTGGACCGCATCGGTTACTCCCAGGTGTTCACCCCCCACATCGGCAAGCTTGACCTCTACATGACCTCCGGCCACTGGGAGCATTACAAGGAGAGTCAGTTCCCGCCCATTCCTGACCCGGATGACTTCAAGAAGCTGCGCGATGAGAATGCCAGCTGCGCTGATTTGTTCAATGCACTGGATACCCGCACCATCACGGGGTTCATGCTCAAGCCCATGAACTGCCCGCACCACATCCGCATCTATGCCAACGAGCCGCATTCCTACCGCGACCTCCCCGTGCGTCTGGCAGAGTTCGGTACCGTGTACCGCTGGGAGCAGAGCGGCGAGCTGGGCGGTATGACCCGCGTGCGTGGCTTCACCCAGGATGATGCCCACATCTTCTGCCGCCCCGACCAGATCAAGCAGGAAGTGGCACAGTGCATCGGTATCGTGAAACACATCCTCGGCACGCTGGAAATGACAGACTTCCGCGTTCGTCTCTCCCTGCGTGACAAGGACTACTCCGACCCGAAATACGTCGGCACCTACGAGAACTGGAAACTGGCCGAGACCGCCCTCCGCGAGGTGCTCGCCGAAAGCGGCTTCGAGTATATCGAGGCTGAGAACGAGGCCGCCTTCTATGGTCCCAAGATTGACTTCATCGTGCGAGATGTCATTGGCCGCGACTGGCAGCTGGGCACCGTGCAGGTGGACTACAACCTGCCGGAGCGTTTCGACCTCTCCTACACCGGCGCGGACAACAAGCCGCACCGTCCGGTGATGATTCACCGCGCGCCCTTCGGTTCCATGGAGCGTTTCACCGGTCTGCTCATTGAGCACTTTGCCGGCAAGTTCCCCACCTGGCTCGCTCCTGAGCAGGTGCGTGTGCTGCCCATCTCTGACAAGGTGGCTGACTTTGCCGAAATGGTGCGTACAAAACTCGCCGAAGCCCGCGTGCGTGTCAAGCTGGATGCAGATCCGGACAAGATTGGTGCCAAGATTCGCAATGCCCGTCTGGACCGCGTGCCGTACATGGTCGTAGTCGGTCAGCGCGAGGCCGAGCAGGGCCTTGTCTCCATCCGTCACCGCGAGCTGGATGTCATCGGTACCATGAGTGTGGATGCCTTTGTGGAGGCTGTCACGGCCGAAATCTCCGGTCGCCTCATCCGCCCCGTACTGCAACCCGAAACGCCCGCTGATAAGCAGTAAATCTACCAATAGTAACTCTCTTCCGCCCCGGCGCCGGATTCGCAAATCGGCGCATCTGATCCCGCCGGGGCAGTCAAACACCAGAACACACACACGTGCCCGCACCACAGAAACCAACCAAGCCCGCCAACCGCAGTAATCGTCGCGACCAGGCCGGCAAAGCTCCGCAGATTCGTGTCAATGACCGCATCCGCGCTCCGAAAGTACGAGTCGTCACCGCCAAAGGTGACCAGCTCGGTGTCATGGCCACCCGCGATGCCCTCGCCAAGGCCAAGGAAATTGGTCTGGACCTCGTAGAGGTTGCTCCCAATGCAGACCCGCCTGTCTGCCGTCTGATTGACTACGGCAAGTACAAGTACATGCAGGCCAAGCTGCAGAAGAACAACAAGACCAAAGCCGTCAAGATGAAGGAAGTCAAACTCCGCGTCGGTACGGATGTCAACGACTACAACGTCAAGATGAGCCGCACGGAGCAGTTCCTTGACCATGGTCACAAGGTCCGCTTCCAGCTTCGCTTCCGCAACCGCGAGAACGCTCACCGTGAACTCGGCCTGGACGTGATGGCGAAAGTGGTGGAAGATATGAAGACCATGGGGCAGGTGGACCAGCCCGCCAAGCTTGCCGGCAACACCGTCACCATGGTACTGGCTCCGCTGCCTGCTGCACAGCGTGTGCGTAAGTTCAAGAAGTACGAGGAAGAAGACTTCGATGCCGATTCTGAGGAATTCGACGCCGAAGGTGAGGAATAAAGCTCCTTTGCTCGTTTCTTTCCCGAATTTTTCGACCGCCGCAGAGTCCTGCGGCGGTTTTTTTGGAAAAAAATGAAAAAAAGAAGAAAAAAGTTGCGGATTGGCGACTGAGGAGGATTAACAAGGGTAGATAGTATTCATTCTATGGCCATACGAATGTATCTGAGAATAATGTACCTGCTGGTGGGGATGGGACTTCCCCTGGCGGCACAGGAGGTGACTCCGGAACTGAGAAACGACATCACGGAGGTGGTGGCGGCAGATGTTGCCGGGCGCCTGCAGCGCCTTGGCCGCGGCCTGGGCGATGCGTTCAATCGACAGGTCTTTGTCGAGACTCTGGCAGAGGGACTTCGCTCCGGTCGGGTGGCGGAGGACATAGGCGGGACTCGCTGCCCCATGGCGGCAGACATTGCCAATGGGGTACTCAAGCGTTTTGAACCGCGTGATTTTGACGTAGAGCATGCGCTTGCCCGCATCGGCGAGCTGGCTGCTCTGCCCGCTCCTGTCACGGATGAGGAAAAGGAAAAACAATGGGCTGCCTATATGCAGCTCTATGACCGCATGGCGGCAGCATATCGCCCGGTGCTGCGCCTGCGTGAGGCCGAGAAGGAAAAGCAGATTCTGGCAGCCAACCGCCGGCGTCCCGGGGTGGTGGTTCTGCCCAACGGGGTGCAGATGCAGGTGGAGCAGGGCGATGATGCCCTGGCAGATATCAATCGCGGTACTCGCGAAATCGGCGTCGCTTTCTATACCCGAACCACCCGCAAGATGGATTTTGCGGAACTGCCGGAGCCCATTCGCCGCATGAGCGAACACATACCACCTGCTCGCAGCTGGACTTTCTGGGTGCCGGCAGAGTCCATGACACGGCTGAATGCAGAGAAGCAACAGCGGCGGGCAGAAGAAAAGCAGCGCCGAGAGGAGCTCATGCAACAGCTCTCCGGCCCGCAGCAGAACTTTTATGACAGTCAGCCCTGGAGCTCCAAAAAACGGCGTCCTGCGGAGAAAGCCCCGGAGAAGCAGCCGGAGCCGATGCTGAAAATCAAAATCTGGAAAGATGATGCCAACGCACCGGTACAGACACTGCCGGACGTGGTGCAGGACATGCTTTGACAATTCTACCCTGAGTCACACGCCATACCCATGAAGACGACACTCCGTTCGCTGCCGCGATTCTCTTGTCTGCTCCCTTTCGGGGGGCAGCAGGAGCGGCAGGGCGGGGCGGTGACTGCAAGCCGTATTTGATACATGTTCAACTGGTGGCACAGAAAAGGTGATGAAGACGCGCGGCAGCAGTGCCGCAGCTGGTTTCATGCCTCGCGCCACCGTCTTTACCTCTATGCCCGCCGCCGGGCCGGAAGCACCACGGATGTGGAATTACTGTTGTCCCGCACGCTGGAGCGGGTGGCAGAGGCCGTTTATCGCGGCAGAGTTGCCCCGGAGGAAGATTCTCTCCTGCCATACACCCTGCGCGCCCTGTCCAATGAAGCCATGAAGATGGGCATGGCCGACAGCCGCCGCCGCAGGGCAGAAGCTTGTTACAGCAGTAACCAGTCGGCAGAAGTGATGCCTGTTACCGCTTCCGACTCAGATACCGGGCGCAGCCTCAGCGCCCTCCTTTCCCGCCTGCCGGAAAAACAGGCAGAGGTTGTCATCCTCCATCTCTGGGAGGAGCGCAGCTTTGCCGAAATCGGGCGTATGCTCGGAGTCGGCGAATCCACCGTTCGAGCCCGTTATGATGCGGCTCTCCGTAAACTGAAACAAATGATGAATGAATCATAAACCTTAACCCCGCCATGAATACCCCGTCACATCAGATTCACGACATGGAGCAGCTGCTCCGCGAGCTGGCCGCCCGCGAGCTGCGCTCCGTGAAGATGAATGATGCCATGACCGCGCGACTGGAAGCCCGGCTGGAGGCCCGTTTCCGCCGTCTTGCGGAGCATGGCTATAACCGCAGCCGCCTGCTGGCCTGTGCGGCCGCTCTCATGCTGGCGCTGGGCTGCCTCGCACTGCTTGAACTGCCTCAGCCTGAGTCCGCCGCCGTGCCGGCCCATGCCTGTCTCCCGCCCGCAGAGGTGCAGACCATTGCCGCTGCTGAGTGGGATAAGCATTTTCCCCCCGCCCCGGAGCGCGAAGCCGTCACTCGCAACGGCATCGAGTTCCATATCGAAACCGAGGAAGAGTTGCCTTTCACCATCAACGACTGCTTCCTGTAACCTGAGCTGACACCATGAATCGCCTCTTAATCATTCTGTGCATGTTCCTCCTCGCTGCTCTTCCCGGCGGCGCAGGCAACGGCCATACTGTGCCTGCACCTCAGAGAATGATTACGAGCGATGTTTTCCTGGGAATTCGCACCCGAGTCGAAGAGCGGACGCATCATCTGTATGTGTCCGAGGTGGCTCCCGACAGCCCCGCCGCCCGCGCCGATATCCGAATCGGTGATATGATACTGAGCGTCAACGGACATAAAGTGTATAGCCGAGAGGGGCTCTTCCTGCGCATGCGGCACAGCGGAGCAGGGGATGTCCTGCGCCTGGTCCTGCGCCGGGGGGAGGAGCAGCTGACCGTCAACGTCACCCTGATTGCCCGCCCGGCACCCGCGGTCATCGGGCGAGTGCATGCCAACCCGCCCCGTCCGGTAGCCATGGGCAACCTCGTCAGCCTCCAGTATGAACTCGCCGTAGCTTTTTCCCGTCCCGGCACGACCCTGGCAGACGCGGAAGAACAACTGCGCCGCATTTGCCGCGATGCCGGAGGCCGTGCCGCCCGCACCGGGCATATCCGTCTCACCTATCGCGACAAGGACGGCCTCATCCGCCTTCGTCACCGTCCCGGCCGCCTGGAAATCATCACTTCCGACGGCAGGGACACCTATAGCGCCGCTCTCCTCACCCAACCCTGGCACACCCTCCCCCCCACTTTCCAACGCCGCTTCAGAAATATCACGAAAGGACGGAAGGTATTCTGAGAGAGATAAAAATACATTCTGCTATTGATTCTTCCATATTACATGGTAGAATAAGACCATGAACAAGAGGCGGAAAAAGACCGTTGCGGATGAGATCCTCTCATGGTACAGAGAGCGAAATAAGTGGACGGAGGCAACGTGGAAGCCGGAGTTTAAAAGTGGTAAAGGAGGTTTTCCCAGGTCTTTTTGGGAATCGTATAGTGCTTTTGCTAATACGGATGGTGGTGTCATTATTGTGGGGGTTAATAAGGATGGAGTACCGGAAGGTATAGAAACGGCTGAGAAGTATCGCGATGATTTTTCCAACATCTTGAGTAGTGGCACGAAATGTAGTGAGGTGTTGAGTGGGGCAGACGATATAGCCATTGTGGAATTAGATGGGAAAGCTGTATTGGCAGTAAGGGTGCAACCTGCATCTGTGGCTCAGAAGCCTGTTTATCTGGATGGCAAACCGATGTGCTGCTATGTGCGTGTGGGTGAGGGAGACCGTTTGTGTAAGGCTGATGAAGTGAGTCGCATGTTGAGGGACAAGGATGTTGTGACGCAGCAGTATTCTGCCGATGCTGAAATCATTCCGGACAGTAGCCCTGGTGATTTGGATGTTCAGACATTGTTGGATTATCGAAAATCGCTGACAGAAAATCGCAGACACCATCCATGGGCAGATTTGGATGATGCGTCTCTACTGATGAAACTGGGTGCCTATCGTATGGATAGAAAAACGGGAAAGTATGGGCTGACTTTGGCTGGTTTGCTGATGTTCGGACGGGCTGAAACAATACGCGAATTGCATCCCATTTTTCGTTTGGATTATTTTGAACTGGATGGAAGTGAAAAAGCCTTGACCGGCAGACGGTGGGTTGATCGTATCACTTCCGATGGGACATGGGAACCGAATCTGTATCAGTTTTTCTTTAAGGTTCTACCGCGTTTGACATCAGATTTGAAGCGCCCGTTTCAATTGGGTGTCAAGCTGACTCGCAGGGATGATTCTTCGGCGTATGAGGCTGTGCGTGAAGCCTTGGCCAATGCCGTTATTCATGCAGATTACCGGGAACCCGGTGGCGTTAAAGTTACCAAGCAGCCCAATGGGCTGCTGTTGGAAAACGCCGGAACATTATTGATGCGCGAGGAGGAGGTGTATGCCGGGGGGAAGAGCTTGTGCCGCAACAAGAATATTCAAAACATGTTCAAGTTGATAGGAATTGTGGAGGATGCCGGTTCCGGTGTGGATGTGTTGATGAATGGGTGGTCTGAAAACTTTTTGTGTGTACCTAAGTTACAGGAAGACAGGAAAGCTCTCAAAGTAGTGTGGCAGTTACCGTACCTGGCCATGCTTGATAAGAATGTGATGCTGGTACAGCAGGAGTTCCTCGGATATGAGAAGTACGCTCGCTTGTCGTCTGCAGAGAAAATTCTGTTGTTGATGATACCGTGTGATGAGTATGTAAGTAATCAGGAGTTGCGGCTATTTATACCCCGATTACATTCCGTTGAT
Organism: Akkermansia sp.; assembly: GCA_017472085.1. Taxonomy (GTDB): domain Bacteria; phylum Verrucomicrobiota; class Verrucomicrobiia; order Verrucomicrobiales; family Akkermansiaceae; genus Akkermansia. The sequence continues at coordinate 3,876 of JAFUQZ010000025.1, read as the reverse complement.
TTGGGCAGGATGTTATCGCATCTCCGGGAAGAGGGATATATACAAAGCAAGGGGCGCAGCAATGCGACCAGATACGGATTGGTCGACAGATTGTCCAAACTGATAAAGTCGCTGGGAGACACTTTGCCTCCTGTCGAACATCTGGAAAAGAAATCCGTCTCTGTGGTTAATCCTGAAAAGAGCTCTGTGGTTAACGAGGCCAGCTCTGTGGTTAATCCTGAAAAGAGCTCTGTGGTTAACGTGGATAGCTCTGTGGTTACACATGCGGAAAAAATGGCTCAGGAACTTCACTTGCCGGATGAATTATGCAAGGCTCTGGAGGCATTCAGGAAAAAACAACGGCATCATCCGGAAGAAACGGACAACATGATATTAGCCTTGTGTGAGGGGCGCTATATCAGTCTGACTCAGATGAGTGTTTTATTGGATAGAGGGGCCTATACGCTAAGACATAATAGCCTTGCGCCCTTGATTCGTCATGGTCGGCTCTCCAGACTTCATGCAGAAAAAACACATAAAGACCAGGCCTACACAACATCTGTTCCCTCAGAATAATAGTGATGTTTGGCTGCCGTGTTTTTCTGGGACTTAATTCTCCGGGTGACTACATATGAAACTCATCGATACAGAATTGCCGGTTCAGGACAGGGCTTGGGTTGAACGGGAGCTGGGAGCGGATGAGAAATTGCTGCTGGTTCGGAAGCCTGTGACCTCGCTCTGGAAACCGGGGTACGCATACCGCATGTTCTTTGCGTTTCTTTGGAATGGCATGCTGTCCGTCTTTGGATGGGTAATTGTGGCCCACCTGCATGAGCCCCACGCCCGGCTGCCTCTTCTGGTGTTTTCGATTGTCTTGTTGCCCTTTGTTCTGGTGGGTATCGGGTTGCTCATCAGCCCCTGGTGGGAGCGGGAGCTGGACCGCCGCACGGTGTACGTGCTCACCGATAAACGCGCGCTGGTATTGCGTCCCTCCACCATCCGCCGCCGTCTTGTCGCCCGGGGCTATCCGCTGACGCATGACCTAATCAAGGAAGTGCGGGAATATGGTCGTGGCTGCGGCGATATCGTCATGCAGCAGTTCTGGGCGCATGGCGGGCATTGCATCCCGCAGGGGTTTCTCTTTGTGCAGAATGTGCGCGAATTGGAGTACGCCATTCATACCCATCTGCCGGATGCTCCCCCGCCCAAGGTGCAGAAGCCCGAATCTGCCCCATCGGAGCGCCCGTCCTTACGGAGTATGCTTCCGGCGCTTTTCATCCTGTTTTTTGCGGCAAGGGAGCTGATTGCGCGCATGACTCCTTTCTCTGACCCGGAGGTGTTGAAAGACTCGGATGTTGGCAGAAACTCGCTGGCGATCATACTCATTCTGGCCCTTATCTGTTACTTCTGTATCAGCAGCCTGATCCGCAAATGGCGGAATTACCGAAAATGAACAAGTTGCCGTGCCCCGTAGACTCCGTAGGGGCTGTTCGCGTGCTATGACGTGGATAATATAAAACGCTGCCATCCGGAGGAGGATGGCAGCGTTGAAGTTGTCTTTATGCGACGTTGTTCGCTTTACTTGCGACGGCGACGGCGGGCGGCGAGACCGACCAGAGCCAGCAGGCTCAGCGTAGCCGTTGTCGGCTCCGGAACTGCGGAAGTCGAAGCTGTTGTGATGTTCATGGAGAGCCCGGTGAAAGCCTGCGATATATCGCCATCAGCGGAGAAGCTGATGGTATCAAAAGCAACCGTTGAACCCAGGTTGAGCGTATTGCTCTGCTCTCCGCATTCGAGCGTCATGATGAAAGCAGCGGCTGTAGAATCGAACGCAATGGAGGCTTCCACAAGGCCGGGAGAAACGGTGCCGAGGCTGGCTCCGCCGGTTACAGTCTGAATACGGTCGCTTGAGTTGCCCGCGTTGAAACGGATGTTCTGGGCTTTGCTCTGGTAGAATCCGGTAGTTCCCAGTGTGGTAACTGCGGCAGCCAAATCGCGATTGCCATAGTCAGTATTACCAATCATGAAAGCGGAAGCGCCTCCATCCCCTTGGAAGCTGATGCCGTAGATGCCGTTCGTGGTCGTTGAACTATAGGTATAGCTGAAAGTCAGCGTCTGATCCTGTGTAAGAGAAATGGCAGAATCAAGTGTAATCCAAGCCGTGGGGCCACCCCAGTCGCTCTGAAAGGTGATAGAGGCTGCGTCAGTAGCGATTTTATCCGCCTTGTTGTATATCGTCCAGTCGCCGGTGATTCCGTTACCCAGATCTGCAGCTCCCATTGCCACACCGGTCGTAGCCAGAAGAACTGTAATAATCGTCTTTTTCATTGTTTTGTAATAAGTTATATATTTATGAAATGCACGCGTCTTTTCTTTCGGCTTCCTTGCGCATTGGAATGGCTCGCTTCCAAGATTTGTGCACAGTCAGTATATCGCATTTCTAATGCGAAGCTGTCGACTCATATCATTTCTAGCTGAGTTTTATGCTTTAAGTTTTTTTTAATTTTAACGAATTTAACCTCCTTTTCTTTTTTGAACAATAATAAAAAAATGCATCGCAAGTTGATTTTTTTCAAAAACACTTTATTATCGTTTTTTTAAGATGAACATCAAAATTGTAATTTTCACTTAATGATTTATCTTATTTCATTTTTTATAAAAATGCTTCAGGCGAACTTTTTGTGCAGCTTGACTAAGAAAGCTTCAACATATATTTTTCAGTATTTTACGAAAAAAACATAGACATCGCATTAGAAATGCGATATACTGACTGTGCACAAATCTTGGAAGCGAGCCATTCCAATGCGCAAGGAAGCCGGTGAAAAGAAGCGTGCGTTCTTAAAACGATAAAATAAACTTATTACAAAACGATGAAAAAGACGATTATAGTTCTTTTCGCTCTGGCGGGTGCTGCATCTGCTGCTTATACATGGAATGGCGGTAGTGAAGTTACCTCTGACAAGTGGGCAGATTCAAGCAATTGGATAATCGGAGAGTCTGATACCTTTAACGGTAACGGACCCGGTACAACGAATTCCAACATGTGGGATGATATTTATGTTTCTTCCGCCACCGGCACAGTTGGCAATGAGAGTGATTTTACCCTCGAGGGCTGGAGTCTGGATTTGCACCTTACCAACGGAGCAGACCTGACTTTTCAGAGAGTAATTAAATTCCAAGGTGGTGCTAACATCAATATTGATGCCACCTCTTCCCTGACCTTTTATTCGTATTATGGCGGCAACGATGGGGAGTACATTAATCTTAACAATAAGGGTAGCTTCACGTTAGGATACAGTTTGCGTACTCAGGGTGGGAATGGCTTTGTCATGAACCTGTACGATACGGGTATCGTTACTTTGAAAGCGCAGAATACTAATGGTGACAATTATGCCAAAGTTTCATCCATCACCGCTCAGCTGACAGGTACGGCTACGGGTATTCAGGAAAGAACACTCATCAGCATCACGGGTGAGAAGATGGCCTTTGATGAAACTGAAACTACGTATTCTTTTACTGATGCCAATGGCACAGTAATGACAGCAGTAGACTCTCTGGATGCCCTGGCTGCGGCTACCGCTCCCTCTTATTTTGTGACGAAAGATGCCTCAGGGGTCAAAGTTTCCTACAATACGGCGGCCGTTCCTGAGCCAACGACGGCCACGCTGAGTCTGCTGGCGCTGGCCGGTCTGGCTGCCCGCCGCCGTCGCAAGTAAGACTCTTCGACTACAACACACAATTATTCATACACAGCGCTTCCCTTGTGATGAGGGAGGCGCTTTTTTTGCACCCATTTTTTTGCAGATGCCCTTTAGACAGTTAAGGCCTTTTTGCCCTGCGAATGGCGCAGTATGTTTTGATGGCAGTGTGCAACTTCGCATTAGAAATGCGATATAC
>JAFUQZ010000024.1 GCA_017472085.1 Akkermansia sp. | reverse complement strand
TCCACTGTGCTTGGTTCAGCTCGAAGACGAAAATGTTGCTATTGACACCTCCTGAGCATAAAGTTTTCGGCTCTTTTCCATAACTCCGCTTCTCATCGGGCTTTCGCCTTATGAGCCAGGAAACTTTGGGACACATGTGACGCAATGCTATATGATGTGGAGCACAAAAACTATTTTCAAAAATGGTATACCGGCGACACTTATACCTAACGCAATGATATGTCAAACGTACAGCATCGCATTCGGAATGCGATATACTTCCTCCGCATCCGGAGCGTAACCGAGTCGTTCCGTCGCGCGGGGAAGCCGGTGTCGCCCATGGGTGCGTATAACCAAAACTTATTACACTATATACAACAACAATGAAAAAGACGATTATTGCTCTGCTGGCTCTCGCCGGGATGGCTTCCGCTACAACGGTATGGGAGGACACTAATCTCGCTAAAGGTGGTGACTTATACGCTGCTCCGTTCGATTTCCATTTTGTCATCTCTAACAGTACAGTGAGCGGTGACTACGATATTCTGCTTGCCTACTATCAGACCTCCGGGGATAAGGGATATAATGTTAATGCTTTCGAGTTGAGCAGCGCGGGTATCCTCACTCTTAACCGTGGTAAGAACCTTACATTTACCGATGGAGCCCTGACGAGCGATAGTGTTCTGACTTCTCAGGATAGCTCCACATTTGTTGATGCCGGGGGTGCGGCTTATGTCGTGACTCTGCCTGGCGTTTACAAGGTTGATTATCTTGGCGGAGCTAATGGTGCAGCAGCTGCTGACCTCTATCTGGATGGTGTGAAAGTAGCTTCTTTCACCGACGGTAACCATAACATGAATGGCTCCGAAGGAGGTGGTAACGAACTGACATTCAAGGTAAACAGTGCTTACGTTGTTTCTTCTGTTCCGGAGCCGACCACGGCTACGCTGAGCCTGCTGGCTCTTGCCGGTCTGGCTGCTCGTCGTCGCCGCAAGTAAAGTGCGCCTGACGGCTGAGTCAATTTTCAACGCTGCCGCCTGTAACGGGTGGCAGCGTTTCTTCATTTTTGGCCGGACAAGTTTTTTCAGCAAAACGTCCCGGTGTCAACGATACTGCAGCATTTACATGACTGCAAACGCAAGGGGTGATAAACTATCTGTACCTATCTATGTGCTCGATAAGTGTTAGTTGGACGGCTTCAAATGCTTGTTCAGGTGAATAATTGATACCGGGCAACAGAATAGGACGGGTGTCTGACAGAAAATCGGATGATTGCATCTTTTCTTCCATGTTCAGCATAAATTCTTTACTGCTTGGTACATAGCCCGCAGATGTTTCCATGTAGCGGCAAAATGATGTAAGTATTGCTTCCGTGCTGTATTCGCCTTGTTGCAAGGCTGTATAGAGATCAAATAGATCCCTCCCTTTTCTGCGCTGGTAAAGAGCCCGCAATTTGGTGCCAAGCAATTCATCCAGCTGGTAGGTTGTCATCATACAGCTGCCGGAAAACCATGAACTATCCACCTGATAGGGTACTGAATTCCACGGAAGAACGTGGAAATGTTCTCGGCAGTTGATTTCCAGCTTGATGCGTATGGTGCTTATGGCAGAATCCTCCGGCTCTACTCGGAAGATTAATTTATTACTCATGGGGGTGCTTTTTGTTTTTGGCTCGCCAAGAAAACTCAATGCATCCCGCAAATGATCCATGACAGGTTTGATACCGCCGGCATGTATCTGCACCAGGTCTATGTCCTCGGAGTACCGTGGTTGCGGCTTGAGATAGATTTTGTGAAGTGCCGTTCCTCCTCTGAACGCCAACTCCTGCTGAAGAAAAGAGTCGCTGTAAATGGCAAGTAATGCACGGCTGATGAGCAGATCCTGCTCCACCATTGCGTCTGTGCTCCATGGGTGGCTTTGCGCCCATTCATTGATGTATGATTCAGGTATCATCTTGATCTGATTTTGGCTGCGCGTTCAGGTAGAGTCGCCAGCGCTTGTCCAGCGTGCTTTCGGTGGTTGCTGTCCCGGTGAGCAGAGGTGCGGCCTGTGGTTTGTAATGGGTGAACAGAAACTCATGGAGCGCAGCTCCGGCAGACATATCCCCTATCGAGTTTTCAAGCAAATAGCCCAACCTCTGAAAGACGGAAGCAGGGACGTAATTGGCGATGCTGTCAGGAAGTGTGTCAAAACGGCACTCTTCAACAAGCTCTTCCAATACTGTCAGCACGTGAGATAGTCCACCGGCAGCCTTGTGATATTGGATCAGAGACAATGCAGTGAACTCCGGAGTGGAAACTTTGATGTATCCGCTTGATACTTTAATGCTTCGGATAAGTTCAGATGGTACACATGTGTTGAACTCCCTTTTGGTTACAAACACCAGCATGGAAGTATCACCTTTTCGTGCTCTTGGCGGAGGATTACTGGTCATGACCGTAAAGGTCTGCGGGCGTTGGTGGGCGGCTCCGTAAATTTCAGCCGCATTCAGCAAAGCAACGCAATAAGGCCTGCCGAGGTAGTTCATGAGCGCATCTATGTAGAGGGTGGGTGGCAAACTTCTGCGTTTCATGTAAGCAGGGGGAAGTAACAGATAAAAGTTTTGCCAACCGTAAGCCAGAATGCAGTCCTCAACAGCGCGTGCTATTGCCTGTTTCATGTTCCGATGGGAGTAATCAGGAAAAGCAGCGCGCAATTCCTCGCGAGTGACGCATACGCGCCCCCCGGCCAGTTGCTCCCGCAGCCATGGTCTGATACCGCTTGATTGCATATTCTGCTTGCGTAAGTATACAAAAAAAGTGAACTTTTGCAAGCAAATTATAAAAATATTCCCTGCAACAGGGTGAATGAGGTATCCAAAGTCAATATCAGGTAGTTGTAGTAAGAGAAAAGGGTTATTGAGAGCTATTGGGGAGATAAAACTCGTGCACCGTTTTCATATCCCCCGGCAGCATCGCATTCGGAATGCGATATACTGCCTCTGCATCCGAAGCGTAACCGAGCCGTTCCGTCGCGCGGGGAAGCCGGTGCCGCTCATGGGTGCGTCTAACCTATAAACAACGTATAACCAAAACTTATTACACTATACACAACAATGAAAAAGACGATTATCGCTCTGATGGCTCTGGCAGGTGTGGCTGTGGGTGAGATGTATACCGTGACACCGCTCACCGAAAGCACTGGCTGGACGGATGTTTCGCTTCGTAACCGTGCTACGTGGACACATGTGGACGGTACGCTGACTCTTGATAACTCAAACTGGGGTCAGGCTGTTTCTACATACGATCTCTCCACGGACATTGCCGCACCGTTAAGTTTCTCTTTCGAGCTTGCCCGTGGTACCTCGAGTGCGGGTGTTTCCATTACGTTTATTGGTCTTGATAAAGCTGTTTCCATCGGTACCAAAGATTATACTAGCGGCGAAATGTTCTACGGAACAACCGACACGCTTGACGCTGCGTCATATAGCCTGAATACTGCATGGGATCAGGGCACTACTGTAACCGCGACCAGCCTGCTGGGTGATGCCCTCAACTATAATGCCACAGCAACGGTGACAGGTATTACCTCCGTGAATGCTGATGGGGACACCATTCTGACTCTGAACGCTTCTTCTACCGCCACCGCCAACACAGGTACAGCTACTGTCAACCTTGGCAAGGACTTTGTGCTCGACAAGATTGTATTCTGTGGTGATGGTCCTAATAATGCCACGGGAATCTGGACGTTCAAGAATGTGTCTGTAACGGCTGTCCCCGAGCCGACTACGGCTACGCTGAGCCTGCTGGCTCTGGCCGGCCTTGCCGCTCGCCGTCGTCGGGCTTCTCGCTGATACGCCCAGACTGGCCGCAAGTAAAGCGCGCCTGACGGCTGAGTCAATTTCCAACGCTGCTGCCTGTGATGGGTGGCAGCGTTTTTTATCATTTCCGGCCGGGCAAAGGGTGCTTTTCAGCCGTGGGTGGAACCTTCGCGCAGGGTAAAGGCGGCTTTGCGGTGGGTGACGATGGGGGCGGCATCTGTTCGCAGGATGATTTCCACGATGTCGAATCGGATGGGTACGGTATATCCCAGCAGGCGGAGCCAGTTGCGAGCGCCCCGGCGCAGCAGTCGGCGTTTGCGGCGGTTGACGGCGCGTGCGGGGGTGCCGTGCTCCGGTCGGATGGTGCTCTTCACCTCGACGAACACAAGGGTATCGCCATCGCGGCAGACGATATCCACCTCACCGGAGCGGCCGTAGCGGAAGTTGTGCCGCAGTACTTTCAGACCGTGGGAGCGCAGCCAGGAGGCGGCTACCAGCTCGGCGTAGGCTCCCCGATAACGGGCCGGAGGCGGGGTATCAGAATCCCAGGGGCAGCTCCATCTGTGCAACAGGTGCAAACGAGCGGCGATGATGTTCCGTAATTCCATAATGCTGAATAGCCTCCATATGCGCTTTTGTGCCATACCCGGCGTGGCGGGCAAAACCATACTGGGGGTAGAGGGTATCCAGTTCAATCATGTAGCGGTCTCGGTTCACCTTGGCCAGGATGCTGGCGGCGGCGATGCTGAGGGAGCGGGCATCGCCTTTCACTAGGTTGAGAGACGGCAGGGGGAATCCCGGCACAGCCAGACCGTCTATCAGGCAGAAATCGGGGGTGACGGGCAGGCCGAGGGCTGCGCGCTGCATGGCGAGGTGGGTGGCCCGCAGGATATTGAGCTCGTCAATCTCCTGCACGGTGGCATGGGCGATGCATTTCTGCACGGTCTCATCCGCCATGAGGGCCTCATAGAGTTTCTCCCGCCGCCGGGCAGTCAGCTTCTTGGAATCATTCAGCCCCGGCAGCTCGTATCCCGGGGGCAGGATGACTGCCGCTGCCACCACCGGGCCGGCCAGCGGGCCGCGGCCGGCCTCATCTATCCCGCAGATGTGGGTATAGCCCTGCTGACGGGCAGCGGTTTCGTGTGCCATGTCAGGTTTTCCATCCGGGGGGAGGATGATTTCACTTTTCTTCGGTCGGGGCATCAGCGGATGGGGGTACGGGTTCATCCTCCGGGGGAGTGGTGGCGGCTTTCACCTGCTCGCGGAGGCGGGAGGGCAGGGATTCGCCGGCTTTCTGGGTGTGCAGGGCTTCAATATCTGCGAGGTAGCGGCTCATCGGGGTTTCTGCTCCCTCATCCTCGCGCCGCAGCATCTCCATGGCTGCCAGATAGGAGTCGAACGAGCGGGTGTTCGTGTGACCCAGATGGGTGATTTCATACCAGTCCAGATAATCACGTCCGCGTACGGCCGCTGCCACATAGGCACGGCGCAGTTCATTGAGCGGTCCCAGGCTCTCCTGCAGTTTGTCGGGGTCTGCCCCGCTGAGCAAATCGCCCAGCACGCGGCTGTATTCGATGACGATGGGGCGATACCCCGGGAAGCAGGTGGCGCTGAGCCCCACCAGACGCTCCACGCAGGGGCGCAGGCTTTTCTGCCAGTCCGGCAGCTCGCGGAGGCGGTACACGTTGTCCAGGCTGACGGTGCATACTATGCCGAGTTCATCGTCGAAATAGACCAGCGAGAGGGCCTCGCAGAGCTGCTCCTCACTCTCCAGAGGGGTCAGTGCTTCAGATGCCTTGGGGAGAGCCAGCGCCGCCAGTTCCAGTGCCCACCACTTGTCCAGCATGCTCTCATCCACCCCCAGTTCATGGAAATAGCGGGTAATCATCTCGCGCGGAGAACCCTCATCCAACGCTCCCTCGGTGATGAGGGCTTTGAGCTGGATGGGACCGCCCGGGCTGTCCAGCAGGCTCATCACCAGCACACCGCAGGACACATCGTAGACCTGGCGGGTGGTGGCATCCAGTCGATGCGGTTCCTCGATGGAGATGATTTCCTCCGGCGGCAGCATTTCTGCGCGTTCGAAAAGTCTGCGGTATAAATCGCGGTCCACCTGGCCGTTTTTCCAGAGTACCGCCTGTTGAATGCCTGTCACCAGCCAGTCCGGCAGCCGGATATTGTCCGGGTAGGCATCTGCTTCCAGCTCCCGCAGGGCGCGCTCGTACAACACCATGGCGATGACGGCGCTGTCCAGCTTCTGCAAATCGATTCCTCCGCCGGGATAGATGCGTATCTGGAAGTTGGGTTGCCCGCCGATGATGCGCACGCGCATGCGGATGGGGTTGAGGCGCGGCGGGTCGGAATGCTGCCCCAGCAGGCGGATGGAGATGGAGTGCTTCCAGGTTGTGTCGAAGGTCAGCAGGCTGCATACCCGCTTGAATACATCATCCGCGCGGGAGGCAATGGCGCCCATGCGCAGCGAATCGCCGCCGCTCACGGAAAACAGGCGACTCTGCGAGACGACATGCTGGTCTGCACGAACCGGAGCCGGCGGTGTACCCGGCAAGGCGGCGGCCCGATTGGCGGCTATCTCCCGCAGCAGCGCTTCTTCCTCCGGCGAAACAAAGGGAGCCGGTTCCGGGGCTGTTTCTCCGCTTTTTGATTCCTCTGCGGCAGCCGGAGCCGGGGCGTCTGCAGTCTCCTGTGGCATGGGCTCTCCCATGTCCACAATGGTGTCGTCCTCAGCCTGCTGTGGTTCTGCATCCAGCGCAGGACTCAGCAGCAATCCCGAGATGACGAACCCTGAACAGAGAAGCCTCCGCATGCGTTTCTAACAAAAAAGCCGCGCAGGGGGCACAAAACACCCCCCTGCGCGTGAGATGAAAGGCATCAGAACGGGATGTCGTCCTCTTCCTCGGCAGGCATGGGGGCAGGAGCCTGCTGCGGGCGGCTCTGCTGCTGGTACTGCGGGCGCTGATAACCACCGCCGTTGTTGCCGTAGTTACCGCCGCCGTTGCTATAACCGCCGCCGTTATTGCCGTAGTTGCCGCCACCATTATTGTAGCCTCCGCCGTTATTATAACCGCCGGAGCGCTGCTGATAGCCGCCGCCGTTGCCACCTCCCTGGGGAGCACCGTCGCGACTGCCGAGCAGCTGCAGGTTTTCTGCCACGATGCGGATGCGGCTGCGGCGCTGGCCGGTCTGCTTATCTTCCCATGTATCCTGCTGCAGGCGTCCCTCAATGAACACGGGACGGCCTTTGGCCAGATACTGGGCAGCAATCTCGCCGGTGCGTCCCCAGCAGGTCACATCCAGATAGGTTGCCTCCTCGCGACGCTCGCCCTCATTGGGGCCGGAGGTCACGCGGTTAACGGCAATGCGCAGCTCCGTCACGGGGGTGCCACGCGGCGTGGTGCGGACATCCGGATCCGCCGTCAGGTTGCCGATAAGCATTACTTTATTCAGATTTGCCATAATTGTCTTACTGTGCTGATGTGTTGTTCATACGCGCCCGGCATCCTCAATGTACGCCGGAAATATCTATATGGCATTATCCTACCCCCCCGAACTTACCTTGACAAGAAAAAAAAGCCATACGGTCAGACATCATACGGTCCCAAAGATTTGGGACACGTGGATTTACGAATGACGATTTACGATTTACGAATTAAAATTGAGCGGCTTACGCCGATGTTGGAATAAACGCCTCCTTCCGGCAAGGAAAAGGGCTGCATGATACCCCACCAGGAGATATTGATCAAAACGTGCCCATTTTGAGTGTATCATGGGGATTTTTGCCCAATCTTTGGGATACGTGTGACGGTCAGATTTGCAGGTGTTTGGTGGTGGTATTGGGTACGCGATACCGCCCGCTGCGCGGGTGGTTTTCGCAGAAATGCCGGACAGGCATTTCTTTTTCACCCCGGCGCAGCCGGTTTTCATCAGCCCGCGAAGCGGGCTTTTTTCATCTGATACTCTGTCGATAAAGCCTCAGATGAAAAAGCTCCCTGACGGGAGCTGTGAAAACAAGGCTGTCGCCTTGCGCGAAAACGCACTTCGCGCGGGTGAAAACCTATTCCACAGGAATAGGTGGTGCATTTCATACCAACCCGCGCTGCGGGTGGTTTTCGCAGAAATGCCGGACAGGCATTTCTTTTTCACCCCGGCGCAGCCGGTTTTCATCAGCCCGCAGAGGCGGGCTTTTTTCATCTGACATGTCTCTCTCCTTGCTAAAGTCTGTTAAACCTGTTAAGCTTTGAGCATGGAAAACCAACTTGCAACCCTGTCACTACAATTTGCGACATCCGTCATACTTATGTGTGATGATATACGAAACAGAGCTCATATTAAGAATCAGATACTGAGAGCTGCCTGTAGTATAGGAGCAAACATACATGAGGCTCAATACGGATGTTCCAAAAACGATTTTCTTTTTAAGCTACAGATAGCCTTAAAAGAATGCAATGAAACACGTTACTGGTTGGAATTACTGAAAAATACAGAGACTATATCAGTTGTTCAGGCTCATGAGTTGGAACAAAAATGCAATCGCATACGTTTTATGTTAATCAAATCCATAAATACAACTAAAAGCAGATTCAATATAGAGTAAGTTTGCTTCAACTTGGAGACCTCAGATGAAAAAAACTCCCTGACGGGAGCTGTGAAAACAAGGCTGTCGCCTTGCGCGAAAACGCACTTCGCGCGGGTGAAAACCGCCCGCGAGGCGGGCGGTATGATGGAGAGAGGATTACCTCGCCAACACGCCCGGGGTTCCGGAGACGCCGGTGCCGGAGATGGGGCGAATGGCGATGCGGTCGATATTGGCCGCTACTCTGGCCGGGATGATGACCTGACGGGCGGCACCGGAAAGTACGTACATGGGCCACCATTTACCACCACGGCCTACCTGCACCACCCATTTGCGGGCGCTGCCATCGCTCTGCCAGATTACCTGACAACCGCTTCGGGTGTCCTGCGCCTGCACGGTGGGACGAGTCGGCCGGGCAGAGCCGCTCCAGGGCATGGGCGGGGGGACAGCCAGGGTGGTGTAGCGCTCCTCCAGCTCTTCGCACACGCCGCCGCGGTTTGTGCCGAGGGATTTCCAGCTCCAGTAGAGCTGTCCGCAGCTCTGGCGGGCCAGTTTGCGGGAATAGTCAATCTGGCGGCCGATTTCGGAGGCGGGGCGTCCGGGGTCTTCGGAGCTGTTGACGCGGACGCTGGCGATGCCGGGCCAGATGGGACGGGAGGGGTTGATGCTGCTCCACCAGCTCATCAGCGCGTTGAAGCTCTGCGGGCCTTCGCAGCGCCAGTACAGCTGGGGGGAGAGGTAATCCACCCAGCCTTTGCGAATCCATTTGCGGGCATCGCAGGCCAGATGCTCATAGGCGTTCACCCCGGCTTCCACGCTGCCGGGATAGCCCGGTTGCCAGATGCCGAAGGGGCTGATACCCACGCGAACGTAGGGTTTGATGCCTTTCACCCGCGTGTAGAGTGTCTGCACGAAGTCATCGATGTAGGCGCGGCGCTGGGCGGGTGTTTTGCCGTCTGCCACTTTGTGATGAGGGGGATAGGGGTAAAAGTAGTCATCCAGGTGGACGCCGTCGATGTTGTAGCGCCGCACCACATCCAGTATCACCTGCATCACATGGCTGCGGGCAGAGGGGCTGGCGGGGTTGAGCATGGTGGTGCCGCCGGCGCGCAGAATCCAGCCCGGGCTGCGACGGGAGATGTGGCCTTTGCCTACGGGGCGGTTGCTGATGGTGGCACGGAAGGGGTTGAACCAGGCGTGCAGCTCCATGCCGCGTTTGTGGCATTCTGTGATGGCAAAGGCCAGCGGATCATAGCCGGGATTGACTCCCGGGCCGCTCAACCAGGCGCTCCAGGGCTCCAATGAGGATTTGTAAAGGGCATCGCCGTTGGGGCGCACCTGGAGGATGATGGCGTTGAGCCGGAGTTTGTGAGCCCGGGTGATGATGTTGAGCAGTTCTTGTTTCTGCTGTCCGGCGGAGAGTCCGGCGCGCGAGGGCCAGTCCAGATTGAACACCGTGGCCACCCAGGCGGCGCGGAATTCGCGCGGGGGCTCCGGCGCATTTTCATTGACCTGCTGCCAGGCCTGTGCCACGGTGCTCAGGGCAAGAGTCAGAATGATAAGAGTCAGAAAGCGTCTCACGCCCGTGAGCATACCCTCCTTTGTGTCTGCTTGCAAGCCGAAAGCTTGACTTTACTGCCATCTGTGGTAACATTCCGCGCATAGTTTCAATCTGTCTCTGTCACGGTGAATACGCGGGAAATGGTGCTCAATTATCTCCGCACCCTGCAACAGCAGGGTGTTGAGCGGCTGCCTGTGGATGAAGAGGCACGCGCTATCCTGCGCTCCTGGATGCTGGCCGCCCGCAACGGCGGCAGAATGCCCACCCCTCCCCCGGCGGCAATGGCTCCCCCACCCGTCTCTGCCGAGCCTCTGCCTCAACAGGAGGAGCCCCGCCAAAGCCTGCGGCTGGATGATATCCCGGAGCCGGAGCTCGCATCGGAAGAGCCCCGCCCGGAGGATGAGGTGCCTTTCTTCCGTCCCGGCGGGCAGAGTCCGGCTGAGGCATGGGAGGCCATGCAGCGCCTGCTGCCGGGCTGGAAACCGCTGCGGGGACTCGGCACGCTGCGCCCCACCCCGGTGTTTGGGCAGGGGAATCGCTCGGCCGATATCATGTTTGTGGGCGATGCGGTGAACTATCACGATGAAAAAGCGGGTATGCCTTTTCAAGGAGCTGCCGGCGGCAAGCTGGACGGCATGCTCAAGGCCATGGGGCTCACCCGCGAACAGGTCTATATCACCCACCTGGTCAAGTTCCGCCCGGAGCAACCCCGCCAGACGCTCAACACCCGGCCGCCCACCGAAAAGGAAATTCGCTTCTCTGCCCCGGTGCTGGATTTCGAAATTGCTCTGGTGCAACCCCGGGTGATTGTGGCGCTCGGTGTGATTGCCGCCCGGGGTATCCTGCAACGCGGCAATCTCCCCCTGGCCGCCTACCAGCTGGAACACGGTTCCTACAACGGTATACCCGTGGTGGTGACGCATCATCCCAGCTACCTCCTGCGCACCTCCGACCTCTCTGAGCGCCGCCGGCTCTGGGAAGAAATGCTCTATGTCATGGAAACAGCCGGGTTGCCCATCTCTGACAAGCAACGCGGATATTTTCTCCGGAAGAATTGATTGTCAATCATTTGACGCATCATAAAAGTATACTTTAATGTTAATACATGATATCATGAAAGTATACTTTTATTATAGCTTGACATGTTGAGCATCAAGGGATATAATCTCCCTGAAAGGAGGGAAGAATGACTATTTTCAACGAGACGGAGCTGATTCACCTGTTGCAGGAATACAATCCCTGGTGGGAGCAGCGCAGCTGCACCATGGAGCTGCCGGAAATGCAGCGCCGGGCGTATCACGACGCTCTGAGTATCCTGGATGAGCCCGGGATTCGCCGCTTTGTGGTGCTGAGCGGCGCCCGCCGGGTGGGCAAGACCACGGTGATGCGGCAGATGATTGCCGAGCTGCTGAGCCGAGGGGTGAATCCGGATAATATCCTCTATCTCTCTTTCGACAACCCTGTTCTGAAGCTCACAGGCATCAAGCCGGTGATAGATGCCTATGACCGCGCCCGCCCGCGGGAGGGTACGCGCTATTTCTTTCTGGACGAGATTCAGTATGCGGAGGACTGGTCTCTCTGGCTGAAGGTGCTCTATGACCAACGGCCGGAGCTGCAGCTGGTGGCCACGGGGTCTGCCAGTCCCTATATCGAAAAAGGTGCCCGCGACAGCGGCGTGGGGCGGTGGCGCGTGCTGCGCATGCCCACGCTGAACTTTTACGAATACTGCGAGCTGATGCGGGTGAAGCCTGAGCTTCCTGCCGAGGTCTCCCCGGAGGAGCTGCCCCGCATGAAGCCGGCAGAATTCGCCGGATTGATGCACCGCTTTGCCGGGATGGCCCCGCACTGGAACCGCTATCTGAATATCGGCGGCTTTCCGGAGCTGCTGCATCTGGACAACACCTTCCGCGCACAGAGCATCCTGCGCGAAGATGTGGTGGACAAGGTGCTCAAGCGGGATATTCCCTCCCTGTTCGATGTCCGCAACACCCTGCAGCTGGAAAAGGTATTCCTCTACCTCTGCCTGCATTCCGGCAGCCTGATCAACGCCGCCGCCATGTGTCGCCAGCTCGAGGGGGTCTCTCAACCCACTCTTTCCCGGTACATGGAGTTCCTGCAGGATGCCAACCTCATCTACATCTGCCATTCCATCGATTATTCCGGCAAAAAGGGGCTTTCCTCCCAGCCGAAAATTTATGTGGCAGACGTGGCACTCCGCAATGCCACACTCATGCGCAACCCGGAGCGGCTCTCGGATGAAGAACGCGGGCTGATGGCCGAAACAACCGTGTATCGGCACTTCCGCAACGCCTATACCTCGCCCTGCCGCGTGGGTTACCTGCGGCGCGAACAACGGGAGGTCGATGTGGCGGTAGATTTCCCTGCCGGAGAACGCTTCCTCTGCGAGGTGAAATACAAGAATGACTCGTCCCTCACGGCAGAGGATGCTATTATGACCCTGTGCCGGGGAAAAGCCGCCACCGCCGCCTTTCTGGCTACTCGTAACATGGAGGATTTCGGGATTTTCTGTCCGGCAGAGGGAGCTTTGCCCCTCATCCGCATCCCCGCCGCTGTGCTCTGCTACCTGCTCGGATCTGTAAAATCTTCATCATACACTTGTTGAGTTATCATTAAAGTATACTTTCATGATAAGGCGGTTTCTCATGAAAGTATGCTTTGATGTTTATGTATGACTTTTATATATAATGGTTTAATATAACATAAAAGTATACTTTAATGATGCTATGGGATATCATTAAAGTATACTTTTATATTGAGATAAGTTCTTGAAAGCAAACACGGACGGCAACGCGGGGCTGCCGTCCGTGGAAGAATGAATGGTTCAGAGTGAGGTATTAAGCCTCAGGCTGCTGCTCTGCCTCGGCGGAGTAGTCGATGGCAGCGAGAGCCTGGTAGAGACGCCAGCGGCGCTGGATGTCCTGCTCTTCGAGGGCGAGAAGCTTCTCAAAGTTGGCCTTGTTGGTCTTGGCCAGCATCTTGAAGCGGTTTTCACCGCCCTTGCCTTCCACACCGATGAGGGCTTCGCGCACGGACTTCTTGGGCGCACGGCTCTTGATGGAGAGCGGGTTCTTGCCCTGCTTGATGTTGTCCGGGTTGAAGTTGTAGAGCAGCCAGCGACCGCAGTCTACGGCATCCTTCTGGCGGTCGAGACCCTGAGCCATGTTGATACCGTGGTTGATGCAGTGGCTGTAGGCAATCACCAGAGCGGGGCCGTCGTAAGCCTCGGCCTCAGCCAGCGTCTTGAGGGCGTGCTCATCGTTGGAGCCCATGGCGATGGAGGCCACGTAGATGTTGCCGTAGGTCATGGCCATGTAGCCGATGTCCTTCTTCACCTGGTCTTTACCGCGGGTGGCGAACTTGGCCACGGCAGAACGCGGAGTAGCCTTGGAGCACTGACCGCCGGTGTTGGAGTACACCTCTGTATCCATGACCAGCACCTTCACGTTGCGACCGGAGGCCAGGATGTGATCCAGACCGCCGTAGCCGATGTCGTAGGCCCAGCCGTCACCGCCGAGAATCCACACGGACTTGCTCACCAGGTGGTTGGCCTGTGCCTTGAGGGCAGCCAGCTCGGGATCGTCACCGCAGGCGGCCTTGATGGCAGCCACGGTTTCGCGGGCGCTGACCACTTCTGCCTCGGTCTTCTGCGGGTTGGACTTGATGGCCTCCACCAGTTCCGTGCCAATCTTAGCGGCAGCAGCTTCAAGGAGCTCCATGGCGTATTCCTGCTTCTTGTCCAGAGAGACGCGGAAGCCGAGACCGAACTGGGCGTTGTCCTCGAAGAGGCTATTGGCCCAGGCGGGACCGCGGCCGTCGGCATCGTGCGTCCAGGGAGTGGTGGGCAGGTTGCCGCCGTAGATGGAGGAACAGCCCGTGGCGTTGGCCACCACCAGGCGATTGCCCAGCAGCTGGGTGAGTGCCTTCACATAGGGAGTCTCGCCGCAACCGGCGCAGGCACCGCTGAATTCGAAGAGCGGACGCAGGAGCTGCTGATCCTTCACCTGAGCGGCGTTGAGCTTGGTGCGGTCGGCATCCGGCAGCTTCTCGAAGAACTTCCAGTTCTCGGCCTCGGGCTTGAGGGCCTCGGCGACCGGGGTCATGGTCAGGGAGTTCGTGGGGCACACGCGGGAGCACAGCGTGCAGCCCGTGCAGTCGGAAGCAGAAACCTGAATGATGAACTTCTTACCCTGCCAGTTCTTGTGCATCTTGCTGGCATCGGCGCACTTGAAGCTCTCCGGAGCACCCTCCAGATCAGCCGGGTCAGCCATCTTGGCACGAATGGCGGCGTGCGGACACACCACGGTGCACTTACCGCACTGGATACAGGCCTTGCTGGTTTCTGTCTTCTCCGGCTGCCACACGGGGATTTCGAGAGCGAGGTCGCGCTTCTCGTACTGTGTGGTGCCGCTGGGGAATGTGCCATCGACAGGCATCTCGGAAACCTTCACGCTGTCGCCCTCGCCGATGACAATCTTGCCGAGCACGTCGCGCACGAAGTCGGGAGCACCGGGAGCCAGGGCAGCGGGGATTTCATGGCCCGTGATGCTGCTGCCCAGGGGCACTTCATACAGGTTGGCCAGAGAGGCATCCACAGCCTGGATATTCTTGGCCACCACTTCGTCACCCTTCTTGCCGTAGGTCTTCTTGATGGCTTCCTTGATATAGCCGATGGCTTCATCAGAGGGAATCACACCGGAGAGGTGGAAGAAGCAGGTCTGCATAATCATGTTGATGCGACCGCCCATGCCGGTAGCCTTGGCCACCTTGAAGGCATCGATGCAGTAGACCTTGATGTTCTTGTCGATAATCTGCTGCTGCATGCGGGCAGGCAGGCTGTCCCACACCTTCTCCGCAGGCACGGCAGTGTTGATGAGGAAGGTGGCATCGTTGGCGGCGTTCTTCAGGAAGTCGAAGAGGTTGAGCAGGCTCGGCTGGTGCAGCGCAATGAAGTTGGCGCTGGTGATGAGGTAGGTGCTGTGAATCGGCGTGGTGCCAAAGCGCAGGTGAGACACCGTGGAGGAGCCGGACTTCTTGGAGTCGTACACGAAGTAGCCCTGCACACACAGGTCCGTGTGCTTGCCGATAATCTTGATGGCATCCTTGTTGGCACCCACGGTACCGTCGGAGCCCAGACCATAGAACATGCAGCGGGTAACGGTGTCGGCCTCCGTGGTGAAGCTCGGATCATAGGCAATGAACTTGCCGGTCACGTCATCCTCAATACCCACGGCAAAGCCGGTCATCGGCTCGTCCTTCTTGAGCTCGTCAAACACGCCCTTGACCATGGCGGGGGTGAACTCCTTGGAGCCCAGACCATAGCGGCCGCCTACCACCTTCGGCATGGCGTAGGGAAGTGTGCCGGCCACCAGGGCATCTGCCAGAGCCTGCACCACGTCCTGCAGCAGGGGCTCACCCTGGCTGCCCGGCTCCTTGGTGCGGTCGAGCACGGCAATCTTCTTCACCGTCTTGGGCAGAGCAGCAATCATATCCTCTGCCGGGAAAGGACGGTACAGACGCACCTTCAGCACGCCGACATCCTCGCCCATGGCCTGTACGGCCTCCAGAGCAGCCTCTGCGCCGGAACCCATCATGATGATGACACGCGTGGCCTCCGGGGAACCGATGTATTCCACCAGGTCATAGTAGCGGCCGGTGAGGTCGCCGAACTTCTTCATGGTGGCCTTCACGATGCCGGGCACGGCGTTGTAGTACTTGTTCACCGTTTCGCGACCCTGGAAGTACACGTCCGGGTTCTGGGCAGTACCGCGGATGACCGGGGCATCCGGGTTCAGACCGCGGGCGTGGAACTCATCCACCAGCTTCTGGTCGATGAGCGCGCGCAGAGTATCATCAGAGATGTCGGCAATCTTGCCCACCTCGTGGGAGGTTCGGAAGCCGTCAAAGAAGTTCATGAAGGGCACGCGGCTCTCCAGCGTGGCGGCGTGAGCAATGGCGGCCATATCCGGGGCTTCCTGGGTGCTGGCACCGCAGAGCATAGCAAAGCCCGTAGAGCGGGCGGACATCACGTCGCTGTGGTCGCCGAAGATGGAAAGACCCTGGGCAGCCAGAGCACGGGCGGCGATGTGGAAGACGCAGGGAGTCAGCTCGCCGGCAATCTTGAACATATTCGGAATCATCAGCAGCAAGCCCTGAGATGCCGTGAACGTGGTAGCCAGAGAACCGGTCTGCAGAGCGCCGTGTACGGCACCGGCGGCCCCGGCCTCACTTTCCATTTCCACGATACTGGGGACCGTTCCCCAGAGGTTCTTGCGATCTACGGCGGTCCACGTCTCTGCCGATTCACCCATCGGAGAGGACGGGGTGATGGGGTAGATAGCGGCCACTTCCGAACAACGGTATGCCACGGAGGCGACTGCCTCGTTGGCATCAATAGTGCTGTATGTAGTGTTCATGTGCTATATTGGTGAATGTTGAAAAAATATTCAGGTGATGGGTGGAGACAGTACTCCCCGCACGGGAAGCAGAGCTTCACTTGGAGTATACTACACCCGCCGGGATGCAAAATCAACAGAAAAAGGCAGAAATACCTGCTTTTTGTCTGTTATACAACTATTTTTTTCGAAAAAAAACAACAACAAAATCCGCCGCGCTGCGGGGAAGCAGGGCGGCGGATGAACGAAAATAATCTGTTTTGGGCTTCTCCGGCTTTACAGCAGGGAGAAGGCGATGTTGAGACCGGCCGTCACGATGGAGACCATGCTCATGAGCTTGATGAGGATGTTCAGGGACGGACCGGAAGTATCCTTGAAGGGGTCACCCACGGTGTCACCCACAACGGAAGCGTCGTGGATGGGCGTGTGCTTGCCGCAGAAAGAGGCGTCACCCGTCTCGATGTACTTCTTGGCGTTATCCCAGGCACCGCCGGAGTTGGCCATGAACACGGCCAGCACAAAGCCGCCGGCAAGACCACCGGCCAGCAGACCGAACACGCCGGCCACACCCATCACCAGACCGGTGGCAATCGGCACCACCACGGCGATGAAAGAGGGAATCACCATCTCGCGCTGTGCGCCCTGGGTGGAGATACCCACGCAGCGGGCGTAGTCAGCCTTCTTGCGGCCCTCGAACACGTCCTTGTCGCTGAGCTGGCGACGCACTTCCTCCACCATGCTCTTGGCAGCACGACCCACGGCGTTCATGGTAAGACCGCAGAACAGGAAGGAAAGCATGGCACCGATGAAGATACCCAGCAGCACCTTCGGGTTCATGAGGGTCACGTCGAACTTGGTCATGAACTCAGCAATGCTGAGCTTGGACACCTCAATACCGGTACCCACAGGAGTCTCGCTGAAAGAGGAGATGAATACGGGAGCATCACCCAGACGGGCGGCAGCAATCTTGAGCTCCTCAATGTAGGAGGCCAGAAGTGCCAGAGCGGTCAGAGCGGCAGAACCGATGGCAAAGCCCTTACCGGTAGCGGCGGTGGTGTTACCCAGGGCGTCCAGAGCGTCCGTGCGGCTGCGCACGTCCTCACCCAGAGCGCTCATCTCGGCGTTACCGCCGGCATTGTCGGAGATGGGGCCGTAGGCATCCGTAGCCAGGGTCAGCCCCAGCGTGGAAAGCATACCCACAGCTGCGATACCGATACCGTAAAGGCCCATGGCCATATTGTCTGCCGTGAAGGCCCACTCACCGGCGGCGCAAAGGTAAGCACCGATGGTGCCGATGACGATGAAAATCACGGGCCAGCAGGTGGAAATCATACCCACGCCGATACCGGAGATGATAACGGTGGCAGGGCCGGTGGTTGCGTTCTCAGCGATGAACTGCACCGGCTTGAACTCGAAAGAGGTGTAGTACTCCGTCACCTTGCCGATGGCGATACCCACCACGAGACCGATGACGATGGAACCCCAGATACCGAGCCAGTTTTCAATGCCCAG
Organism: Akkermansia sp.; assembly: GCA_017472085.1. Classification (GTDB taxonomy): domain Bacteria; phylum Verrucomicrobiota; class Verrucomicrobiia; order Verrucomicrobiales; family Akkermansiaceae; genus Akkermansia. Next base: position 16,073 of record JAFUQZ010000024.1, on the reverse strand, counting down.
AGCCCAGAGAATCACAGCGGAAAGAATGGCGATGAGAACGCCGGAGAAGTTGATGCCCTTGTTCAGAGCAGCCATGAGCTGGGTCTGGTTGGCACCGGGTTTGGTGCGCACAAGGAAGATACCGAGAATGGAAAGGATAGCACCCACGGCACCGATAATCATGGGAGCCATGACAAGCTGCAGGCCGGCCTCGTATGCCCAACCGGCGGCGGCGGCCACGGCAGCACCCAGAGCAGCTGTTGCAAGGATGGAGCCGGCGTAAGACTCGTAAAGGTCAGCGCCCATGCCGGCCACGTCACCCACGTTGTCGCCCACGTTGTCGGCGATAGTGGCGGGGTTGCGGGGATCATCCTCGTTGAAGTGGTACTCCGTCTTGCCCACAAGGTCGGCACCCACGTCGGCTGCCTTGGTGTAGATACCACCACCCACGCGGGCGAAGAGAGCCTGCAGGGAAGCACCCATACCGAAAGTAAGCATCACCGTGGTAATGTGCACCAGCTTGTCCACGCCGGTATGCTCACCCAGCAGGGGTGTGTGTTCGAGAATCAGATACCAGCCGGAGATATCCAGCAGACCGAAGCCCACCACCGTCAGACCCAGCACGGCGCCGGAACGGAAAGCAAGCTGCAGACCCTTATTCAGACCGTCCTCAGCATCGCGGCAAGCCTGAGCCACACGACCGGAGGCATAGGTAGCCGTCTTCATGCCGATGAAACCGGCAAGGCCGGAGAAGAAACCGCCCGTCAGGAATGCTACGGGGACAATCTCGTTCTGAAGGCCGTAGTAAGCCATGATGCCGAATGCCACGGCAATAATAACGAAGAAGACGGAAACAACCTTATACTGCTGCTTCAGATAGGCCATGGCGCCTTCGCGCACGTAGCCCGCAATCTCCTTCATGCGATCCGTACCCTCATCCGCCTTCTTCATGTCGAAGAAGAACTTGGCTGCAAAGCCAAGCACCAGAAGAGAGGCAACGGGAACGATCCAGAATAATGTATTGGGGTCCATTGTCTGATTTTGTTTATTTAGGTTGAATTACTTTTTTGCGACAAAAAAGCGCGCCATTCTACACCTCAAAACCTGTTTTGGCAACCCTAAAGTTTGGGTTTGATAAGAATTTTTTCCGACTTCAGGCCAAAAGTAGAGTATTCTCCAGCTTGACAAAGCAACAGATTTTGTTTTCGCTTGACTTGAGAGCAGGAGTCCGTTAGGATCAGGGCAGTTAACCAAGCTGAACAAGAGATATGAAAGCTGTTTTACTGTTTCCCGGACAAGGCGCCCAGAAGGTGGGCATGGGCAAGGATTTGTATGATACATACCCGGAGGCACGCGCCATGATGGAGGCAGCGGATGCCGCATTGGGGTATTCTCTCACTCAGGTGATGTTTGAGGGTCCGGATGCGGAGCTGACCCGCACCTGCAACTGCCAGCCCGCCCTGTATCTGCATGGTCTGGCACTCTACAAGATGCTCAGCAGCATGGTGAATATTGAGCCCGTGGCCGCCGCCGGTCTTTCGCTGGGTGAGTTCACGGCACATGCCGCTGCCGGTACGTTCAGCATGGAGGACGGGCTCAAGCTGGTGCAGAAGCGCGGCGCCTTCATGGAGGATGCCTGCAATGCCGCTCCCAGCACAATGGCTGCCATGATCGGTGGTAGCGATGAGGCTGTGGCAGCCCTTGCGGCTGAGTGTGATATCGATGTGGCCAACTACAACTGCCCCGGCCAGACCGTGGTGTCCGGCTCTGTGGAGGGTGTGGACAAGGCCGTGGCGGGCGCGAAGGCCGCCGGATTCAAGATTGCCAAGAAGCTCAACGTGGCCGGTGCCTATCACAGCCGCTTCATGAAGAGCGCTCAGGAAGCTCTGCGCCCGGAGCTGGAAGCCACCCCCATGCAGACTCCTGCTGTTCCGGTATACTGCAACTATGAAGCCCGCCCCGTCACCGGGCCGGAGGATGTGCGCGCCATGCTCGGTGAGCAGGTATGCGGTTCCGTTCGTTGGGCTGCCTGCATGAAGGATCTCACGGATAAAGGAGAGCGTCTCTTCATCGAAATGGGACCCGGCAAGACTCTGGCCGGTATGATGGCTCGCATCTGTAAGGAAGCCACCGTCATCTCCATCGAGGATGTGGCCACACTTCAGGCTGCCGTGGAGACCCTCAAGGGGATGGAAAACTGATTCAGAAGTACGAATTACGATTGACGAAGTACGAATTTTTAATTCCGCAGGCTTCTGCCTCCGGACTGCGTGCGGGCTTCTTATTCGTCATTCTTCATCATATATATAGGCCTAACATAGATTCATGTCTTTGAATAAGAAGATTTTAGAGGTGAAGAAACCGCTGTCCTGGGTAATGCCGGGGGTGCTGCTGGCACTGGTGGCAGCCGGTGTGGTGGCGGCAACGAACTGTTCCAATGAAAAGGTGGATGGTGGTTATGCGGCCTACGTATACACCAACCCGATTGTGGGAGTGAAAGAGTTCAGGAGCATCATCAAAGGCCCGGGAGGCACGGGGTATGTGTGGCGACAGAAGTCCATCAAAATCTGCGTGACGCCGTACACTATGACGGAGGATTTTGATGACATCCGCGCCGCTGACCAGCTCAAGATGACAGCCCAGGCCTACCTGGTATACCGTATCGACAGCAACAAAATCCGCGAATTCGTGGAGCAATACGGTGCCATTGCGGATGTACCCAACAAGCCGGACGACATCGCCCAGGATGCATACGAATCCTTCATCCGCCAGCCGTTCCGCACAGCCGTCCGCACGGCCATTGCCCGTTTCCGGGGACTGGATGCCCCGGCACGCATCCCGGAAATCACTCTCATGGTGGAAGAGAGCCTGCGCAAACAGCTGGAGGGTTCCCCCTTCATTGTGGAATCCGTTACCATCGGCTCCACCATGCCCCCGGAATCCGTGACCGCCGGAATCACCCGCAAGGTGGAGGCGTCTCAGGAATATGAGCGCCAGGCCATCATGCTGGAGATTGCCAAGCGCGCGGAGGAGATAGCAGAAGCGGAGGGCCGCGCCAAGGCCAACAAAATGAATCAGGAGGCACAGGGCGAACTGCTGCGCGCCAAGGCAGAGGCCGATGCCAAGCTCTACGCCAAGCAACAGGAAGCTGCCGCTCTGCTCGCCATGAAACAGGCCGAGGCAGAGGGCATGATTCTGGAAGCCAAAGGCAAGAAAGCGCTCAATGATGCCGTTGGGGAGAATATCATCCGTCTGGAAACCATCCGCAACATGGATAAGATTCGCTTTCCTCACATCCTGGTGGGCAGCGAGGCGGTGTCCCCGCTCTTTGATGCCATTCGCCGCATTATTCCCCCGGTATCTGCCGCTGCACCGCAGCCGCCTGCCCCCGCTCCGCAGCCGGAGCCGAGCCCTGCCGCACCCCAGATGTGACCATGAGCCATTTTCCTGCCATTACTGTGCCGGACTACGCATTTGCCGTGGTAGAACGGCTGGAGAGCCGTGGCTATGAGGCATACGTGGTGGGGGGCTGTGTGCGCGACTCCTTGCTGGGTCGTGAGCCAAACGACTGGGATGTCTGCACCAATGCGCTGCCGGAGGACGTGCTGCGGGTGTTCCGGCGGTTTCATGTCATCAAGACCGGCTTGCAGCACGGCACCGTCACCGTCATGTCAGACAGACAACCGGTGGAGGTGACCACTTTCCGCATCGATGGCAACTACAGCGATAACCGTCACCCGGATGCCGTGAGCTTTGTCTCCCGGGTGGAAGAGGATTTGGCGCGGCGTGATTTCACCATCAATGCCATGGCCTACAGCCCCACCCGCGGCCTGGTGGATGCCTTCGGCGGGCAGGAGGATCTGGCAGCCGGGCTCATCCGCTGTGTGGGAGAGCCGGACGCCCGGTTCAATGAGGATGGTCTGCGCATTATGCGGGCGCTGCGCTTTGCCGCACGATTCGGGTTTGCCATCGAGCGGGAGACGGCTGCCTCCGTGCGCCGCAACCGCCACCTGCTGGAGAACGTGAGCGCAGAGCGCATCTTCAAGGAATTGAAAGGGATTCTCATCGGCACCGGAGTGCTGGACATGCTGCTGGCTTTTCCGGAGGTATTCAGCTGCATCATCCCGGAGCTGGAGGCAGGTATAGGCTTTGATCAGCACACCCCCTACCATTGCCATGATGTCTGGACGCACTCTGCCTACGCCGTGGCCGCCGCCCCGCCGGATGAAATGCTGCGACTCACCATGCTGCTGCATGATGTGGGCAAGCCATCGTGCTTTTCCATGGGTGAGGACGGACGCGGGCATTTCTACGGACACCCGACCGCCGGTGAAAAGCTCGCAAAAAACATCCTCCTGCGCCTCAAGAGCGACAACGCCACCCTCTCCACCGTCTGCACTCTGGTGCGGGTACACGACATGACCATGCCCACCACCGTGCCGGGAATGCGTCGTCTGGTCGGCAAACTGGGAGTGGAAAATGTCCGGCGTCTGCTGGATGTGCAGCGAGCCGACCATGCCGCCCATTCTGACTACGACCACGCCTCCGGCGCCGCCCTCATCCGCGATGCCGCAGAGCTGCTGGAGGATGTGCTGGAGATGGAGCCGGCCTTCACCGTGAAGGACCTCGCCATCAACGGCAACACCCTCATGCAGCTGGGCATGAAACCCGGCCCCGCCATGAAACAGGTGCTGGAGACCCTGCTGACCGCCGTCCAGGAGGACAAGCTGGAGAACACGCCTGATGCTCTCATCGTTCAGGCTCAAAAATTAATTTGAACAAAATCATCCGGACAAACTCCAACCATTATTATGCAATCTCCCCGTTCCCGACTTACCACACTGTTGCTTTCCCTGCTCATTCTTTGCGGTTTTGGCGGTGTTCACCGCATTTATGCCGGAAAGGTCATTACCGGTGTAATCCAATTTCTGACCTGTGGTGGTTTCATCATCTGGCAGGTCATCGATATCATCCGCATCATCTGCGGCTGCTTTGATGATAAGGAAGGACGCACCATCTGAGGTGCTCATCCCCCGGAATAGCCATTGAGGAACACAACTGCAACTGCCCGGCCTGCGACCTGATGCTGGCGCCGGAGGCGGAGCAATGCCCGGAATGCGGGCTGCGTTTCTGCCCGCAGCGGCGCAATCCCTGGAGCTGGTATTGCCGCAGCTGGAAACTGTGGCGCAGCACCACCGGGCGAGCCACCCCGCAGGAGTTTTACGCCTTTTTCATCCCCCATGCTATGTTGTCAGTCTGGTGGTGGATTGAGGTGTATCGCATGCAGCAACCCGGAGCAGATGAGTTTTGCTACCTGTTTGTTGCAATCCTCAGCATCTATCACCTGTCGGCCATTGTGCCGCTGTGCACACTGCTCACCCGCCGCCTGCATGACCGCGATGGCTCCTGGAGCGATTTGCCGGAGGAAATCAAGGTGGCTATGGATGACCACGCTAATTCCCATTGGTGTTTCATTCTGAATTATTTTGAGCCATTTGTCTGGCTTTTGATGGCGGTTCATGTGCTGCTGCGGGAGATATTCTGCGATACCCTTCCCGGCCCGAACCGTTTCGGCCCCTCTATCCGCTACCCCCGCTACAACAGCCACCTGCGCTGATTTTCTCCCGAACTGACGATGCAATCCTCTCGACATCTCTCCCCGCTGATGCTATAATCCGCGCAGGATGATGTACGACAGGATTCTTTCTCAGATAAGCTCGTATCACCATATTGGTGTCATATCTCATTTCCGGCCGGATGGTGATGCCATCGGCTCCACGCTGGCGCTGGGACTGGCGCTGCAGGACATGGGCAAAGCTGTAACGATGTGGAATGAGGATGAAGTGCCGGCGCGCTATGCCTTTCTGGAGGGCGCGGAGATGATTCGACCGCTGCCGGAGGCAGTTCCGGCAGAGCTGGAGCTGCTCATCTGTGTGGACACCGGGGATTGGAAAAGACTGGGAGACCGCGCCGGAGAACTGTTTGCAGGATTCCCCCGCATCATCAATATCGACCACCACGGGACGAACTCCCGCTACGGGCATGAAAATCTGGTCGAGGGCGGCTCAGCAGCCTGTGGATATGTGCTGTACAAGATGCTGCGGCACGGGGGCTGCGTGATAACCCCGGCGATTGCCAATGCGCTCTACGCCGCCATCAGCACGGATACCGGCTCTTTCCAGTACGCTTCCACTACCCCGGAAGTGATGCAGGCTGCGGGTGAGTTACTGGCAGCCGGGGTGGATGTGGGCGATATCAACCGACGCATCTACCAGGAAATCCCCCTGTCCACGCTCCTGGTCAACCGCGAGGTGCTCAACCACATGGTGGTGGAATGCAACGGCGAGCTCTCCCACTACACCATGCCCGCAGGACGCAAGGCAGAACTGGGCATTGGCCCTGAAGATACCAAGGACTTGGTGGATATCATCCGCACCGTGCAGGGAGTACGCGTTTCCATCATCTTTGAAGATTTGGAGGACGGACGCATCCGCATGTCGCTGCGCTCCAAAGACCCGCATATCAGCGTCTCCGACATTGCCGCTCAATTCGGCGGCGGAGGGCATGCCATGGCAGCGGGCATCCGCATGAAAGGCGAGCTGGAGAACGTGCGAGCCCGCGTACTGGAAGCCATCCGTGAACGACTGAAAGCAGAGTAACAACATGACAACTGATCAACCCAGCGGCGTTTTGCTCGTGGATAAAGACCCGGGCTTCACCTCACACAACGCCGTGGCGCTGTGCCGCCGCATCCTGCAAACAAAAAAAGTGGGGCACTGCGGCACTCTTGACCCCATGGCCACCGGCATGCTGATAGTCGTCATCGGCAAGGCCACCAAAATGCAGGACATGCTCATGGGAGAGGATAAAGTGTACACCGCCACCATGAAGCTGGGTATCGAAACCAACAGCCAGGATGCCGACGGTGAGGTGGTGGCCGAAAAATCCACGGCTGGTATCACAGAGGCAGACATCCGGGCTGCCTTTGAGCATTTCAACGGAGAGTTTGACCAGGTACCGCCCATGTACTCCGCTGTGAAAATCAACGGTGTACCCTGTTACAAGCTGGCACGCAAAGGCAAGGAAGTAGAGCGCAAGGCGCGGCATGTCCGGGTGCTGGACTACGGGATTACGCGCATTGACCTGGCGGCGGCAGAGGTGGATTTCACCGTGCATTGTTCCAAGGGATTCTATGTGAGAACGTATGCCCACGATATCGGACAATACCTGGGCTGCGGGGCACACCTGACCGCGCTGCGCCGCATTCGCTCCGGCAAGTTTGACATCTCACAGGCGGTGGATGTTCCGACGCTGAAAACCGCCGGGCGCGAAGAGCTGCTGGCGCGCCTGCTTTCCCCCGAACAGGTATGCGCTGACCGCTCAGAATAAACACCCATTTCAGCCTCATGAACATACTCTCTTCCATTGATGAACTGCGTTCCCTGCAACGCCCCGTACATTGGGCCATGGGCTTTTTCGACGGCGTGCATCGCGGGCATCGCCGCGTGATAGAGTCAGCCTCCACCCCGGGTGCGCTGCGCGGCGTGTTCACCTTTGCAGAGCATCCGCTGGCGCTGCTGTGGCCGGAAATTCAACCGAGGCTGCTGACTCCGGACGCCGAACAGAAGGCAGACTTGATGCGGGAACTGGGAGTGGATATTTTGCTGCGCCTGCCGTTTACTCGCCGCATAGCAGCCCTTGGTCCGGCAGAGTTTCTGAACATCCTGCAGGCCGCCTGTCCCATAGCGGGCATTTCCGTCGGCAGCAACTGGAGATTCGGGCGCGACGGCGCGGGCGATACAGATTTTGTGCAGGAGTACGCAGCACAACACGGCATCCGCACCTGTGTCCAGCCCCTGCTGGAGCAAGCAGGTGAAACCGTATGCTCCAGCCGCATCCGCTCATGTCTGGCAGCCGGCCGACTGGCCGAATGCGAAGAAATGCTGGGGCGTCCCTTCAGCATCTGCGGTACGGTGGAGCATGGACAGCATCTCGCACGGCAGCTGGGGTATCCCACCGCCAACATCACCCTGCCGCCCCACGCCGCCCTGCCTCCATTCGGCGTCTATGCCGTCTCCTGTCGATATGGCGACACCACCCTGTGCGGCATGGCCAACATCGGCCTCCGTCCCACCATTGATGAAACAGAGAAACCCATACGACTGGAAGCCCATTTTACCAACTGGAATGGTGATTTATACGGAAAGCGGCTGGAAATATCACTCACCCGTTTTATCCGCCCGGAGCTCCGATTCGACGGCATCGAATCCCTGCGGAAGCAGATTGCGCTCGACCTGACCCGGCTCTGATTGCTGCGGACAACATTAAACCTTGACTTGAAAGCCGGGAATGCGGTACTATGGCGGGCGTATCATGAAGCTCTGTTCCCGTTTTTCCTCCTCTCTGGGTGCTGTCGGCTGCGCCCTGTTGCCTATGATTCCGATGGCGGCTACTGTCATGCCCACGGCTTACGCACAGCAAAACGTGGTGGAAAAAGCCCGGCATGATTTGCATGATGCGGTCAAACGCGGAGATGAGGCCGCCATACACGATGCCATCAAACGGGGAGCAGAGGTCAATGGCTACAACCCGGCCGGACAGACACCGCTGATTGTGGCTGTGCAGCATGGTCAGGCAAAATCCCTTAAGGCGCTATTGGCAGCCCAGGCAGACCCGAACCAACGCGCCCGCACCGGCGGAACGGCTCTGATGTTTGCCGCCTATGCCAATAAACCGGATCTGGCGCAATTGTTATTGGAAAACGGCGCATCCCCGGATGCCAAAGGAACCAATGACGGAACAGCCCTCATCGTGGCCGCCCAGTTTGGCAGGGACGAGGTAGCGCACATCCTGCTGGAGAAAGGAGCCTCCGTGGATGCAGCAGCAACCGTTGGCGGCACAGCGCTGCTGTATGCCATACGTTGCGGACACGAGCAGCTGGTGAAACTCCTGCTGGAAAAAGGGGCTTCCGTAGAAGCCTGCAATGAAAACGGCCGCTCTGCTCTCTTTGTGGCTGTGCAGGGAGGAAATCCCGGTATCGTCAACACCTTGCTGCAGGCCGGAGCCAATGCTGATGCTAAAGCACCCACCGGCGGCACACCCCTCATGTTTGCATCATACGCCGGCAATGTTGACGTGGTAAAAGCTTTATTGAGCAACGGGGCCGATGTGGACGCACGCGGGCGCAACGGTGGGACTGCACTCATCAACGCCGCCCACACCGGCCGCACCGCAGTCGTTCGGACCCTGCTGGAGGCCGGTGCTAATCCTCTGGTGAAAGGCGGAGACGGTCGCACGGCTCGCGCCATTGCGGAGGCCAAGGGATTCTCCGAGCTGGTTGCCTTGCTGGAAGAAGCCGAAAAACAACCCATCGCCCGGAAGAATTCTACACCCGAGCCACAGCCTGTCGCCAAGGAGGAACCCCAACCCGAGCCACAGCCTGTCACCAGGGAAGACCCTCAACCCGAGCCACAGCCTGTCGCTAAGGAAAAGTCCTCCGACGAAACGAAAGATGACGCCACAGCACGCGCCACGGAAGAAATGCTCATGGCTGTCAAAGCCGGGGATACACCTGCCGTTCGCCGCGCCCTGCAGAGCAAAGCCAATCCCGATGCCATACTACCCAATGGGCTGCCCCCGCTTGCCTGGGCGGTTTATCACGGACATGCCGAAATGGTACAGGTTCTGCTGGCAGGGGGGGCTACCGTGGACAAGCCGGATGCCAAATCCTGGACTCCGCTCATGATTGCCGTACAATTTGACCGACAGGAGGAGGTGCATCTGCTGCTGGCAGCCGGCGCCAATCCCAATGTGCAGACCAAATCCGGCGCTACCCCTCTTCAAACCGCTGCCCGCAAGGGTAAAAACAGCCTCGTTGCCGCCCTGCTGAGTGCCAAGGCGGAGGTGGACACGCCCAATGCGGAAGGCTGGACTCCCCTCATGCTGGCTGCCTACCACGGACACGATGCCGCTGTGCGCCGACTGCTGGCCGACGGGGCCGATGCCAACGCCAGAGCCTCCAATGGCTCTACACCTCTGCGCTGCGCGGCACTCAATGCCGGTGCAGATTCCGTACGCCGCTTGCTGGAAGCCGGCGCCAAACTCAATTACTTCATTCTTCAGGCAGCCCGCAAGAGCAACCGCGATTCTGCCGAAAAAGTACGCCTGCTCAACGCTGCCCGGCGTGCAAAATAAACCATTTTATATCTCAATACGCATTTTGAGCTTGCCAGCACAGCGTGGTTGTGGTAAAAATCCCCCCGCGACCTGCCTTGCAGGAAGCGTCTGTGTGGTCTCGTGGTGTAAAGGTAGCACTAGGGATTTTGATTCCCTCTGTCTAGGTTCGAATCCTGGCGAGACTACTCAATCCGCTGCGTTTCTGCCCTTTTCTTCCGGAGTCGTCTTTTCCTGCGGAAAGCGCAAAACATCAAGACTATCAATCCTTAACCCGTGTTTTCTTTTGGTGGATATTTTTTTTGCAGAAAGATTATAAAATAATGTTATAAATTGATTTTCAATATATTATCAATTACTTCAACATTAAGAAATATCACCCTTGATTAAAAAAACGCCGCAGAAAATCATTTTAGGCTTGATTTATGGTGGATTTGTGATAAATTCTCGCCACCCCGCGTCCTACTCTTGGGCGATGGGGAACTTCAAACATCAAAACTAGTATAGATAATTATGAAGACCATCGCTATTCTTGCCCTTACGGCCGCCGCTTTCGTGTCCTGCCAGCAGCAGCAGCAGCAGCAGGTTGCTCCGACTCCCGCTCCGGAGCCGGCTCCCGTGGCCCCCATCAAGAAGTAAGGACATCGGGAAGTTAAAACTTCCTGCTTACCATTCTTGCGTGCCCGATAGTGCATCGGGCACGTTTTTTTATTTTGCCCTCCTGCCCGAAGCCCGGGATTTTGTTACCTTAAGAGCAACATTCCGATATGATACCCCGAAAATGCCACACTGGAAGCTTGATTTTGTACAGAAACGTGGCAAACTGATGCGGTTCACCTGTTTTTTTCAGAATTATGTTCGAGTTTATCCAAGCACTCATCAATTCGCCGGCCTTTTACTTCTGCACGGGCATTCTGCTGCTGGTGCTCTTCTTCTGGTATCTGGCCACGGAAAACGACAAAGCCAAGCGTCTGGCGGGTCTGTTCTTCATTCTGGGGCTTTCGTCCTTCTGTCTGTTGTCGCTGCTGGTCAACGGCATGCACTACGGTATCGACATCCGCGGCGGTGTGGAGCTCACCCTGGAGGTGCAGCCGAAGATGGGCGATGACGGCACGCTGACGCCGCCCACGGAGCAGGATATGCAGCAGGCCTGCGACATTCTGGAGCAGCGTCTCAACTCCACCGGCACCAGCGAGGTGCAGATTCTGCACTCCAACAACAAGATTCTCATCCAGATTCCCCAGCAGGACTCTGACCCGGAGCGCAACAAGGAGAAGATGGATGCCATGGTGAAGATGCTCACCAAGATGGCGAAACTGGAACTGCTGGCCGTCTACCGCAACAGCGATGCCGTCATCTCCGACCCCGAAACCCAGGAGGGACTCGCTGCCTATGAGGTGAAGATGAAGGCCTACCGCGAGGCTCTTGCCCGCGATGAGCGCAATGTGCGTAAACCCGCCCTGCCCCGCATTCCCGCCAAATTCGGTCTGAATGACTACATGATACTGCCCAGCCCGCAGACCAACGAGGAAACGGGCGAACCGATGGTGAACAGCAAGACAGGTGAACCGATTGTCTTCTACATGGTGGTGCAGAAGCCCCATGTCGCCCACCAGAAGGGTATCTACATCACCGGCAAGGAAGTGGCCAACGCCGCTCCAAACTACGTCCGCAAGGGCTATGTGGACGTAGTGCTCAACCGCGCCGGTGCTGCCAGCATGGGCAAGCTGACGGGCGGCATGCAGATTGGCGCTGACCGCCTGGCCGTGGTGCTCAACAGCGAAATCAAATGCGCCCCGGTGGTGCAGGCTGTGCTGCACAAGGAATTCAACATCTCCGGACTCAACGGCAAGGGTGAGCCGGAAGATATCTCCAAGGCGCTGGCCAACCCCCTCTCCAGCGACCTGAAGGTGGAAGGCCGCAAGGATGTGTCTGCCCAGCTGGGCAAGAGCGCCCTGGAGCAGAGCGCCGTTGCCGGTATCATCGGCATGATTGGCGTATTCTTCTTCTGCTACTGGTACTACCGCAGTGCCGGTGTGGTGGCCATGGTGGGTCTGGCATTCAACGCGCTGGCTCTGCTGGGTCTCATGAGCCTGTTCGGGTTCGTGCTGACGCTGCCGGGTATTGCCGGTATGCTGTTAACCATGGGTGTGGCCGTGGACGCGAACGTGCTCATCTACGAACGCATGCGCGAGGAGCAGCAACTGGGACGCCCCTTCATCATCTGCCTGCGCAATGCGTATGAAAAGGCATTCTCCGCCATCTGGGACTCCAACATCACCTCGCTGATTACCGCCGTCATTCTCTTCTGGATTGCCAGCGGCTCCATCAAGGGCTTCGCGGTCACCACCACCGTCGGTATCGTCACCTCACTCATCGGTGCCGTGGTGGTCACCCGCGTGCTCTTCTTCTGGACAGAGCGCCTGAAGCTCTTCGAGAACCTGAACTTCGGCAAGGCTCCCTTCCAGGGCAAGATTTACGACTTCATGAAGTACCGCAAGGTGGCCGGCATCGCCTCCGTGGCAGCCATTGGTCTCTTTGCCGTCTACAGCATCTTCATCCGCGGGGAGAAGGCGCTGGGCATCGACTTCACAGGCGGCACAACTGCCACCTACGTGATTCCCGGTGACTCCAAGCTGGACTACAAGGGCGTGGAGGACTATGTGATGAACATGGACAACCTGTCCAAGCTGCCCACCGTGCAGGAATTCACCACCGCCACCGACCACAACATCAAGATTCGCTGCGCCACCAAGGACGAGGCCCTCATGATTGACTCCGAGCTGCGCGCCAAATTCCCGGAGATGAAGGGGATTCAGTCCCCCTCCATCGAGGAAGTGAGCGCCGCCCTCGGTGCCAGCTTCTTCACCACAGCCTGTCTGGCTCTGCTGGCCGGCATGCTCGGTATCACCCTCTACCTGGCCATCCGCTTTGAATGGAGCTTCGCCATGGGAGCCATGATTTCCACCGCGCACGACGTGGCGGCCATCATCTTCCTGGTGATTGTCTGCGGCACGGAGCTGAGCATCATCCACATCGGCGCGTTCCTCACCGTGGCGGGCTACTCCATCAACGACACCATCGTGATTTATGACCGCATCCGCGAGCAGCTGCGCCTGGCGGCTCCCGGAGAAAAGCTCATCGACATCATGAACGAGGCCATCAACTCCACCCTGTCGCGTACCCTGCTCACCTCCGGCTCCACCATCGCCGTGCTGGTATCCCTCATCGCGCTGGGCGGGCCGGCCATGTTCGACTTCTCCATCACGATGCTGCTGGGTATCTTCGTGGGTACCTACTCCTCCATCTACATCGCCTCCCCCGTGGTGCTGTGGTTTGACCGCCGGAACGACCTGCGCGCGGAGCTGCAGGCCGCTGACAACGCCACCGGAACCGAGGCCTGATTCAGCTCGCCCCCCGCAGAGAGAGTCCCCCATGAAGCGCCGCTCGTTCATCCTGCTGCTTCTGGTATGCGCCGCCGCCTTTGCGGCCGCTCTCTGGGGCTCTCTGAGCTGCGGGGCAAAGCTGGAACAAGTCAACCTGAATCCCGCGCAGGAACAACACCTGCGCGGGCTCATTTTTTTCCACTTTGCCGTCTCACAGCTGGCGATACTGGGGGTTGTGGCTCTCTTCTACCTGCGCCACCGCCGCTGGAAGCGCTACTACCTGCTGGTGAGTTACAATGAAAAGGGACTACAGCTTGACCCGCCCGGCATCCGCATGCCACGCGCACGCGTCTACCGCTGCCACCTGGGCAACCTGTCCGCCACGACCCTGCCGCCCACGGATGCTCCCATTCTGGTATACCCCATGTTCATGCTCAGCGGCAGCAGCAGCGGCCACAGACTCTCTGCCGCCCTGCAAAGCGCCTATGCCGCACAGGGTAAAAAACCGCAGCTATACTACCAGCCCGTGCTGGGAGCCTCCCCCTGGCTGGCAGAAGCAGCCGCAGAAGCCATCCGCCCCCTGCTGAAAGAAGAAACAGGGGTGCTGGTGGTGGCCCATGGTTCCCCCCTCCCGGAGCCACCGCCGGAGCCTCATCTCTTCTGCCGCCGACTGCGCGAGCTATTGCCCGGCACAGAGGTGGCCTGCGGCTATTTCCGGCAGCAGCCGGAGGCCGTAGATGTGCTGCGCTGCATGAGCTCCCGCCACATCCTCCTGCTGCCCTTCCTGCTCACAGAAGGACTCCACACCTCCCGCGACCTGCCCACCCCGCAGGAAGCCGCCGCCTGCGGCAAAACCCTCCGCCGACTCCCCGTGGCAGCCTCCCTCCTCACCTCTCATTCCCAGATACCCCAGCCATGAAAATCGCCCTCAAAGTAACCCCGGGTGCGCGCAAAAATGAAATCCTCGGCTGGGAGGACGACTACCCGCAAATCGGCCGCGTGCTGCGCGTCAAAATCGCTGCTCCGCCCGTAGAGGGAAAGGCCAACAAGGAAATCACAGCCTTCATGGCCAAGACCCTCGGCATCCCCAAATCCGCCGTCGAGCTCCTCCACGGCTCCACCGGCCGCATCAAGCTCATTCAGGTCCCGGATGAGGCTGATTTGTCCCCCCTATCCTCTCCACGGGCCTGACATTCCCCATATCCTACAACTCTAATCTGTTGTCTTTGGTGTCAAAATAAAGAATCTCAATTTCATTTCCGTTTTCATCATAGCTATACTTGCAGCTGTGATAACCCCACTCGCTTAAACAAGGTACTCCACCCTTACCAAAGAATTTTACCTCTAGAAGGTATCCTTTCTCATCGAAATATTCTCTCTGCTCGTGCCAGCCTTTCACATGCACGGCAGCCTGACCATTATCATCATAAACAGTCATCACACGAACATTTTCTGTATATTCTATCTTGATTATAGAACAATTTGCATGAGACATAGTCAGTTGCCCGTGTTCATCCAACAGGCATTCCTCCACCAACCTGCCATGCTCGTCAAATCGTTGGCTTTTTCCATATACTCCCAATGATGTGGAAACACAGGGTTTTTCCTGCTCATCATAGTAAAACTCTAATGATTCCCTTGCACCTTTACTATATTTTCTGTAGTAATACCCATCACTGTGAGCACAGGCTTTATTGTCGGTATCCAGATAGCTTTCCCAAAGAAATCCATCCTTTACAGGGACCACTCTGGTGGCGTAATACCCATGCTGAGTGCAAACCTGAACAGAATCGGCATAAAATCTCTGAATCCATCCACCGCCATGGTCATATTCATTTTTTACCTCAGAATATAATCCGTCTGCGTACCAGGGCTCACCTGTATGATTATAGCAGCGTTCACCCGTCAATCTTTCATTTTTATCATAAATGCATTCATGACAGGCTTCGCCAAGTGATGCATGAAGAGGTTGCTCATCTATGCCATAAGATAAACGTCTCTCTTTCTTACCGCCATCTTCCAATAGTTCACTTTCGACTACGATTTTATGCACATTACTCCCCGGAAGGCATACCGGCTTATTGTTTTCATCGTAATAAGCCCTCAGCTTTTGTTGACCATCTTCACCATACTCATACCTCGCCCTGGCATAATTCGCGCTGTTTTTTGTTAGTTTATTATCTTTGTTGTAAAATAATACTTCACCCAATTGATTATTGGAATTAAATTTTCTCTCAATACGAGCATATCCCTCAAAGCGCTCAGTCAAATGGTTATGTTCATCGTAATACGCTTCTGATATGGATTGCTGTTGCTCATTGCGTTCAACGACAAGTCTGGAATAATTTTGGGATGAGTTCATGCATCTGTTCATCTTTTCATCATAATGACAGATATGCTATGCTGATTTTTTCGGACAGTAAATGGAGATGAAAATGCTTGAATGGCATCTCGGTGAGTTTATAATAAACCAAACAGAACTCACTAAAATGGACAAAAACATACACAAGCGAGGGCGCTACAGTTCAGCGATGA
>JAFUQZ010000004.1 GCA_017472085.1 Akkermansia sp. | reverse complement strand
TCGGATTTAGTATACTCAACGGCGTAAGCTGACCATCCTGCGATTGGTAGAATCTCGTTTATTGTTTTCACACCTCATTATAACGGATTCTGGGCAGGGTGGTCAGTTTTAGTCTTCGTCATAAAATCTGACGCAGCGCCAAATTTTTCCACGAGAGGTGGTATCGGGTGCGAAAGAGAAAGCCGCACGTGAAAGTTGCGCAGGGCTTCACGTGAAAGGGGGCTGCGCCCCCGTGAAAGCTCGCTGTCGCGAGCGAGATGGGGGGTAGAACACAGATTAGGCTTTCCTCGCGCGCGAAAAGATGGTATGAAAGGGCACATGAGACTGACCGGATTGCTCGTGCCCCTGCTTTTATTTCCGCTGCTGAGCAGCTGCGGAGATAATGACGAGGAGCTGCGCGAAAAGGCAGCGCGCTTCACCACCTCCACCAGACCGGCGCCGAATCCGCAGCGCGAATCGCTGGAGTCGCTGGTGCGCACCGATCGCAACGCCGCCCCGACCTCGCTGGTGAAAGCTCCCAAGTTTGAGCTGTTCAGCGATTACAAGGGGGAAGACATCCGCCAGGTGACAGGAGTCTCCGGGCGTACTCTCATCCTGTGCTTCGCTGCGCCGTGGTGCCCGTACAGCAACCGCATGCGCAACGGTCTGCAACAGATTGCCAACCAGGGCAAGGGCACGGTGCAGGTCGTGATGGTCAACCCGGATGAATACACCGCGCTGTCCAAAGATTTCGAGCTCAACAAAGTACCCACCACCGTTTTCTACACCGAAGGGGTGAAGCTGCGCACCATCGAGGGGGCCTACACTGCGGAAAGCGTGCGGAGTTTCCTGCACGCCCTGCTCTCACAGGACGAGCGTGCGCGCGGGTCAGCAGCACCCGTGCTGGTACCTATCACCATTTCCAACAAATAATCATCATTCCGACATTTCAACATGAGATTCCTTACAGGATTACAACCCAGCGGGCAGTTGCACATCGGCAACTATTTCGGCGCCATTCGCCCCGCCGTCCAGCTGCAGGAAAAAGGCGAGGGGTTCTACTTCATCGCTAACTACCACGCCATGACCACCATGGAGAGCGCGCAGAAACTGCAGGAAAACACCTACGGTCTGGCCGTGGATTTCCTGGCCTGCGGGCTCGACCCGGAAAAATCCGTTTTCTTTGCGCAATCCGCCGTGCCGGAGGTGCATGAGCTGGCATGGATTCTCTCCACCGTGTGCCCGATGGGGCTGCTGGAGCGCTGCCATTCCTACAAGGAAAAAGTGGCCAAGGGAATCGCCGCCAACCATGCGCTCTTTGCCTATCCCGCGCTGATGGCCGCCGATATTCTGCTGTACAACGCGGATGCCGTGCCGGTGGGCAAGGATCAGAAGCAGCATCTGGAGGTCACCCGCGACCTGGCCGGCAAAATCAACGACACCTTCGGGGCAGACATCTTCAAACTGCCGGAGCCCATCATCAGCGAAGTCACCGCAGTAGTTCCCGGGCTGGACGGCCAGAAGATGAGCAAGAGCTACGGCAACACCCTGCCCATGTTCGGCGAGGAAAAGCCGCTGCGCAAGCTCATCAACAAGAAAGTGGTGACGGATGCCACCCCTCTGGAAGACCCCAAACCCACGGAGGGCTCCATCATCCTGCAGCTCTACAAACTCTTTGCCTCCCCGGAGCAGTATCAGAGCATGGTGGATGCCCACCTGGCCGGCGGCGTGGGCTACGGGCAGTTCAAGAAAGACCTCTTTGAAGCCTACTGGGAGCACTTCCGCGCCGCCCGCGAGCGCCGCGAATGGCTGATTACCAACCCGGACTATGTGAACGGCGTCCTGAATCAGGGAGCCGAGCGCGCCCGGGAGGAAGCCGCCGCCACCCTCAGCCGCCTCCGCAGGGCGACGGGGCTGGCCTGGAGCTGATATGCCCACCCTGCCCCACCATGAGCGACCGAGCCCTCATCTACGGCACCATCGCCATTGATACCCTCATCACCCCCGCCGGTCAGGTCAATTCCGTGCTGGGGGGCTCTGGGGTCTACGCCGCGCTGGCTGCGAGGCTCATCACGGCAGAGGCAGACCTGGTGGGCGTGGTGGGAGATGATTTCCCGAAAGAGTTCGGCATGGCCATGGAGGCCCGCGGCGTGAGCATGAAGCATGTGGACCGCGCGCCCGGCCGCACCTTTGCCTGGACCGGGAAATATGAAAAGGACATGAACCGGCGCACCACGGTGGAAACCATCGAGGGTGTTCAGGAGCATTGGCCTATCAAACCGTCGGAGGAGCTGAAAAAGGCCCCGCTGGTGGTTGCCACGAACGTGACCCCGCCGCTGCAATACCGGCTCGTGGAACAGTGCCATGAAGCTCAGTTCGTGATGGCAGACTTCATGAAGTCCTGGATAGAACGCGAGCCGGAATACACACAGAAATTGCTGGAGCGGGTGGATATGGCGCTCATGAACGATGAGGAGGCTCGCACCTATGCCCGGACAGAGGATTCCATCGAGGCCGGCTATCGGATTCTGGCCGCCGGGCCGCGCTACGCCGTGGTGAAACACGGCAGCGCCGGTGCCACCCTCTTCCACCGCACTGCAGAGGGCGACACGCGACTGTTCCGCTGCCCGGCCTGGCCGCTGGAGCACCCGAAAGACCCCACCGGGGCGGGCGATTCGTTCATGGGAGCGCTGGCGGGCCACCTGACCGGCTGTCTGAATGGCGGGCATCCGGAGTGGGAAGCCATGAAGAGCGGCATTGCTCTCGCCACAGTCGTGGCAGCTTTCACCTGTGAGAAATTCGGCACGGTATCGCTCTTCTCCGTCACTCGGGCCGAGTTGGCCGAACGCATCCGCCGCTTCCACGCCATGACGCGGTGGAGCCTGTAAACACCCCCACCGAATCCCGACCAACCACATGAAAAAAGGACTGATACTGGAAGGCGGCGCCATGCGGGGCATGTTCACCGCCGGAGTCACGGACGTGATGATGGAACAGGGCATCGAGTTTGACGGCGCTGTGGGAGTATCAGCCGGAGCCGCCTTCGGCTGCAACTACAAATCCCGCCAGATTGGGCGAGCCCTGCGCTACAACAAACGCTTCTGCAACGACAGGCGCTACTGCGGGCTGAGCAGCCTGCTCCGCACCGGCAACATCTACAACACCGATTTCGCCTACCGTGAGGTGCCGTTGAATATCGACGTCTTTGACTTTGCCGCCTACGCCGCCAATCCCATGGAGTTCTACATGGTCTGCACCGATGTGGAAACCGGGCGCCCCGTCTACCACCGCTACGACGGGTACCACGACCACGGCTTTGACTGGGTGCGGGCCTCAGCCTCCATGCCCCTTGTCTCCCGTATCGTCGAGATAGACGGGCAAAAGCTGCTGGACGGCGGGATTTCGGATGCCATTCCGCTGCGCTTTTTCGAGCAACTGGGCTACGAGCGAAACATCGTCATCCTCACTCAACCTGCCGATTACCGCAAGAAGAAAACAAGCGCGCTGCCGCTCATCCGGCTCATGTACCGCCGCTACCCGGCGCTGGTGGAAGCCATGGCCACCCGGCATGAGATGTACAACGCCACGCTGGAATACCTCGCACAGCAGGAAGCCGCCGGTGACATCCTCGTCATCCGCCCGGCTGAGCCCCTGCCCGTCAGCCGTGTGGAAAAGAACCCCGACAAACTCCAGGCGGCCTACGACATCGGACGCGCCACTGCCGCCGCGCAGCTGGAGTCCATCCGGCAATTTCTCTCCTGAGCATGGACCTCGGCTCCACAGAAGAACAACGCATCCGGCGCACCTTCGGTGTTTCCGCGCTTCGAGCAGGCCAGCGGCAGCTGATACAGGCGGCGCTCTGCGGTCGGAATTCACTGGGGGTGCTGCCCACGGGCCACGGCAAGAGCCTTTGTTACCAGGCCGCCGCCCACCTGCTGGGAGGCACCTCCGTGGTCGTCTCGCCGCTCATTGCCCTGATGCGCGACCAGTGCGACTCCCTCACCCGCCGCGGCATCCCCGCCGCCCGATTCGATTCCACACTGGAGCCGGAAGAGCGGGAGCACACCCTGCAAGCCATTGCCGCAGGCGAGCTGCGCCTGCTCTTCGTAGCCCCGGAATCGCTGGACAACCGAGATCTGCCGGATGCTCTGCGCCGGGCACCGCTGCAGCTCTTTGTGGTGGATGAAGCGCACTGCGTTTCCGAATGGGGACACAGCTTCCGCCCGGATTACCTGAAACTGCCCGCCTGGCAGGCACAATTCCGATTCCGCTGCACCATGGCACTCACCGCCACGGCCACCCCGCGCGTGCAGCAGGATTTGCAGACCGCCTTTCGCATCCCGCCGGAGAACAGCGTCACCCTGCCCCCGGCACGCCCGAACATCGCCCGCCGCGCCCGCACCTGCACCGAGCGCATGCCCGCCCTGCTGGCGCATCTGGCCAAGCAGCAACACCTGCCGGCCATCATCTACTGCCGCAGCCGCAAGGAAACCGAACAACTCGCCGCCGAACTCACCGCCGCCGGTTACCCGGACACCACCTGTTACCATGCCGGACAACCCGCCGAACTGCGCGCCCGCATCCAGGACGATTTCCTGCACAACCGCCTCCGCATCCTCGTGGCCACCATCGCCTTCGGCATGGGCGTGGACAAACCGGATGTGCGCTCCGTCATCCACTACTGCGCCCCATCCTCGCCGGAAGCCTACCTCCAGGAATCCGGGCGCGCCGGGCGGGACGGACGGACGGCTCATTCGCTCGTCCTGCTCAACAGCACCGACCTGACAGATGCCCGCAACCGCATCTTCGCCGCAGAGCCGGATGCCGAGGGCGTGCGGCGCTGCGTCCGCTGGCTGCTGCCCACCGCGTGGCGAGTCGTCTCCCCCTGGGAACTGACCACCACCTGCGATGTGCCGGAGGATGTGCCCCAGCGAGCCATGCAACGTCTCCGCGAGCTGGGATGCGTGACAGAGGAAGCCTCCGGCTACCAGTTCTACAAAGCCAAACCGCTCTTCCCCCTCAGCACCATCCTGGACGGCCGGGATGAGCCGGAAAGCACCCGACTCCGCTGGCTGGACCGCCACCGCGAGGGCGAGGTGGCCGATGCAGCACTCGCCTGGGATTGCAGCTATGCCGAAGCCATGCAGCAGCTGGATGACTGCCTGGCGGCACAGGAATGGGACATCCGCTACCGCCGCCGCGCCACCTGCATCCGCGCCACAGGACACCCCGCCGATGCCCGCGCCGTGGCCGATGAACTCTCCGCCGCCTTTGCCCGCCACACCGCCGGCAATCTGAAACGCTTTGACACCCTGCTGGAGATGCTCACCGGGCAGGAATGCCTCAACACCGCCCTGCACCGCTACTTCACCGGGGAAGACACCCCGCTCCCGCCCTGCGGCAACTGCGGCATCTGCTGCGGAGCCCCCCCCACACTACCCGGCCCCCCCGCACTCCCGGAAACCACCGACCCTGCCCCGGATGAACTGCCGGAGTTTTCCCGGGATTCCCAGCGCCGCCGTTTCCTGCTGGGCATCTCCACCCCCGGCGCACTTGCCCGGCGGCTCTGGGCTCATCCCCTCTACGGCTCACGCTCCGGCACCCCGTGGGAAGAAGTGTGAAGCTAGGACGATGTAAAAGGACGATGGACAAAGTCAAAGAAAGGACAAAGGAGCGAAGCACAATGGACGAGGGAAAGCCCGTCATTCCTACGGCTTGCAACATGATCAAGCGTTGCTTGTAAGCCATCTACTCGGCATGCAAGTGAGCGGAATACTGACTTCGTCCATTGTACATTTTACTTTGTCCCCCTCGTCAAATTCCCCCCTATCGTTTAGTGTGGAGTTAACCGAGATTCCCAATTATGCATTCGGTCTGTCCACATGTGTCCTGTCACACATGTGTCCCAAAGATTTGGCAAAAATCCCCATTGTACACTAAAAATGGGCACGTATTGTCAAATATCTCTTGGTGGGGTATCATGCAGCCCATTCATTGACGGAAGTGTTCGTTTATTCCGGTATCGGCGTAAGCCGCTAACTTTTAATTCGTAAATCGTCATTCGTCATTCGTAAATCCGAGTGTCCCAAATCTTGGGGACCGTATGGTCCTGTCATGATTCGGATTTTTTCTTGACTCTGCGCCCTTTTCTCTGTTAAATAGTGCCCGCAACACCGCATTGCGCCGGCTTGGCGGAATTGGTAGACGCGCTCGACTCAAAATCGAGTTCGAAAGAGTGTGGGTTCGAGTCCCACAGCCGGTACTTAACGCCCACCGTGTGGAGAACACGGTGGGCGTTCTTCTTTCTTATGTCAGCAAGCGATTTCGGAGCTATTCCTTTGACAAACCGCTTCAGAAGGAAGGCTCAGAAATAGGGCATGGTCAGGAATGCATCTGAGCGCCCGATACTGGCACGTGCCGACTTGATACCGACGCGAACGTGTCCGGATTCTGACCTCCGGGCATCCGGAAAAGCATCTATCTTACGTCTCAGATATCCCTCTTTTTGCATAAAGAACCTTTACAAGTTGTAAAATGCTGCCAAACAGCACTTTAGTCAACATTTTTCACATTTTTCCATAAAAATCAGGAGCAATTTTCACATTTTTTGAAAAATCTT
>JAFUQZ010000023.1 GCA_017472085.1 Akkermansia sp. | reverse complement strand
GCCTGGTGAGCGAAAAGCTCTGAGGAGCCAATAACTCCTCACCCAACTCCCCGACCATATACATCATCATAACACCCCATTCCCCGCCGGATGACCGATTCATTCAGCGGGGGATTTTTGATTGCCTACCACACCAGTAAGAAAAAAAATCTTGACTTCTCTGCGATTTCTCCTATACTGCGCAGACGTTTTAAGGCTCACTCATACCATCCGTGCATAACTAGCAACGGATTAGCCTCGTTCGTGCACCTGCAATATCCAGTCATGAAAACAGCATACACCTTTTTGATAGGACTGTTGCCGGCCGTTCAGACACTAGCGGCTGCGGACGAAATTTCCTTGGGCAGCTACAAGGATGCCACGGTCACCGTTTATACCACGGCAGACCTGGAGGAATGCATTGACAGCAAGCATAATTACCAGGTAATACTTGCATCAGATATTTCTGTCTGCCCGGATAATCTGAATGATTGGGACGACGACCACCTGTTCAGTCTGAGCAATTACCATTTTTCCTCTGACTCAAACGCCTCCTACAATCTGAGCTTCCATGCAGAGAACGCAGAGTCGGCAGGAAAGGTATTCCGCAACGGGAAAACGGAGTTTAACTCCCTGCGGGATATATCTTTCTACTCCATTCACAACACGAAAAGCAACTCTGACGGAACTACCGGCAGTGGATTCAATCCGGATTATCTTACGTCCTACGGATACGGCGGAGTAATGTGCGGTTTTGAAGACAACGGAGGCGCGCTTTTTCAGGGGAATCATGGCAACATTCTCTTCAGAGACATTTGCTACAACACGTCATCATTCGGTGATTTGAGCTGCTCCATCGGAGTATACGGCGGAGCAATCTACGCAGAATCTTCCCATGAGGTCATCTTCAGGGAAAACAAAGGTGATATTACGTTCTACCGTACAGGTATTAAAGAGGATCAGAGCAGCTACAACTACTCCTACCGCAATTTTCACGGCTATGGCGGTGTCATTCGAGCCGCTTCCACTTCATTCAGCAACAACACCGGCAGCATTTCTTTTGTCGATTGCTACATCAACCAAACCGCAGCAGAGGGAGATACCGGCCAAGGTTATGGCGGAGCCCTCTACCTCAGCGGAACTACTGAGTTTGCCGATAACGTCGGCGCTGTCAATTTCAACGGTAACTTTGTCCATGCCGTCAATACGGCACAGGGCGGAGCCATCTGCACCGGCAGCAATTCAACAATACGTCTGACCAATAACGCAGACATAGACTTCTGCAACAACTCCGCAGCGGCCAATGAAACAGCAACCGGCGGTGCCATCCATCTGAACGAAGGTTCAAACCTCATCATTTCCGACAATCGGGCCGTCTCTTTCCGGCAAAACAATGCAAACATGGGTGGCGCCATCTATGCGGAAACAGGAACAACCATCGAAATCAACAACAACTCGGGAGATATCAGTTTTTCAGGAAACACCTCCACACAACAGGGCAGCTCCATCTACACCAAAGGAACGCTGTCCATTCGTAATAATGGGGATGTTCTCTTCCGTGACAGCGGCAATACACACGCCGTTTACATGATAACCGAGGCCAAAACCGGGGACTCTCCCCATCTCCGACTCTCCGCAGCGGCCGACACATCCATCACATTCAGCAGTTCGCTCTACGCGGACAGCAACAGTTCCCTTCCCTTGCAGGCAAGCCTCAATGAAGATTTCAATGCCGACACCCCCCAGACAGGCAGCATCATTTTCGATGGCAACACCTGCACACTCAATGCAGACACAACCCTCTACAACGGCACACTCGCCCTGCGGAACGGAGCCACTCTGCAAGGTCGGGTACTCACCACGGAAAAGGGCAGCATCAGCCTCAGCGGAGGCAGTTCTCTCCTCATGAACGGCATCAGCATGGGGGACGGGACCAGTGTCTTCGTCACCGGATCAGGGAATGAACTCAGCACCATTGAGTTGGGAGAGCTTGCTTCCCTTGACCTGACTCTCTCGGCAGAAAACGAATACTCTCCGCTCCTGAGCATCAGTTCCTTACTGACAGCAAACGGTCCTTATATACTCAACATTAATCTCCCGGCCCCTCTTAGCTGCGGAGATTATACCCTCCTGCAACTATCCCCGGATTACGCCTATGCATCAAGCGCCTGGAACGAGGAAAACATCCGTGTAACCGGGGCGCTATCCTTTGCTGACCTGCATTGGGAAAACGACTATACCCGTCTTGTCTATACGGTTATTCCGGAACCGGGCATCCCGACTTTAGTCACGCTGGCGCTGTGCATGATGACTGTCAGGCATCGCAGAAGAAGTTGACTTTAAATTTTACAGGACACAGGACGAGAACAATGGACAAGTGGAAAATCCGGCTCGCAGTAGAATAACGAGTTGGTTACAGATCGTCGGCATGCGAGCAAAGCGAGCGGAATTCCATACCTTGTCCATCGTACATATGACTTTGCCCTTCCCCGACAAAGCCCATTTACCGTTTATTGCTTGGCAGCGGATAAATTGTGGCGCACGATTTTGCCGGTATGCAGGTAGATGATATGCTCGCAGATATCGGTGGTCAGGTCGGCAATACGCTCCAAATCACGGGAAAGGCCGATACAGGCAATATAGTAATCTGCCGCCTGCGGAAAGCGGGCAATGGCGCGGGCAGCAAGCAGCTTGTGGTCGTGACGCATGGTGTCCACGGCATCATCCCGTTCCATGACAGCGCAGGCCAGAACGGTATCAGCGGTACGGATGACAGTCAACGCATCCCGCAGCATCCTGAGCACCAGTCCCGACATGGCCGCAAAGTCCGGCCGCTCCAGTTCTGCATAGTCTCGAAAACGGGAAATTTCCTCCACCCGCTCGGCAATGTGTGAGCCGAAGTCGGCCATGCGCTCCAGGGCGGTGTTGATTTTGAGGATAGCCGCGACGGTTCGCAGATCGGAAGCAACAGGTTGGTACAGAGCCAGCGTCTTGAGGCACTCTTCTTCTATCCGAATTTCAGCAGCATCAATTTCGGAATCTGCGGCAATGACTGCGGCAGCCAATGCGGTGTCACCGGAATAGAAAGCCTCCAGAGCACGGGTAATAGTCTGTTCCACCCGGTTGC
Source organism: Akkermansia sp. (assembly GCA_017472085.1). Taxonomy (GTDB): domain Bacteria; phylum Verrucomicrobiota; class Verrucomicrobiia; order Verrucomicrobiales; family Akkermansiaceae; genus Akkermansia. Next base: position 16,976 of record JAFUQZ010000023.1, on the reverse strand, counting down.
CCTGGGCGCAGAGCATGCTCTGCAGATGCAGTAATTCGCGAATAAAATGTTCTTTCATGGTATTATATGATTGTTAAAATATTAACCGAAACGGCCGGTGATGTATTCCTCCGTTTTTTTGCAGGAGGGAGCGGTAAAGATACGGGCGGTTTCACCCACCTCAACAATGTGGCCTTTGTAAAAAAAGGCCGTATAGTCTGAGATGCGGGAAGCCTGTTGCATGTTGTGGGTGACAATGACGATGGTGAAGCGTTGTTTGAGCTCCAGCACCAGTTCCTCAATTTTGAGGGTGGCCACGGGGTCAATGGCACTGGTAGGTTCATCCATGAGCAGCACCTCCGGCTCTGCCGCAATGGCACGGGCGATACAGAGCCGCTGCTGCTGACCGCCGGAGAGAGCCAATCCGCTTTCTCGAAGCTTATCCTTGACCTCGTCCCAGATGCAGGCCCCGCGCAACGCCTGTTCCACGCGGTCTGCTATCTCGCTGCGGTTGAGCTTATAGTGCAAACGAAGCGGATAGGCCACATTATCGAATATACTCATGGGAAACGGAGTCGGCTTCTGAAAAATCATCCCGACACGGCGCCGCAAGTCGAGCAGGTCTACCCCCGGCCCCAGTATGTTGACGCCATCCAGCAGGACTTCTCCGGTGGCACGCTGGTTGCGGTGCAGCTCGAAAATGCGGTTATACACGCGCAGGTGGGTGGATTTTCCGCAGCCGGAGGGACCGATGACGGCTGTAATCCGATTGGTCGGAATGTCCAGGTTGTTGTCAAACAGAGCCTGATTCTCCCCGTAATAGAAATTGAGATTACGGGCGGATATTTTAATGTTGTTTTTCATGGAAGATTGTACGGGTTATGATATTGATGAACAGGATGAGCAGACAGATGATGAGTGCCGCACCCCAGCCCATGGCATGCATGCTCTCAAAGGGTGAATTCATGGTGTATTCGCTGATGAGCACCGGCATATTGGCCGTGGGGCGGGAGAAAAAGCCACCGGGCCAGGTATCCGCAAACATGGCGGTGAACAGCAGAGGGGCCGTCTCTCCGCTCACTCGTGCCAGCGCCAGCAGCACACCGGTGACCAACCCGCTGCGAGCAGCCCGAAACACGATGCCGAGCGTGGTGCGAGTGCGGGTCATCCCCAGCGCCAGGGCTGATTCCCGCAGCGTGACCGGCACCATGGTCAGCACGTCCTCCGTGGTGCGCATCACCACCGGAAACATGATGATGGCCAGAGCCACCGCACCGGCAAAGCCGGAAAAATGCCCGGTTGTCACCACCAGCAACACATAGACAAACAAACCGACGATGATGGATGGCACTCCCATCATGACATTGGCGCAGAAGCGCAGCACGTTGCCCAGCCGATTCTCCCTGCCGAATTCTGCCAGGTAAATACCGCCGGCCAGCGCGGGGGGAACGGCTATCAGTGTGGCGCTCAGCGTCATGAGCAGAGAGCCGAGCAAGGCATTCGCTATACCGGCCCCGGGCTCGCCGTATGGTTTGGAAGAAGAGGTCAGAAATTCCCAGTTGATGCTTTCCGCGCCGTGCCGCAGAACGGTATAGAGAATCCATCCCATACCGCCCACCGACAGCACTATCGCGAATACGGAGAAAGCGGAAAGGAGAACATCCCACAATCGACGGAACACCGTTGAACGGCGGGGAGCCTGTTCCAATCCTGTCAGCGTTATTTTTTTCATAAACTTATCAGACGCTAATAGTTAACGAGCCTCACCCCGCCGGGCACCGGTGAGGTGCAGGTAATACTGAGCCGCCACCTGGATGCCAAAGCACAGCAGCATCAACACCAGTCCCAGAGCAAAGAGCGAGCTGCGCTGCAATCCGTCCGATTCCGCAAAGTTGCAGGCCAGCGTGGCGGCAATAGTCGTCCCGCCGGAGAACAGACCCTCAGGAGACTCGATGAGATTACCAATGACAAACAGAACCGCCATCGTTTCCCCCAGCGCTCGCCCCAGACCGATGAAAATCCCCCCCAGCAGCCCGCGTATCCCATAGCGTAACACCACATCTCGCGTTGTCTCCCAGCGGGTACAGCCCAGCCCGTAGGCCGACTCCCGCAGCATAGGCGGCGTCATGCGGAACACATCGCGCATAATCGCGCTCATATAAGGCAATATCATGAGCGCCAGGATAATTCCGGCAGTCAGAAAACCAAAGCCGTTATAATGCTCACCCAGCAGCCACTCACCGCCCGGCAGCGACATCAGCCCCAGCGTCTCACCCAGAAAAGGCTGCACATATTCCTGCATGAGCGGCACCAGCACAAAAAGACCCCACATGCCATAGATGACCGAAGGTATCGCCGCCAGCAGATCCACACAATAGCTCAGCGGCCGTGCCAGCCAGCCCGGACTTTCCACCACAAACAAAGCCGCGACAAAAGACAGCGGCACCGCCAGTAACAGCGCCAGCGCCGTTGTATAGAGTGTACCCGCCACACTCGCCCATGCGCCGTATACCTCCTGCGCCGGGTCCCACTCTGCCGACCACAGAAACCCAATACCGAACTTCTGCCACGCCTCGGCTGAATCCAGTCCCAGCTGCAGAAAAATGCCCGGCACCAACACCCCGATGAGCAAGGCACAGCCCAGACAAACCCATTTGAATATCCTATCCTGCTGTTGCATAACAGATGACTTACGGCCCTCATGGCCTGCGTTCATCCGTAACGTAACATCTAACCCGTCGTTTTTCAACCTTTCCATCGTGAAAGAATCGCCACATGCAACATGGCTATTCTGTCACATATATTTAACCACGACAAAAGTCCCGACACTTCCTGGTACTAAATCAACCAACCGATGCGTAGACCTCTCTCTCTCCCGGCTCTTATTGAGTTGACAAACAAATCTACGCTTTCGGAAAGCCAGCTTCTCGCATTTCCTTTTCCACGGTTCGTTACCTCGCCGCAGTAGCTTCGAGCCAGCCCCACGTGCACTCACCCTTGCAGAACCAACACTTCGTGTTTGTCCAATCAGTCTTACAGCCATCCACGGCTTTGTTCTTCAGGTATGGGATTCCGCATCATCGCGGCTCCGCGCGGACTTTCACCGCAGTACGACTATCGCGTCGCTCGTAACCCAAAACACCCGACCTCATTCCTGAAGTCGGGTGCAACTGGGTTGAAAAGGCGTACAAACACCAGAATCACACCTCAAAGAGGTGGGTCACAGAGGCATTGTTGTGAATGTTGTAGATAGCCTGGGCCAACAGGGGGGCGATGCTCACGGTATCTACCTGTTCGCCGTAGGCCATGGGCACGGAGTCGGATGTAAGCAAGCGCTCAATCGGACTGGAGGCCAGACGCGTGCGGGCTTTCTCATTGAGAACGCCGTGAGAGACGGCTGCAAAGATACGGGCAGCGCCGTGCTGTTTGAGCACCTCTGCTGCGGCACAGAGAGTACCTCCGGACTCTGTCATATCGTCCACCATCAGAACATCCTTGCCCTGCACGTCACCAATAACGGCATGTGCATTCACCTCTGTGGCAGAGATACGCTGCTTGGCAACAATAGCCAGTTCCGTGCCCAGGATGTTGGCATAGCTCTTGGCATTCTTCACCCCGCCGATATCGGGAGAAACCACCACGAGGTTCTTCATATCCTTGACATAGGTATTCTTAAGGTGCTTGATAAGCACAGGCACGGAGTACAGGTGGTCAACAGGTATCTCAAAGAAGCCCTGAATCTGCGCTGCGTGCAAGTCCATGGTCAGCACACGGTCTACACCGGCAGCGGTCAACAGATTGGCCACCAGCTTGGAGGTGATGGGAACTCTGGGCTTATCCTTACGATCCTGACGAGCATAGCCGTAGAAAGGCATCACCGCCGTGATACGGCTGGCGCTGGCGCGACGGATGGCATCCACCATCACCAGCAGCTCCATGAGATTATGGTTGGTGGGAGGGCAGGTCGGCTGCACGACAAAGACATCTGTGCCACGAATGGACTCCTCAATCTGAACAAAACTCTCGCCATCGGGAAAGGTATTCACCTTGGCATTACAAAGAGGAAGACCAAGAACATTTGCTATGTCCGATGCTAACTTGGGATGTGCGGTACCGCTGATGATTTTCATGGTAATGTGTGTGCGTGTGCGCAACTATTCTTGACATTTTTCCAAAAATTGCAATACTAAAAGCAGTTATACACCCATTTTTTTACAAAATGCTGACTTCCGGCAATACTTCTCAACATAAAATATCCCACCTGAGCAAGTGGGATTGGGCAGGGCTTATTCTGGCATTGGCCTGGATTTTCTGGTTTATTAGTGTCCCGGAAGCATATACTTACCATCAGCGCGGAAGTTGTTCCGCTCTGGGATGGTGGATGCCTAAAGGAAATCATATTTATTCAGGAATAAACCTTATACCTTTAATTTCCGTATATTTGATATTCAGGGCATGGAAAAAAAGACATGAGATATCACTTCACAAAAGCGTATGGGGATTAAGTTGGCTTGCTTTGGGAGCCCTTCTGGGACTGGCAGCCGTGCAAACACATCAGCCACGAATCGCCCTTGCTTCTTTTTCCACCATGCTCGTCGGCCTCACGTGGTACTACTGGGGAGGTCGCTTTGCCCTGCGATGCGCATTCCCCCTGTACTTCATTTTGCTTTGGGCTATCCCTCCTACAATGGAACAATCAACCGTCCCTCTGCAAATTATCTCCACCAAGCTTGCCGGCTGGGGTGCATCGCTTTTCGGCGTTGAAACACTTGCAGAGGGAACCAACATCAGCTCCGTCTCCGGAAAATGGGATTCTTTCAATATCGCCGGAGGATGTTCCGGACTGAATTCACTGAAGACTCTTCTTCTTATTTCTCTTCCATGGGCCTATCTGGCGGATAATCTGAAATTATGGAAACGGTTCACACTAATTTTCTGCAGCATACCTCTGGCTGTCATTGCCAACTCATTCCGTATCGCAAGCATCTTCGTACTGGCTGAGTACATAAACCCCGTATTTGCCGGTAAAACATGGCACGACTGGTCAGGTCTTACGCTGTTCTTCCCTGCCAGCCTGTTGGGGCTCTTCCTTATCCATAGTCTCCTGATCGGCGAATTTTCTTTACTGAAACGGCGACGAACCGTCATCCGCGAAAACACTAGCTCTCATGATTAAAATCCTTTCAGCTCTGACACCGGCCTTTGTTCTGGGAATCATCCTGTCTCTGACATTTATCATCCCCGAAAAGGCCGAATTACAGGCATCCAGTATGTCCATGGATTTGCCGTTGCGATTTGACTTATCCGATTGGTACGGCATCCGAAGACAGGAAAGTCCTGCTGAACGCAGATCTCTGGCGCCGGATACTCTGTTCAGTAAAGCCGATTATCGTCTAGTTTACAGCGATGAGTGGGATAAAGCAATGCCCGATGTGCACGTCTCCCTGGTATTCTCCGGGAATGATATGAACCAATCCATCCATCGCCCGGAAATGTGCCTTCCCGGACAAGGACATCTCAACCTGCTGGCAACCAATACCATGCTCACACTGAACAATGGTAAAGAGGTGAAGTTTACACGGCTGACAACATTTAGGCGCAATCCTGATATTCCCGACAAAAAGCTGCACTATATCCACTACTACACCTTTGTTGGGAAAGGAAACATCCGCCACAGTCACACGCAGCGAGCGATTTGCGATATTCTGGACAGAACCCTGAAGGGCAAAGTGCAGCGTTGGGCATATTGTCAAATCGGAACATACTGGTCACCGCATCTCGGTATCACTCAGGAAGATGCAGACAGATTGATTCAGAAACTCATCAGTCAACTACTGCCGCAAATAATCAACTGGGAGGAAATGGAAAACTGACGCATCCCCTTGCCGCAGGGCATACTTTGCTCTTGCAAGCTGCGAACAGTCACGGTATTATAGGCACTCATCTATGGGGGCTCTCGATATCACATCTCAACTTGCCGATGCAAAGAAACGCAAGCCGGACGACCGCTCGCTTGCCCAGCAGGCAGCTGCTTTGGCACAAGAGCTTCTGATTGCAGGACAAAAAGAAATGCGATCTGATGAGCGCACCCTGCTCTCAGCCCTGCACCGCATGGTGGCAGACGAGAAGAATTGTCGATTCGTGCAGAACCTCTGCGCTCGGGTTCTTCATCTTTCTGACCCTGCTGAACAAGCTGCCAACCTCCGCACCATTATCACGGACCACGGTGGCATACCCAGTATTTTCAGCACTTTCGGCAAAATACGTTTCAAGACAGCCGCCATGGCTTCGCATGGTATGCAGGGGGCTGCCATTGCGGAAGTTCAGCGTATCTTCCGTTCCACTTTCGGCGGGCTCACCCTTCCGACCCAGGTTGATAAGATAACCAAGCGGGTAAAAGAATGTGCAAAAGACCACATCCGGCTGACCCTCAAACCGCTTGCCCCCGAAGTTTTCGGCAACAAGAGCGCAGAGCGATACTTTCATCGCCTGGAGACCATCCTCAAACGCCCGGAGAGCGTGGGAATTGTCGTGCAACCGCTCCGCCTCTGCCCCGAGCTTTCGCCCTACTCCCCCAAGGAAAGCGCTAAAAGACTGGCAGACAAGCTCAAGAATCTCATTAAACTTGCTTCGGAGAGCAATTCCCCTCGCACCATTCTGGTGGAAAGCGGCAACTCTCTCATTCTGGAAATAGTGGCAGAAGGAGTCCGCATCGCCCTCAGCAGCAAGTCTTCCCAAAAGGCTCATCTCATGCTGGAAATTCCGGCCTATCTGAAGAAGAGCCCCGCCATCCTGCGAGAAATGACGGAATGGGCTACCTCCCGTAGTGCTAAGGGAGCCCAACCTTTCAGGCCACTTCTGGTGAAGGGTTCCGACCTGACCCACGAGCAGGAGCTCCAGGCTCGCCACGGCGAGGCCTCTGCCGTCAGCCGCAACAAAGCTGAAACGGAGACGCGATTCAAGAAATTGATTCACACCGCCATCTCGTCCTCCCCCAAGGCCATTGCGCCGGTCATCGGCTCACACAATCTTTACGATATTGCCTACGCCCTGCTGGATTGGGGACGCTCCGGCCGGGACGGATTGCCGGATTTCTGCTTCATCTGCGGCCTTGCCGACCATACAGCACGACTGTTGGGAAAAAACGGAGCAAATATCACCCTCTCCGCCCCCCTGACCGAAGAAAGCGGAGAAACCGGATTTGAGAGCTATCTCATGAATCTGGTTCAGGAATTGGCCCGCCCGGACGGCTTTATCTCTGCCGGGGCATCACCCGCCACCAACTCCATGGAATGGGGTCGCATGCGCCAGCAATTTCTGGCGGCTCTCAGCGGACGAGAGGAAAGCAACTCCGAAACATCCCGCCCGAACACAAACAAATCCTCATTCATCCCTACCCCCGTCAGCAAACTGACGGATTCCGTGCGGATAGAGACCCTGCTGAAAGCGGCAGAGGAAGAGTGCGAACGGCAGCAGAGCAATATCCCACTTCTTATCAACGGAGAAGAAACAACCACAGCGCTCAGCGGCATCAGTCGTTCGCTCACGGCCCCCGGGATGGAAGATTACCGCTTCACGGCAGCTGACTTCTCTGCGGTGGATAAAGCTCTCACGCTGGCCACCCAGGCAGCCGTCCAGATGCAGCCGCAGCAGGATGAGCTGCGCATACAGCTGCTGAAAGCGGCCCGAGAACTGGAAAAGCGGGAAACCCGGTTCATTTCTCTGCTGGTGAGAGATGCCGGATGTACCCTCAGCGAGGCAGATATGGAGCTTCGCAATGCCATAGACGCCTGCCGATTCTACGAGCAAAGCATCATCAGCCCCGGTCTGCAGGACGGCACCCTGCCCACACCGCTGGGAGTTGTGGTCGTTGCGACCGACCGCGTACACCCGCTTGCCTCAGCCATGGCCGGCATTGCAGCTGCCTGGGTGACCGGCAATACAGTCATCTACAAACCCTCCTTCCACAGCATTCTGATTGCCTCCGAGTTGACGTCCATGCTCCGGGAATTGGGATTCGAAGAGCCTCGGCTGCAGATGCTTCCCTGCCCGGACAACCAGATTGCGGACATGCTCATGTGTGATGAACGGGTCAACGGTCTCATCTTCTACGGAAACCGCCGCAACGCAACTGCCATGCAGAACCGCAACACGTATCGTCCGGTTCTGACAGGCAACCCGGGATACTGTGTGGCCTATGTGGCGTCCTCGGCAGACTGGCACAAGGCCATCCCGGAGCTGACAGAGGCGGCCATTCACCGCGCGGGACAGGGAGCCGATACCCCCAACATCATTCTGGTGCATGCCGCAGTATACGACAACCAGGCATTCATCAATGCTTTCAAGGATGCGGTCAACAGTCGTTCCGCCAGACCCGGATATCGCGAGGGCGGTCAACTCGGCCCCATGCTCCCCCGCCCCACCCCGGAGCAAAATCGTCTGCTCACAGAAACCGAAAAAGGTGAAACCTGGCTGGTACAACCTCATACGGAGGAAATCGGCTCCCAGATATGGCACCCGGGTTTGCTGACCGGCGTTCTTCCCGGCAGCATCTTTACCCAGGAAGCCCACAATGTACCGATTATCGGACTGATGAGGGTAAACGACACCCGAGAAGCAACCGCCCTGCAAGCAGATATGGCGGGGAGCACCTCTGCCATCATCTACTCTCTGGATGAAGCAGAAATCGCCACCTGGAGCAAACGTCTCTTTGCCGGCAATCTCTCCATTAACTGCGCCCCCTTATCTCAACCCGGAGTCCTGCCATCAGGCAGCTGGCATACCGCCACACCCAAAACGCTTGGTCCGAACTTCCTGACAACTCTGAGCTCATGGCAGGAGCAGGCACGTCCGCAGAGCCGTCCTTCCCACCGCAATGTACCTTTTGCACCATGGGAAGCCCTCTCCCCCAAGCCCACCCCGGACGAAACAACCCGTCTCGCTGCGGCAGCCGATTCCATCGCCTACTGGTGGGAAAAAGAGTTCGGCATAGTGCATGAGCTGAATCGCACTCCGCTCACCCTCACCACGCTCGCGTACCATCCGATTCCCGTCTGCCTGCGCGCTGAGAAAATCATGACGGATGTGGATTTGAGCATCATGCTGATGGGGGCATTGAAAGCGGGCTGCCGCGTACAACTGAGCACGGCGTCCCTGCGCGCCTGGATGCCCCGCTCCCTCGAACCGCTGGGCGTGGATATCATCGTTGAGGGGCGTGAAGAATTTGAAAACCGCTTCAGCGCACTGGCCGCAGACGGCATCCACGTGCGCGACGTGGCGGCTTCAGCCGCTACCATCAGAGCGGCAGCAGACTGCCGCCTGAAACTCTGCAGCGATTCCATTCTGGCCAATGCCCGACTGGAGCTCCTGCACTACCTCCGCGAACAGGTTATCACGCGCTGCTCCGGCTGATTTTGTCGTTCAATCGGCCGAAACCCTTGTATCTCGACCATTTTCCCTTGAAATGAAAAGGGAAATATGGTATTTGTACATACTGTGGATAGCGTTGGCACAATGACACAGGAGGAACTGCTCCGATTCGTCGGCAAGGAAACCCGCAAAACTCTCCTTTCCTGCCCCCCGTTCAACATCCCGCACATGTTGAGCACGGCGGTGGTGTGCCTGCTTTTTCCGGGCATTGTGCTGGGGCAAAGCCGTGCTATCGGAATAACCGTTGCCCTGCTCGCCACCCTGCTGGCCACGTGGTTGTGGGATGCCCCCGTCTGGACAGAACGCCTGCTGATATTCTGGGGTATCTGGAGCGGCATCGTCTGGCTCCTCTGGCAGCTCATCCTCTTCCTGGGCGGCCTGTCCGGCTGGCTGAGGGGACACCGCTGGCAGAAACCGGGCGAAGATGCACCGGAGGGAATCGCTGCTCCCTGGGAAAAAGTACTGCATTGGGAGAGAGAAAACGACACCCTCTACCGAGCCTGTTTCCCGCTCCACGCCCCCAAACAGGGGCTTTACCTGCTGGAGCTCAAGCTACAGGATGAAGCGGCCGACAAAACACTCCAATGGGAGGGAGTAACCGCCTGCTGCGAGGAGCGCGAAATCCTGCCCGGGGTTCTGGCAAAACACCACGCCATCTTCCGTCTGCTGCCCGGCAACCATACCATCACCCTGGTGCTGAACACAGACAAACCCCCGGTCAAAAGCACCATTTCACAACTCAACCACGTCTGATTCACCATGAAACCCCACCCCCTCTGCAAGTTGCTCTCCCTTGCGTTCGCGCTGGGATTCACACTGCCCTCAGCTGCAAATTCCCGGCTGCCGGAACTGGCACGCAAACAAATCGGCGTCACCGTCAACTACGACCCGGATTACACCGTGCTGCCCTATCCCGGTGGGGATGTCCCCATGGAACGCGGCGTCTGTACCGACGTGGTCATCCGCGCGCTGCGCGAGCTGGGACTGGACTTGCAGAAAGCTGTGCATGAGGACATGCGCAGCAACTTTGCCGCCTACCCGAAACTCTGGGGGCTCAAACGGCCTGATCGAAACATCGACCACCGGCGCGTACCGAATCTCCAGACCTATTTCCGGCGACGCGGCTGGGAACTGCCCATCACGGAAAATCCCGCAGACTATCAACCGGGAGATATCGTTACCTGCCGGATTGACGCAGCGCTGTTCCACATCATGATTGTGAGCGAGCGCAAAGCGCCGGACGGAACCCCCTGCATTATCCACAACATCGGAGCCGGAACCCAGGAGGAAGAGGGGCTCTTCTTCTTCCCGCTCACCGGGCACTATCGCGTCAGACTTTGAGCATAAGTTCTGCAGAGCTTTCCATCACGACGAAAAAAGGCACTACGTCAAAAAGCGACAAAACTCCTCGCTAACTTACTTACTCGACATAGCTTACACTGGCCGACATCACAGAAGTTCCGGCAGGAAGTAGAACTTGAGCAGCTCTATCTGGTCCTCGCGGGTCAGCAGATAACCGTCCTTCGGATCCAGCCACTGGAATGAATGAATGGATTTTCGGCAGGAACCGATGGGGTCATCAGGTGAAGGCGCAGGCAGTTTGTCCAGCAGCGAGGGCGCAAAGAGCTCCACCAGCTCCATGGTGGTCAGTTCTGGCATGGCGGGGATGATGGAGGGGATTCCCAGCGGGATGCAGCGCTCCACATCACCCATGATGCGCTGCGGAAGGTACAGTTGGTGGCGTTCCAACGGGGCAAAGGGCAGCTTACCCTTCTTTACGGTGTCGGGATTGAGCAAGGTGTGCAGCAGAGGATTGAACTCCGGACGCGGATTGGCAATCTCCGTCAGATGCACATTGAGCACGCGGCCGAACTGCCGATTAACGGCCCGGTACATGTTGATGCGGTTCTGCACGTAGGGGTCATCGCTGCTCTGAATGGCAGGCGTGTTCTCATCCGCATCGTGCGGAAGCATATCGGCCGTCGTCACAAAAACCGTCAGTTCCGGCTTGATATCGCCCAGGTGGTTAATCAGATAGTTAGTGGCTTTTGTATCTGCCTCCACATCCTGACGCACAGCGGCAGGGCCGTTGGCCACGGCATTGTCCAGGTACACCATCATGCGAAAGCTCTTACCAAATGACAAACGGAAATTTTCCTTGTCAATCAGGTAATCAAAATAGCGATGCTTGGTCCAGTACTTCCCGAAGATGGTGCTTGCACAAAAAAATGCCGTATCGTGACTCATGACGCCGGGCATTCTACCCGATTTTTCAGCACATTGCAAGAAGGAAGCAGGCCAACTCCCTCCAAAAAAGCAAAAAGGCATCCCGCGGGATGCCTCCAGAATAAAACCCGGAGCGGATTGCACCGGGTTTTATTTCAAAATCAGGCCTCAGCCTCAGCAGCCTTCTTCTTGGCAGGAGCCTTCTTGGCGGGCTCTTCCTTCACTACCTTTTTGGCGAGCTGAACGGGAGCCGTGTTCTTGCTGTTCTTGAGGATTTCCTTCTGGCGCTTGATGTAAGCGGTACGACGGCGACGCTTGGTCTCCTTACGATGCTGTTGACCCATGGTTGGTTCTTGTGTTTGTAGGGCAGGCAACGAACCCGCCCGAATGTTAATAAGATGTGCGTATGTTAATAGCCTTTTCAACACGACTTGACAAGACTAAAGTGCGTACACCCCCTTTTTTATTGCTATTTTATGCCACACATGGTATAAGAATGCCCATGAAAATTGCCATTTTAGGTGCCGGAGCTCTGGGCTGTTACTATGGGGCCAGACTGGCGGAAAGCGGGCAGGATGTCACGTTCATCGTCCGCTCAGCCTACGAGCCCATACGGGAAAAAGGCCTGCATGTGGAGAGCGTTCATGGCAACATCCACCTGTCCGCGCCCCGCATCTGCCGCACCCCGGAGGAATGCGGTCCGGTGGATTTGGTCATCGTCTGTTGGAAAGCCACCTGCAACACCGGGCTGGATGCCGCCCTCCCCCCGCTGCTCAAGGAGGGGACGGAGGTCATTTCCTTTCAGAACGGCATGGGCAATGCAGAGGCCATCTCCCGCCGGGTGGCAGCGGAGCGCATCTACATCGGCCTCTGTTTTGTCTGCTGCATGATGGACACACCGGGGCAGATTCGGCATCTGGAGGGCGGCGACATTCAGTTTGCGCCCTTTGTCAGCGGCGATGCGGGTCTGGCGCGCGCGCAGGAGTTCGCGGATATGTTTGCCGCCGCGCGCATCCGCACCATGGCCTTCCGGGATGCCGAGCGTATCCAGTGGTGCAAGCTGACCTGGAATATCCCGTTCAACGGGCTGTGTCTGGCGCTGGGCGGCATCAGCGTGCGGCAGCTCTTCACCATGCCGGAGCAGGTGCAGCGCGCCCGCGACATCATGGAGGAAGTCTGCCTCACAGCGGAGAATCGCGGCTATCCCCTGCCCCTGGAAATCGTGCATGACCAGATGGAGCGCACCGCCATCATGGGCGATTTTATCCCCAGCAGCGCGGTGGACTATATCAGGCACCGCCCCGTGGAATACGATGCCATCTGGGGTATCACCCTGCAGCGGGCTCTGGACTGTGGCACACCCGTGCCCCACTGGCAGCAGCTGGCAGACGACATTCGCAAGAGGCTTTCTGAAGCATGATCCCCCCCCATTCCAGGCGTTGGCTGCGCTCCGGTATCATCCGGGGAACAGCCCTGCTGATGCTGACAGCCGGGGGCTTTCTCCTTCGACTGCCGGAGCAGCGGATTCGTCACCATGAACAGGAGGTGGGGCTTCTGCTACCCCCGCCGCCGGCAGACAGCAAAGATACACTGAACCGTCAGCTGAGTTTCTTCGCCCTGGGCGGACTGCGCACTCTGGCGGCAGAAATCCTGGCCATGGATGCCACGGATGCGTGGCTGGTGCAGGACTGGCCCCGCGCCCGGAAACGCTGGGAACAGATTACCACTCTCTGTCCGAACCGCCCGAGCTACTGGTCCCGAGCCGCTCGGGACATGGCAAAGAACGCCGTGGCACATGTCAATGGGCTCAGGGATATCTCCGAGCACGAGCGAGCCACTCTGGTGAGGGAGTATCTGGATGCAGCCGAAGAGTTCTATCGGCAAGGATTGGCCGCCAATCCGGACAGCCTGTTGCTGCAGTTGGATATGGCGGGCTTCTATGAGGATTTGACGCGCCGCCCGCAGTTCGCAAAGGCGGTGGATGCTTATCGAAAAGCTCTCGCCATGGGTGCGTCCGACATGTATCTGCGCTGGGTATTTTACAATCTCTGCCGCATCCGCGGGCGTGAGCGGGAAGCATGGGAACTGGGTCGGGAGCTATTCCGGACATCTCGCCACCATACGCCGTCCGTGCGCTGTCTGCTCTTTGCGCTGCAGCACAAACTCAACCTTCCCCGGGAGCAGAGGTACAGCATCGAGGAGCTCTTCCATTCCGATGCCCGCGCCCGGAAGCAGCTGCGCTCCTACCTGCACAACACCCTCCGCTTCCCCGTCAACGGAGTGGAGGAATACCTGCAATCGCCGACAGAGGGGAACAGCCGCTAGTGCAGCGTTGCGAAAAAATCAAGAGTTAATCGGCATTCCCGATTAAGTCAATTTTCTCCCAATCGGACTACCATTTCATGCCCGCCAACGGCGGGCATGGAGGTTTAGCTTTTTTTCTCCGGTTTGAGAGGGACGGCGTGGAAGGGCTGCGGAGCCGTTCCGGTGAACTTCGGATTCATCGAGGAAATCATCTCGTTGGTCACGGTGAAAGAAAACGTGCCCCCATTCGCCGTATCTCCGGGGTCAATGATATGGTCAAACACACACACCGGCTTATTGCCCGGCGTTTCCGGCATCACGAAGAGACCAATAGCCATAGCGGCCTTCGCCCCGGAACCCGATGTACGGATAGTATAGCTGATCGTGTTGAGACCGCGCTTCAAGCCGCCGGAAATCACATCAGCGCGGCGCTCATCGGCAAAATCATGCAGAGAGATACCGTTGATGCGCATCTCAATCTCGCGCCCCTGGGCATCCACAAACACCTTACCTATCAGCTGGGGATACGGACAGGTGGGAGGCACCGCCGGAGCTTCCGTGTAGGGATGAAAACCATCCTGCTCCTGCAGCACCGTCACATCCCCGGCCCGCAGGCGCTTCTCCACCTGCGGCAGTCGGGTCAGGTTGAAGAAGCGGCTCTGGTCATAGCGCCATTTCCCGCCCTCATGCACAAACTCCAGCACATAGGCATTCATGGCAGGCTTACCTTTTTCCCCTAATTGCAGGGAGCCGATATAGGTGGCAGCAAGCGTGCGGTTGGTGGGACCGGCCAACGCCCCCACATAGACAAAATTCTCCAGAGCAGGCGGTGCGGGCTGGTCCCGGAAGATATCCTGCGGAAATTTTCCTTTCTGGGAAACGATGAGGTTGCGAACCTTCACCTGGCGGGACTGAGTGGTGGTATTGCGCCAGGAGGCCTCATTACCGCGCATCATGGCGACCCGCCAGGTGTTGTAAATAGTATCGGCTATGGTTCGGGCCTGTTTCTGATCCGGCACATTGAATCGGGACGTTGGTTGAGCAGGCGTCGGAGTCGCCTGCTGCGCTGCGGCTACACCGCCGAAAACGACACAAGCCGCCATTGCCGGCAGAAAAATTGATTTCTTCATGGTTAGAACCTACATCAGACTTGCCATTCTGGCAAGAAAATTGCATACTAAGGGCGGATTTATGACGGCTTTTTCACGCAGGCACCGCAACGCCGAGGAGGCACACTACCAGCGATTGCTGGACAGAGCCCCCGCCATCATCTGGAAGCGCTTTGCGGACGGTGTTTCCCTGCGGGTTCGCATGTTTGCCCCCCCGGAGCACAGCGCGGCAGAAGCCGCCCCCGCCGTCATGTTCTTCTTCGGCGGCATGTGGGCACTGGAAAGCAGTGCCGAGTTTGTGGCCTGGGCCATCCACCTCACACGCCGGGGCATTGTCTGCTTCATCCCGGAATACCGCACTCATGCCCGCTACGATGTCACCCCGGAGGATATTGTTCAGGACGGTCTGGATGCCTGGAAATGGCTGCATCACAATGCGTCCAACCTCGGACTGGATGCAGAGCGCATCACACTGGCCGGCACGGATGCAGGGGGACTCATGGCGCTCAACTGCGGCATGCAACCGCTGGTATATGAAAAACGCTGGTGGCAGTTCAGGAAAGAAGACGAGCTGCCTCTGCAACCGGCCTGCGTTGCTATCCTGCGCGGAGTCATCGACCCGGAAGCCCCGGAAGCGCGCGCACTGCAAATCAGCAAAAAAAACAACGTGAACGTGGCCGCCATCAATCCCTGCGCCCTGCTTCGCCGCAAACTTCCCCTGCTTTTCTGCGCACACGGCATGCAGGACCCCCTGCTGGATTATGAGATGCGCCAATGGTTCTGCGATGAGTGGGAGCGCTTCGGCAACACGGCAGAGCTGGTACTCTGTCCTTTCGGTGACCATACGCTACCGCAGTTTGCAGTCAACCCCGCCGTTTTTGAGCAGGTCCTCCTCTCCTGGGATGCCTTCATGGTAGAGCAAGGGCTCTGGCCGGAATCCGACCATGCTCTGGATGCCATGATGGTCTGATGCCCCATACGTGTTCTAACGTTTGAAGAAAGCGCGCACCAAATAGGAATCGGGGAGAAGTTCTCTCTGAAGAGCGAAGTGAAATTCTCGCCTGCCCGTCAAAGCAACTTCGCGAACGGGCGTTGCCCGCACTTCTCCCCGCCCAATTCCCATCTTTGTCCGCAAAGGGGGACTTTCTAAGTTTGAGGCGAAGATAATCAACAGAGGGTAGCCCCCGTGTTTTGAGTCGGATGCGAGCAATCACGGAGTTCATTCCTTCAATGCGCCCGGAGGTCAAGCGATATCGGAAAAAGTTCAGCACCTGCTGTGCATGCCTTGAAAGCGTTTTTGCTAAACGATTTAATGGCTTTAGAGTGGAGGCTTCAGCCAACGATATCCATTCACCAAAAGCAGTAGCACACCTCTTGAAGCTCGAAAACTGAAATACGAGCCTGAGCTTCTCTTTGAGTAGATACGCTTCCTGTAATGGTTGATTGATTTGCAGTATCTTATCCAATTCTTCCCGTTTATCCTCAGTCAGATTCTCCTCCCCGCAGAGAAATAAGTAACGCTTGCCTTTTACAAGCTGCTTCTCCTCTTTCTCTAGGCTCTTACACAATTCCCGTCTCCCCTCATCTACTGCATCATTCACGTTCTTGATGATATGGAATGGATCAAACGATATACTTAAATGGGGTAGATGTTCTCGAAGAGCTTTGAGGTATGCATTCCCTCTATCAATGCTTACCACCTCAATGTCTTCTTTCTGCTCCGGTGTCAGGCTGCGGAAAAATCCATCCAGTATAACGTTCGATAAATAACTAGTATATCATTCAGTGAATGATTCCACAAGTTTGCAAAGGAAAAATTGGAAATTGTCGGGCATTTTGCACGCCGCAGGCGTGCGGAATTTCAGAGCCCGTGAGGGCGGTAGCGCTTAGGCAGGCGGTTCCGTCTTCGCCAAGGCTTCACCGCGACAG
>JAFUQZ010000022.1 GCA_017472085.1 Akkermansia sp. | reverse complement strand
TCATGAAGAGCGGCGTGCCGGGAGTCAGCATGAGCGGCTGATTGACGCGGAACTCGCTCTCAGCCTGTCCGAAGCGCTTGCCGCAGCGGCTCACGGCCACGGCAAAGACGCGGTAGGAGGTGAGGGTGTCGGGCAGCTTCACCCCGGTGGAGAACCTGCCCTCGGCATCAGTCCTGAGCGCTGCCTGCCAGACGGCTACGGGGGAGAAATCCGTACGAAGTCGTGGCATAGGAGTGCCTTTTGTTGCGATGATGGCCGATGGCGCAGCCGCAACTGCATTCGACTCTTCCTCTCTGAGCCCCGAACCCAGTCCCATACCTAAATCCACAGTAACACCTTCTTCCATTTCCTCGTCTGAGCCCGCCTCTGCGGAGTGCTCAACGCTCCCGCCTGCGGCAAAGCTTCGAGCGGCTTTGGCGCGGTATTGGTCCGGGTAGTTTCGGACCCATCTTCCGGCGCCGACAATTCTGCCATCGTAAAGCGGTTCCAACAGCTGAGGAATAAGCCTTTCCCGGTTGTTGAGCCAGTCGTGATTCCGACTCCTTAAATACAGACGCGGCAGCCGCATCCGGGCGAATTCGGCGCTGAGAACCGGCAGGTTGTAGGGGGCTGCGGACAGCATCCCTTTATCCACGGCAAAGAGCGTGACGGCTGCATCCGCCGCACTGCCATCGGGCAGGGTAACCGTTCCTCGCAGCTCTGTTTCACTTCCCGGCAGGAGGTCCTGCTCAGGGGTGGAAAGGGACACGTTCAACAAGGTCTCAGGACGCGGCACAATGCAGGAATCGGAGTCGCTGACCCATTCGGTGAAGAGCTTGCTTTTCCCCTCTGCCGGTTGAAACAGCTGGCAGGAGATATGTCCGTTTTCACCTTCCATCAGCGGAATGCGCTGCGTTTCCTTCTTCCCCTGAACCCGTAAGGGAATGGCGCGGATGCCACGACGGGATTGCAGTACCAGCAGGGCCTCGCCGGCGCGGTGAGTCTGAAGCGCTGCCCGCAGAGTGTTGGTTTCGGGGACGATGGTGATTTGCGTGTTTTCCTGAGCCTCTGATTCGGATTCCCCCTCGTCCTGCGCATCCCATCGGTAATAGTGGCGCAGACTCTCCAGTCTGCGCCCGGCGGGGTCTGTGCCGGAGATGCGGATATCAAGTCGGCGGGGTGTGCCGGCCTCTTGGTAAAGCTTATTCAGCGGCAGGGGGATACCCTCTTCGCAGTTGGCAGGGATGGTGATATCTTTCTCCAGCAGGCATTTTTCCTGTTGCCTCGTGATAACGATACCATTCGGCAGCTTTTCTGTCTGCATGATGTCGGCACTCACCCGCACATGCACCGCCTGTTCACGGGGAAGAATGCCCGGCTCTGTTGCCACCGTGCGCAGTCGTATGGTGGAGCGATGCTGTTCTGCCGTGAAATCTGCGGCGTGGATGCGAGCGTGTTTCGAGGGAAGTTGCAGGTATTCCTTACGGTCATTGACCACACTGCCGCTGACGCTCAGGAAGACCTGTCCATTGAGATGAATCGGGAAATCCGGTGTGATGATGCCGCTGGCGGAGGCTGAGCCCTGCGCATCCGTTTTGATGCGGAAGCTCAGCGTGTCGGCGGGATTTTCCCCGGCTTCCCGGGACAGCATGGGGGCCGAGCAGCTCACCTTCAGCTCCGCTTCGGCGTTGCTGAGCGGAGTGCCGTTGAAATCCATGGCCCGGACAGAGACGGTGAACCTGTCCGGGCAGATGGGGGCTGCCTGCAACTTCAGCTCTGCAGTGAAGGCATCGCGCCGGAATACCTGACAGGAAAGGAAGAGGGTATCACCACTGAGGGTTTTGCCGGGGGCTTCCAGCTTTACCCTATAGTTCCCGGTGATGTCCTCATCACCCTCCGGCAGGGGGAAAGAGTGTGCCCAGCAGCCGTATTCATCCGGTGTGATATCCCGGTTGAGGAGAATCTCGCCGTTCGGTCGGAGCACCGTCAGTTTCAGCAGCTTGACCTCATCTGCCCGGCTGCAATCAGCCGCGGAGGAAATGCGGCGCAGCACCCCGCGCAGATTTACCGTGTCGCCCGGGCGGTACAGCGGTCGGTCTGCAAAGGTTTCGGCCTGCAATTTATACCCGTTTTCCCGGCCGGAGGAATCGGTGGTGACGGTGGTGTAATCTTCTCCGGCACAGACGATGCAGTCTCTATCCCAATCTCCGGTGTTGCAGATGCCGTTGCGAACCGTGAGTCTCTCCCCGGTTGCCGACAGCACTTCACCCTCCTGCACCGGAGAACCGTTGCTCAGGCGCGTGAGGAAAAGCAAACCCTCATCTGCGGAGGCAAGCAGGTCGGTCACCTGAATCGGGAAGTATTGTTCCCGGTCAAAGGTATCGGGCTTCAGCCCCAGAGATTCAAGGACACGACGAACGGCCGGGGTCACTTCCGGCCGTACCTTGACAATGTAGAAACCGGGTTTAGTCTGTCCGCCTGTGAGAGTATCCAGATTCACACAGATGTCGCGGGAGTACAGCAGCGTGGAGTCGTCCACGGACTGCGGGGAAATGGTGTGGGGCTCGAATGCCGTCAGACCGGGCAGAATCGGCAGGGTGGAAAGACGGCGTTTCAACAGTCGCGCCGTTGTTTGCTCAATGCGCCGGCGCATCTGCTTCAGGGTGTCCTCCTTGTCCGCAAGATCCTGTTTCTCTGCCAGAGCGAGCTGATAGTGAAGCTGCGCCAGATGAGTAGCGCACTCCGATTGCTGCGTCAGCCCGGACATCACACTGCCGTCTTTCAGGAACTGCTCTGCATTCATGTGGAAAACCTGCATTTCCAGAGATCCCACATTGTGCACCGGCAGGAGGAAGGTGTGGTCTCCCCGCAGGGGAAGCCGGGGCATGCCAATCCCCAGTTGCGGCGCGGCCGGATGCAGGCTCAGACGGTGGAGGTGTTCGCATGCTGTGGTCAGTCCGTTGGAGGCGGCGATTCCTGCCGGGAGGACGATGTCCAGCTCTGTCGGTACCATCTGATTCACTTCCAGAAGCATGGCATCAGTAGTGTCATCCGGGGCGTAGGCGACTCGTTCATTATCTGAATTCCGGGAAATGGCCGGATGATGAGTCGGGGTTGACGTGGGCATCATCAGGGTGAAGCGAGTTTCTTTCCCGTCGATGGTGAGAGTCTTGGTGTTACCATCGGTGTCGGCCTGTTGTCCTTTTGCCCGAATGATGAGGTTTTGGAAAATGCCCGGTAAATCACTTTTCCGCACGGGAGCGGAGAAGCAGATTTTCACGCGCATGCGCTGCTGAGCCTCTGCCTGTTGTCCCTCGTCCGGCTGGTCGGAGATGAATGAGCCCACATCAGTTCCGAGCTCCTTTTCCCCGTTGAAGAAGATTTCATCCTGTTTATCCTCCCGGAATCCGCTTTTTTCGGCCGGAATCATGCGGAATCTCCATAGTGTGCCGGTCTCCTGCGGTTGCGGGGCCCTGACCACGATGAAGCCGGGAACAGGGGTGTCTTTGTTCACCGTTTTCCAGTCTGTCTTATTCCTGTCCAGTACCTCCAGTGCGTGGGCTCGGAGACTGACGGGAATCATGCCCAGTGTGGCCGGTTCCGTTGTGGCGGGAATGGGCGCATCATCGGTGGCGGTCGGTCCGTTTTCATCCGTGGTGTAAGCCCGGAACTCGTATCGCACCGGGGTGCTGACGGAAAACGCCTGCGCTTCTTTGGTGAGGTTGTCGGAAGGGTGGATGCAGAATGTCGCGGTGGGAGTGCCGGGCACCCGTCGCGCAAGCAGGGTCGGGCGGGGACAGGAGAAGGTCCATTCCGTCTGCTCCATGGGAGCTCCGCTCAGATATCTTGCCTGCCCCGGCTTGAATGCCAGCCGAAACCTGGTGAACACGGATGTCCCCTCCGCAAACGCGATATCCAGACGATTCTGGTCTACCCATCGACACATGGGGCGGTGGGCGGCATCTCCTGTCAGATCAAATTGGTCACAGCTATCACTGAACCGCTCACTCTGCAGCACAACCGGCTCATCGAAACGAATGCTCAGATGGCGAGGGTAGTACTCCACGCCGGAAGCGACTGCAACGGAGGTCGCTCCGAGAAAAAGGGGTGTCAGGTACGGTTTCATGGCTCTATCAATAGTTTATCCTGGTATGCTTTCGGAAGCGAGAGAAATCTGCGAATTCTGTGATTTATCTCGCGTGAAAGGAGTCTTGGGCTTCGTGAAAGTTGATACGTGAAAGGGACTTGCGCCCCGTGGTCGCTCGCTGTTGCGAGCGAGGTGGGGTGGATTAGCGGCTGATAATTATTGCGTTCGGGGAGAGTCCGTGGATTTGCGGTTCGTACATGAGCCGGGCCTCGGCGGGTGGTGCGGTGGAGATGCCGGCACGTTTCACGCGGGCGTAGTAGCTCATGTTGAGCAAATCCCGTCCGCCCCAGCGGGTGCAGAACCCGCGCACGCGGTCTGCCAGGTATTCCCTGTGGTCAAACCAGCGACTCCAGGGTTGCCAT